>DASZAE010000032.1:0-137332 GCA_035945515.1 Terriglobia bacterium
AATCCGTGGCACGCCGACGTTTGTCATTGGCGGCGTCAAAGGAGGCTGGCTTGATGGCCTGTCGATAGCCGGGCTTCGGCCCTTCATCTTTTTGCAAAGACAGATCGAGCAGGCACTGAAAGAGTCTCAACCCCGACAGTGCATCTCGAGGGAGCGCCCAACCCGACCGCGGGACTGGGCTTCGTGAGGGACGGGTGACACAGCAAGCCTGGTTAGATTGGAACAAAAACGGACTCGTGTCCTAAATCTACCAGGCTACTTTGGAGTTTTAGTCTCTTGATCTGTGAGGCTTCGGCACTTGATCTTTAGTAGGGAGCACGGAGAAGCACGCTTCAATGCATTCATTACAGATGTATGCCGTGCGGGAGGGGTTGGCTACGAGGTCCATCACCTTATTCCGGGGCTTGCTGCAGAACGAGCACCTATCGTCCGTGGGGTCTTTGCCCCTTGTTTTCAGGCCGAACATGCTCACCATGTTACCGCTTAATGGCAACACATTTCCACAGGCTCCGCTGCGGCTGTCGATCACGATCGGACCTTTTAAAGAAACGAGCCGGATAGCTGGTGGCTCCTCGCCGAAGCGGGCCGGTGCCCGTGATTCCGTTGAACCCGGACGCATTGAGGGTTATGCTGGAATGGCAGGCAAGGTTCCCCGATGCTGCCGGTTCCGGGGGAGTTTTGGGGGAGATCTACACCAAAACCGACACCCAATTGAAATTGCCCTAAATGATGTTCCCCCAAGCTCTTGAATTGAAAGACTTGGGCGGTTAGCTCAGCCGGTCAGAGCGTCTGCCTTACAAGCAGAAGGTCATCCGTTCGATCCGGATACCGCCCACCATTGCAATGCAGCACTGAGTAACGGAAAAAATCTAAGCGAGAGGATGGCAAAGTAGGAAGTTCCGCTTTTGTCTTTGTTCTTCTTCTCGGTTTTTCTCTTTGCATTCTTGCATTTCGTTTTTCGCGGCTAACAATTTTGCCCGCCAATTTGGATAGTGCGATGAGACCTTAACATTAAATTGGGCCGATTCCATTCGCCGAAAGACAAATCGAAAAACATCGCTTATAATAAACTTCAAGAAAGCAGCAACGCTTTTTTGCTTTCTGCTCGTCACTTGCCGCAGGTCACTGCTTTTACGGGGACGTAGTTCAGCTGGTTAGAACGCATGCCTGTCACGCATGAGGTCGCGGGTTCGAGCCCCGTCGTCCCCGCCAGCATTTTGAATAACTTACGCAGATTTGGCCTTTCCAGTAGGTACAAATTCGTACAAAGTGTGGGCCACTTCGGATGCCGCCTTCCTCTTTTCCTCTGAAATAGCCCGGGTGTAAACGTTCAGCGTTGTTTGAATATTGGCATGGCGCAGCACTTCCTTCTGGACGGCTGGCTTTGTGCCAAGGGCGTGAAGCAAGGTCGAGTACGTGTGCCTGAATGTGTGCCAACCGACATTACCCACCCCGGCTTTTGCCGCCGCCGGCTTGATGTGGTCGGTAAGCATCGACTCAGGCCAGCGTGGATTGCCGGATTCGTTGGCAAAGACGTAGTCGGCATCCGAGACGTAAACGGCTCGCTGCCTGTGAGCCAGGAGCACCTCGGCAAGGTCTGGGTCCAATGGCAAGACGCCCTCCGACGCATCAGTCTTGGTGGGATTGACCTCTCCGCGCACAAAAGCACGCCCCACCTGCACGGCGAGGTTTTGAAAGTCGAGATCGCCCCATTTCAAGGCAACGAGTTCCGACACCCGCAATCCCAAACAGGCGACGGTTATCACCATCGTCCTATAAGGTTCGGCGAGCATTTGCAAAAGGACTTTGAATTCCGCCGGCGTTAGGACGCCCGGCTTCTTCAGCCTTTTGCTCGACTGGCGCACCAAGTCGATTGGATTACGCTCAACCATCTCCCAGCGGATGGCAGCCTGGAAGAGCGTGTGCATCAGGTTACGAACGTGAGATTTGATTTGCCGCGAATGCGGGTAGGATTCGAGCCAGTCCTCTACGGCTGTCGTTTTCACATTCTGGACAAACTCGGCTTCCCACTTCGCGCGGATATGATTGTTGAACAAACCTCGGTAATTGTTCCGCGTGTTCTCGCGGCAACGCTTCGGCGCATACTCTTCCATAAACCGGTCAATGAGCGCTCCCACCGTGACCGAGTGAAAGTTTTGTTGTGGGTTTTCCGCGTTGATCGTGATACGGAGATGTTCAACCGCTCTCTCCGCATCGGCTCGCGTTGGGTATTTCTTGACTGTTCCAATTAACACTGATTTGGGTTTTCCGTTTTCCATCCAGCGGAATTGCCAAACGTCTGGCCCTTTCTTCCGCTTTCGTGTTGTCAAATTTCCATACTGATATCGCGCCGTCATGGTTTCTCCTTGTCAAAATGAAGTTTCCATGCGGCACGGTTGGCGTCCCGATTCTAACCTCGAATTGATCCAGGCGTCTAGCGTGCTGGCGCGATACCGCCAGAACTTGCCGACTTTCAGCGCCGGCACCTCGCCGCGCTTTGCCATCCGTTCGAGCACTTTGGGGTGAATTTTCAGAACTTCAGACGCTTCCTTGCTCGTGAGGAGCCTCTCGACTCCGTGTGGGGCGCTATGCAAATCCTCCCCCGTGTGCGGCATATCGTGCGGGGAGGTCAACCCTACGGTTGGCGGACCGCCCTGCGTTTCAGGCCGCCCCTGTTCAGGGGTGGTGAATCTTGCCATATGAATGCTACTCATTGATCTCTCCGGTCCTGTTATTCTGTAGGGCATCAGGGAAATCGTCCGACCGAAAGCGATTTCTGTCAAAATTCAGGAGGTTGGGCGTGTAAGTGGCTGGAGGATTTTAACTTAGAAGCTACGGATGGCCGTCGCTGGCGAGGCATGAAGAATTTATTTGACCGAAAAGCCGTGCGCCGCTAGCCAGGTGGAGTCGGACATCCTTTGCAATGCTTCGCTGAACAGGCTTTGCCATCGGCGAAGCTTGTCGTGAGATCGTTCTTGTAGTCCATGAGGTGGTGGTGGTAGCTACACCCTTTACTGCGGTCGTCGACGACGGCCCGAAGCCCGACCCCTGTTTGAAACGGCTGCCCGCTGGGGCCTCGACGTTGAAGCGATCAAAACGGCCGCGAGCGAGCACTCGAAGCCTACCAGGACCAAGCAGAAACGCGGTGAAAAATCCGCGACGGAATGAATGCGCTCGGGCAGGGCGGCACCATCGCTCTGCCCTCCACCTTTGCCAGGCCCGAGGAGGATACCGCAATGACCATACTTCGAAGATCGATTAAGCGCGAACTGCCCGAACGTATCGCCCACCGCCAGATGGTAGTTGAGCTGCATCCCGGCTTTGTCCGGTTCCGAGAGAAGCATTCGCGGACCGCCTGGGATATCTCGTGGGAGAGCCATTTACTGGAAGGCTGCCGAGATTCAGGCGCGCAGGCACAGGGCTGAGCGGACTCGCGGCTGGAAGAACTCCGCTCACCTCTAGAACGGCCGCTCTAAATCCCGTTTCGACGGGCTAAGATCAGCCGCTCACTCGTGGCGCAGGGCCACCATGGGATCGATCCTCGCCGCCCGCCGGGCTGGAATGTAGCAAGCGAGGAGAGCAACACCTAGCAACGCCAGCGCTACAGCCGTGAAAGTCACCGGGTCGGTGGGCTTCACGCCGTAGAGCTGGCTACCAAGAAGCGGGGTGAGAACCAAGGCGACAGTGATCCCAATGCTTACGCCGATGAGGGTCAACTTGAAACCCTGTCCAACAATATGTTTGAGCACGTCGCGCTTCTGTGCTCCGAGCGCCATACGAACTCCGATCTCGTGCGTGCGTTGCGCGACAGAGTATGCGATCAGGCCATAAAGACCCACGGCGGCCAGAAGCATAGCCAATCCTGCGAAGAGTCCCAGGAGCAGAGTGACAAACCGAGGTTGGGCCACAGACTTCCCAACCAACTCGTCAAGTGTCTTGATATTGTATCCGGTCATGTTCTTGTTTGCTGAGGCAATGACAGTCCGTAGGGCAGGAACAACTTGCATAGGGTCGCCGCTGGTCCTGACCACCAGCGTCATTAAGCCGAGAGGACTTTGAGCTAGCGGAACGTAGCACTCAGATTCTGGACCTGAAGCGAGACTCTGTAACTTTACATTCCCAACGACGCCCACAATCTCGCGCATCGGCTCCTTATCACCATAGCCGTTGCTGATGCCAGGTTGAATGCGGTGACCAATAGGGTTTTCACCCGGAAAGAACCGCTTTGCCAGCGTTTCATTAATTATTGCCACCGGTGGAGCGTTCAGATTGTCGTGCGCGGTGAAGTCGCGCCCGTCTCGCAGCGGTATTCCGAGAGTGCGAAAATAATTAGGTGCCACCGCCATGTAGTTCGTCACAGGCCGATTGCCTTCGGCGACCGGGCGGCCCTCGATGGCAAACCCGGTGTTGGCATTAACTTCGCTGAACGGCAAACCAAAAATGCCGCTCGCCGAGCGGACGCCGGGCAAATCCCTGACGCGTTGAAGAATTTGGCTAAAAAAGGCGAATTGTCGAGCGTGTGAGACGTGTGGTGGAGAGTCCAGACGAACGCTCAGGACGTGGTGAGGATCGAATCCCGGATGGACGCGTTCGAGACTGAGAAAACTTCGGATTAGCAATCCGGCGGCTGTCAAGAGAACTAGGGCCATTGCCATTTCGCCCACGACCAGAACACCGTGGGTACGAGTACGACGGCGCCCCTCTGACGGCCCGCGACCGGACTCTTTAAGGGATTCCGACAACGCGAACTCGGAGCGAGAGAAAGCGGGAGCTAGGCCGAACAGGATACCCGTCAAAAGCGACACCGCAGCCGTGAAAACCAGGACGCGCCCATCGAGACCCGCTTGCGACAACCGAGGGATGTCTACCGGGATGATCCGGATCAGAACGTTCACTCCGCGCAGGCCCACCAACAATCCGATCGCTCCACCGGTCAATGAAAGCAGCACGCTTTCGGTGAGAAGCTGCCTTATTACCCGACCGCGGCTTGCGCCCAATGCTGCCCGGATCGACATTTCCCTTTGCCTTGTGGCGGCGCGCGCCAGCAGGAGGTTAGCAACGTTAGCGCAGGCGACGAGCAACAAGCAGCCGACGGCGCCCAACAGAATCAGCAGCGCCGGACGAGCGGGCCCCGCCAAGCCGTCGAGGAGCGGCATGATCCGTGCGGCGCGAGGGTGGATATTCGGGTGCTCCTTATTCATCGTCCTGACGATCACGCGCATTTCGCCTTGCGCCTGGGCGATGCTTACCCCGGATTTGAGCCGAGCAATGACGTCCAGATAGTGTGCTCCTCGCTCGGCTGCCATACCATTGCCACCATGGGGCATGTCAACTGCGATAGTCGTCCACAGGGCGACCGGCTCGCTCTGGATCGGAAACTGAAAGCCGGACGGCGCTACGCCCACGATAGTGTAAAGACGACCATCGAGATCAATTCGGCGGCCCACGACTTGCAAGTCAGACCCGAACTCCTGCTGCCAGAAACCGTGGCTTAGAATGACTGTATTCGTCCCGTTGGCCGACCCCGGTCGGTCGTCCTCCGGCACAAAGGACCGTCCCAGAACAGGAGCCACCCCGAGCGTCGAGAACAGGTTCGCGGATACGACCGCTCCCGGTACGTGTTCTGGCTCACCCATTCCGGTGAGCGTAAAGTTTTCCGTTCGGAACACTGCCATCTGGCCGAAGACGTGGTTCCGGGCTCGCCAGTCGAGAACGTCAGGATAAGAGGCTTCCCGTCCTCTCATGCGAGGAATTTGCGCTGAGGTGATACTTACCAGCCGCCCGGGTTCGAAGAACGGCAACGGTCGGAGTAGCACCGCGTTCACCGCGCTGAAAATGGCCGTATTCGCACCAATGCCCAGAGCCAGCGTAATAATGGCGACCGCAGTGAAGCCCGGATTGCGGCGTAACTGGCGCAGGCCGTATCGAAGGTCTTCGACAAGCGTTTCCAGGCTCTGTAGACTGCGCTGACTGCGATAGGTTTCCTTCGTTTGTTCAACGCCGCCAAAGCTTCGTCTGGCCGCATAGCGCGCTTCTTCAGGAGTCATACCCTGCTGGATATTCTCCGCCACGAGCATCTCGAGATGGGCTTGAATATCTTCGTTCAATTCTCTTTCGAGGCGTCCGCGGCGAAAGAGCGCCAGGAAGCGCGATGCGACTACCCGAAACGTTTCCATCTCCAACCTCATTGCGCCTCCAACATCCTGTAAATCACGGCGGCCATCTGTTCCCAACTGTCTTTTTCCCGCGCAAGCTGCCTCCGGCCGGATTTTGTGAGCTCATAATAGCGGGCGCGGCGGTTGCTCTCGGACCGGGCATATCGGGACTTGATGTGGCCCTTCTGCTCCAGTCGAAGGAGCGCCGGGTAAAGCGTCCCCTGGTTCAGATAAAGCAGGTTTTCTGAGACCTGCTCGATGCGGCGCGCGATGCCGAAGCCGTGCATCGGCCCCATCGTCTCAAGAGTCTTGAGCACCATCAGGTCAAGTGTGCCCTGCAAAACCGGTTGTCTTGTCTCACCCATCGCGCCTGCTCTCCTTGGTCAGACCTTTTGATCGCCAATAGGGCTAGCATACGCCTCGACCTCTTGACTGCCAACATGTTGTGGGATGCTCAATTCAGGGCGGCCCGGCGTCTAGCTGGTTTTCCCCCCGGCCCAGAATCCATTCCTCACTCGATTGACACTTGAACGATTCGGGGTTCCCGTTGTAAAGTCATTGCACTATGAGCGGCCGAAGCGGGAGACGGTTGCTCCGAATTTTCGGCATTGCGGGCGGGGCAATCGTCGTCTGCCTTGCCGTCTTTCTCCTGTATATCCTCGGATACATCCACTGGCGATCTCCGAATTTTGCAGTTCTCACGTCACGCAATCCCCAGAAATTGCTCGCCCAAGCCGACTATCTCGCCTCGCTCGACAATTGGCAGGCAGCGCGACCGTACTTCGCCAAAGCAGGGCGGCTCTTCGCGGAGCGGGGAGACCAGACTGACGCGCTTTACG
Organism: Terriglobia bacterium; assembly: GCA_035945515.1. Lineage (GTDB taxonomy): Bacteria > Acidobacteriota > Terriglobia > UBA7540 > UBA7540 > RH2-MAG17b. The sequence continues at coordinate 6,995 of DASZAE010000032.1, forward strand.
CCAGAATTAGTTGCGTCGAGGCTGACGTGGAGAAGGGTTCCTATTCCGAGGCGGCGCAATACCTCAAGCGCCAATTGCAGAATCCAATTGTGCAAAGTGATCTTCATCTGAAACTGCGTTGCCTGACTGTGAAGGGGATTGTAGACCTCAATACCAACACGGTAGACGCCGAGCACGATTGGAGCGAAGCGCTGCAGGTTGCGAAATCTGTCCACGACACAACGTGGCAAAGCCGCGCCACGGGCTGGCTGGGAATTCTGGCATTTGTGAACGGCGATGGCACGGATGCGGGCAAGAAGGTGATTGGCGCTCTGGTGCAATGCGCGTTACACCACGATATCGGCGGAGAGGACGTGTTCCTGACCTACATGTCCGACGGCCTCACCCAAGACGGGATGGCCAGCAAGGGCCTGGAAGCCGCGAACCGCGCCCTGGCGCTCATGAAATCAAATCCCGATGCACCGTATCCGTACCGAGCCTACATAGCCAAAATCGGCGCGCTAAGCGCGTTGGGGCGCTACAACGAAGCGAGGCGGTTGCTGGCAAACGCCTTGAGGCACGCCCGCCGCGACGGAATTGTCGGAGCTGAAGCGGACCTCTCGCGCGAGGCGGGCGAGCTTGAGGAGCGGGCCGGGAATGATAATCGAGCCAAGCAGTACTTCGAGCAGACAGCGGCCGTCGCAACGCGAACCAATCTTCCTCGAATTTTCGCCGACGCGATGTTCCGGCTGACCGATCTCTACCGCAAGGAGGGACAACTGTCGAACGCGGAGGATTGCATAACGCGCGGGATTGAAGCCGTCCGCCAGGTGGAAGCTCCCTACGAGCTTCCCCATTACCTGGCCGTCGAAGCGGAATTGAAGGAGACCCAAGGCGATTACAAAACAGCCGATGCGCTTTTTTCGGAGGCCGCTGACATGGTGGACGGGATGCTTATCGGTGTGCCTACTCCAACGCTCGAGAGTTCCCTCGTGGGGACGATGAGCGAGATTTATACTGAGCACTTCCAACTGGCCGTTTTGTCGCTGAAAGATGACGGCGTGGCCTTCGAAATCGTGGAGCGGGCACGAGGCCGGGGAATGTCCGATGCTCTTCGCGATCCCCGAGAGGTAAAGGCGGAGGCCATGAGTGACGCAAATCCCGCCGAGATCGAGATCACAGACCTGCAGCGCCAGTTGCGCGGGCCGGAATCCACCGCTGAGCGTACCAGGTTACTGAGTGATCTTGATGAAGCAGAGACGAAGCTTGCCAAGTCAGAATACGACAAAGCGCAGTTTAGAAGATTGATTCCACTCAAGCCAGTCTCCCTCGAGATACTCCAGCAGGCTCTTGATCCTCATGAGGCCGTGCTGGAATATGTCCTGAGCGAGCCGCACTCGTTCTGTCTGCTCGTCACGCGCCAGAACGCCCGAGTGAAGATTCTGGTCAGTCGCAGCCAAATCGAGAGGACGATCAGGGAGTATCTGACGCGCGTTACGGCGAAGAAACCCGCCGATGCTCAAGCACAACAGCTATACACGGAGGTTTTTCGTGATTGCATCCAGGACCTGAACGAACACCGGCTGATCGTAATTCCGGACGGTAAACTGAACAACGTTCCTTTCGACGCGCTCATGGATTCCTCCGGCCGGTATGTGGCGGAATCGCACGTGATCAGTGTAGTTCCGTCCGCGACGGTTCTTTACGTGTTGCGGCATGACACTCACCCGGCGGCCAAGTATGCGTTTCTGGGAGTGGGTTATACCGGGGCAACATTGAAGCGGTCTAACAGCGGAGTCGCCGGCGATCTCGCGGACGTGGTGAGGGGGGTATTCGATCTAAGCAATCCTCACGTCGCTCCGCTCGCCTATGCCGGGGAGGAGGTCAAGGCGGCAGCCGACGCCATCGGTCCGCCGGTGCGCGTACTGCTGGGAACGAATGCTACCGAAGAGAAGTTGAAATCCGAACCCCTGGACGATTTCAAGATCATGCATTTTGCCGTTCACGGTGTTGTGAATAAAGGCGAGCCGGACCGATCCGCATTGTTATTCGCCGACGGCCCGCATTCCACTGAAGACGGCCTCTGGCAAGCCAGGGAAATTCGTACCCTCTCGCTCAAAGCGGACCTGGTTACTCTCTCCGCATGCGATACCGGAATCGGGAAGATTGAAGGCGAAGAAGGCGTCGACAGCCTTGTGGGTGCATTTCTGATGGCTGGAGCGAAAAACGTGGTGGCGAGCCTTTGGCCGACAAGCGATCGTTACACGGCCACGCTGATGGAGGATTTTTACGCGCAACTGGCCCGCGGCATGGATGTGCCTGCCGCATTGAATCGAGCCGAGATGGACATTCTTCAGCGATACGGCCATCAAACCGCGCCTTATTATTGGGCCCCGTTCGTGGCCATCGGCGCCGGAACAGGCCGTATCGCCGCTCATGGTGGAACTCTCAATGCAGCTTTCAAGAACTGATCGCGAAAAGATATTTCACAAGACCTGCAGGACGGTCGAGAAACAGTATTTCGATCCGCGCTTCAACGGCAAAAGCTGGACCGCGCTGGTTGAGGTGAACAAGAAAACAATTCTCGACGCTGACGATCCCGCGCGATTCGAAAGCGCCATGCATGACCTGGTCCGGCAACTCGGGACGAGTCACACGGGATTTTTTCATCAGTCCGTCAATCGAGTTCCCGGCCGGCTCGCCGTCTGCGCCACCTTCCGCAAGGCCGAAACGCCTCAGGGTTTGCGCTGGATGTTTCAGGATGTTCACGTGGGAGGCCCGGCCGATCTTGCTGGAATCCGTCCGTTAGACATCCTTTTGGCAATCGAGGGCCAGCCGATCGCGCCGCCCCAGCAGCCCATGTTCCCCATGGGAACTACAGTTTCCGTGACGCTGAGGAAGAGCGATCGGCAGGAAACCGGAGCCAAAATTGTAGTTCCGAAACCGCGGACGCGAAGACAGCCCTATGCTGAACCCATTCCGGTGATTTCCCGCAAACTCGACGGCGGCATCGGGTATCTCAAGGCCACCATCTTTCCTGGGCTTTTGGGAATCGACGTAGCGCGTTCGCTCGACAAGGCTTTCGCCGACTTGAGCGGCTGCGACCGCCTCATTGTGGACCTTCGGGGTAATCTTGGAGGCGGGCTTGGCTTGCTCCGCTTGATGAGCCATTTAACACCTGACCGGATTCCAATCGGCTACAGCGTCACTCGCAAATCTGCTGAGCGAGGGGTTCAGAAGGAATCACTGAGGCGTTTCGGATGGATTCCGTCGAGCAAACTGGCCATCCCGCTCGTGGCCCTGCGCCATGCTGGGCGGGACGGCTCAGTGGTGCTGATGACCGAGGGGCTGGGGCCGAAGAGATCTCATGGACGCATTGTGCTACTCGTTAACGAGCATACCGTGAGCGCAGGGGAAATGATTACCGCATTCGCCGCCGAAAACAAGCTGGCCACGATTGTCGGAACCGAGACAGCGGGGCGGCTGCTCGGCGGAACCGGCTTCAAAGTGGGCCAGGGGTATCTCGTTATTCTTCCCAAGGCGGCGTTCTATACTTGGCAGGGGAAATCGTACGAAGGGCACGGGATCCCGCCCGACGTCCCGATTCCCTGGTCATCGGAAGCTGCGCTACGAGGCACTGACAATCAGCTTGAGAAGGCCATTGAAGTCGCCAAGTCGCATTGATCCCCCGATATGGTCAGAAGGCTGCATCCAATCTATGAGTGATTACGTTTCATCTGACGGCAAGCCCTAAGCCGGGGCGTGGCACATCAGTGGATATGCCGTCAAAGCGTGCCTTGGCGAGGCGTGCGCAGAGCGACGCTCAACGCAGTAATAACTGTGAACCCGGCGACCGCCGAGATGACCCCTCCGATTGCGTTCCCGGTTTTTGAGGTGTATGTTATGCCGGAGTTATGATACGGAGGTTCACAGATCGTTTAGAGGTTTTGGGTCCGAGGAGGAGATTCCAGTGATTACGAGCGATGACCTCGCGAAGCTCGCGATACGCCGCGTTATATTCCACGATGTGCCAAGGAATCCGAGGCGCGGACCCAACGAAGTGATTTTGATGGACGAGGAGACGGAGGTTGACCCCGCGCGCCGAGCCCTCCTGAAAACCAAGCTCACGCGGGTGATTAATTCGAAGCGCGCCTACCCGATCTGTTTCGATCCCAATACCAGTTCCCCGGTACCAAGCCACGTTCGGGTCTATACCAAAAACCATGATGCGAACCAGTTCATACCGATGTCACAGAAGGTTGCGATGCACCTGTTCGATATCCAGCACGGCGGGATCTCACCTGGCTTGCTCTGCGCTGTAGACGTCGTCGCTGGTGGCCTCGCAGGCCTGGTGCTCATGAAATTGGAGCGCGAGGAAGGCGCGCGCCTTGAGCTTGTCCAGTCGCCGAAAGGAAAGCGAGCTTTTGCGATGTCAGTTCTCGATAATCTCGTTTTTACGGACGGCACGCGGCTATTCAAGACCGGAATGTTCCTTCGCACGGGCTCGGGCGACGATGATTTCCGGGCCGCTGCATGCGACACGCAGTTGAATGTATGTGCGAGCGAAGATATGGCCCGCTTCTGGCTACGCTTCCTTGGGTGTACTTTCACTGTGGAACCTAGAGTCACGACCCAGCGGTTCTACGATTCTGCGCTGAACTTCATAAACGAAGAAGTGTCAGATCCTGTCGATAAGAGCGAGCTTTATGAGCACCTACACTCCCAGATGAAGGCGGAGAAGAAGACATTCTCACCTAAAGCTTTCATTGAGGAATATGTGCCACAGCAATATCAAGTTCCCTTTCGGGAGCGGCTAAAATCGGACAAAGTTCCCTTAACCACTTTCCCGAAGGACCTCGCCGACATTCAGCGGAGGCTTCGCCACCGTGCCTATCTGACCAGTCGCGGCATCAGGCTGGACGTTCCCGCGGAGAGCGCCGAGGTTGTCGATGTGCAGAGTGAGCGAATCATAGTGAACGATGCCGTCCTACACGTGGATCGCCAATGATCGACGTGGACGAGGCAAGAAAACGCTGGCTGAAAGAACGCCAATCTTTCAGCGAGTTCGGTGTGCTGGTTGCCGGCAGGATGGAGAATGCAGTCCGGGAACTTGGTATCTGGTGCCAGACCAGTTCCCGTGCCAAGGAACCGCACAGCCTCATAAAAAAACTTCTGAAAGGGAACTACTCATACGATTCGCTTCAAGACAAGGCCGGGGCACGCTGTGTAGTCCGGCACATGTGTGAGATTGAGCGCGTTTGCTTACAGGCGCAAGAACTATTCGATTGCCTGAGACGCGACGACAAACTTACAGGGCTTGGAACGAACCGCATCGGCTATAACAGCATCCACCTGATGGTCCGCCTCAGGGAGGGAGACCCCGAGACGGCAAGCTATCCCGCGGCCTCATACATCGCCGAACTGCAAATCAGAACCTTTGCGCAGCACCTGTGGGCGGAAATGTCGCATGACAGTTTCTACAAGAATGAGGGCGTACTGACTGTGTTGCCCGTTCAGCTAGTGCGGAGAGCGCATCTGATGGCGGGGCTGATCGAAGTGGCTGACCACGAGTTCGACAGATTGAACCGAGAGATTACCTCAAGTCCTGAAGCCCAGATGTACAAGGCGCTTGAGAGGCATTACTACACATTCACAACAAAGCGACCGGACCCGTCATTGTCACTCGAAGTAATCAAGCTGCTTCTGCCCTTGTATAACCTTACAGTGCCTCAGATTGCGACCGAACTTGACAAGTTCCTTTATGTTCACAGGGACGCCCTGAAGCACGTGTACAAGGAGGCGGAAGAGTTTACAACCAGTGCGTTCCTTTACCAGCCGGAGGTTCTGATGATTTACGAACGGCTCGAAGCCAACCAACTAGCGGTACGTAAGGCGTGGATTAGTCGGTTTCCCGAGTCCGAGCTTGAGGGTATCGCAAACGCGCTGGGCATCTCGTTCGATTAAAGCGACGGCCTGGATTAGGAAGTATGCTAGAAAGTAAACAAACAGAAGGCTCGCTAGATGACGAGCAGGCAACCGTCGCACAAGCCAGTCCGCCTACTGCAGCTGTAAACCAAGGGGACATCACCCGGGCTGAACGGTTTGAAGTTTTGAAGCTCGAGATATCGCTGCTTCAATCTCGTTTCGATAAATTTGATGGTCTGATTTTCCAAATGAGGGGATGGCTGATTACGATTGTGGCTGGCCTCCTGGGAGCCGCTATAAGCCTCAAAAATGGTCAGCTTACCTTCCTCGCAGCGGGAGCAGCCATTTTGTTTTATTTTTTGGAAACTTTATGGCGCCAGAACTGGTTCAAGTATGTGATACGGTATCGACGGATTCGGGATGCTTTGCATCGCGGGGAAGGCATTAGAGATCTCACGCCTTACGACCTTACCGATTTTTACGGCAATCGACCCGGTTGGTATAGCAGACTTTGGAACAATCTCTGGAGCTTTGAGCGATTTTTATTCTGCGGAAGTCTGGCACTTGGCTCCCTCGTTGTGCACGCCCTCATGTAACTCATTGGTTTGCGTTGGGGCAAGTGAACCCGGCCAAAGCCCGTGCTGAAGCGTTGCCCTAGAACAGAACAGGGGCCAATCGAGCCTTTAGTGCGCATACCGCTGGCCCGGTTTTGTTCTCAGGTCTACCGAAGCACCAACGGATAATATCTCCAATCCCATGGCGGCTGCCGGATGCCCAGTGAATACTCACCAGGCTGGAACTTGCTCAGGTCCAGTTGGGTGCTCAGGACTGTATTACCACTCGTGATCCCTGCGGTCCCTGCCACCTTCAAAAGCGTTTCTCCGTGGCTACGCTGTATCTCAATTTCGTACTTTCCAGCCGGGCTCCCCATCGGCAGGTAAACCGTTAGTGCCAGTAGTCCCCGGTGAAGTTCGAGCCGCGTTCCGCCGGGATTAGGCGTCGCCTCATCGCTGCGCACAGCGGACCAGCCTCTGAGGTCTAATGTCGCATTCCGAATTGCGCCTTCGGTCTGCGCATTCCCTGCGATCGTCGCCTCAGAGCTTCTTCTGACATGGCGATTCATCGCCAGCCAGGTTCCAACACAGATCGCGGCAATTACAATCGCGGCAACGCTCAATCGACGGAGCCGTTGCTGCCAGACGAAAGCTCGCCGGAACTCGCCGAGTTCCCTGTAGCAGGGCGAGCAGCGAGAGCAATGGCTGACCCAATCCTCTTCTTCCGGTCCCAATCCCTTCCCGGTCGCTATAGCTCTGAGGACGCCTGCTCCGGGACATTCCTTCCGATCCGGGTTGGGAAATGAATCGGAAAATACCTGCCGCCCCAGCTCCAGAAGACGCTTTTCCTCTCTTTTCGATATCACGTCGTTGCTCATGCAGGCTGCCCTCAGCGACCGCTCGTCACATCCCATCCGCTCACGTTATCCGCGACCGATCGCCTTCTGAATCGTCCTCATTCGGTTTCGATAGCATCCGCTCCCGAACCCTTGCGAGGCCGCGCGAATACGACTTAATCGCGGTGTTGACGCTCACTCCTTGCTTTTTGGCGATGACCTTCCACGAGAATCCCTGCGTCCGCCGCAAGTACGTACGCCGTGTCGGCTCATCCATGTATCGGATCGCTTCCTCCGCCTGAATAGTATTCTCCAGGCGGAGTGCCCATTCCCAATCCTCCGAGCCCTTGAACGGCTCAAGCTCCCGAAGCGTGCCGATGTACTCGATCCTGCGCTCCCTCGCCGCCAGTCTTTTGATCCGCCGGGTAAACCTGGCAAAAATGTACGGCCCTGGATTTCGGACCGGCCGTTCGCCGGAACGACCCCGACTCGCCGACATGGTCTTTACGATGCTTTCTACAATGTCCGCCGCGAACGAAGAATCGATCCGTTCCCGCTCCGCGTAATCCCGAAGACGATCCCAGTTCTTGAGCGCGGCCTGCACGATACTTTTCTTGAAGACACCGCCACCCTTGTCTTTTTTAGGCATCCACAGGCGCGCCTTTGAGCTGTCTTCCATCTGGGTCAAGTGCAATTGTGCCACGCTGAACGAACGGCAGACGTAAAAATCAGCGACTCGGCGGGAAATATATTTTTGCGTTGGCGCGTCACATTCGCATTTCTGAAGGCCCTTACATATTAGAGGGGAAAATCATGCGGCACATGGCATAACGACCGATTTCAATCTCGTCATTTGAGGGATCGGCTTGATCGGGGAGAATTCCGTTTCGTGGAGCTATTACGACAGCACTCAATATGAGTCGGAGGGGTAGATCGGACAGCCCACAAGGTGAGGTCATCATGGCGAGGAAGAATACGATTGGTCGCCCTCTCGATGATGTCCTGATCCCCATACGGAACCTTCAGGGTGCAAACGAGATAGACGCGATTCTGGGAGCCGTCGCTAACGGAACCCGAAAGCAAGTTCACGAGGCTATCGAGAACGTCTTGAAAGGCTGGCCAGGGCGAAAACGCTTTGAGATCTGGGAACGACTCCGATGGCTGAGGAACGGCCACCGGAACCATCGATGGCGACACTCGGTTTGGAGCGAAGAGGACGTCGAGCTTCTTCGATCCCAGTATTCCCACGGGCGCGCCGGAGCACGCCGGTCTGTGAAGGTATTGCTGACTCGCCACCCAGACTGGAGGCCGGCAACGATCTGGCGGAAGGCTGCCAAGCTGGAACTTTCGACTCACTCTGGATCCCGAAGGCCATGGTCGAAGGATGATGAAGCCAAGCTATTGTGGGACGGGGGAATGAAGGCAGTGCGGGTCATCGCTCGCAAACTCAATAGAAGCGAGGCGTCCATCCGTCAGCGGCTTTCCCGCGCTGGCGCGTCTGCCAGAGTGCGTGAGCCGAAGCACTTCACTCTTCATCGAATATCGGAGATGCTGGGCGTCAGCGACAGCATCGTGCGCGTGTGGTTCGAGAAAGGCCTGCTAGGCAGAGCGAACGGTCATGTGAAGCGCAACGGCCAGAGTTCGCCGAGAGCGCTGATCTGTCGGGAAGCATTGATTGCATTTTGCATCGCGCATCCGGAAAAAGTTAATGCGAAACGGTGCGATCCGGAGGTGGTTGATTGGCTGGAGGAGAGAAAGATTCAGCCGAGACAGTGGAACGGCTGTCGCCAGCATCTGACAGAGCGAAAAGAATGCCCGCGCTGCGGACGCGCGATCGACGGGAACGCCTTTTCTTGGCATGTCATGCACTGCACGGGCAGCCCGCCACCACAGAAACCTTGCCATCATTCGAATGGTCACATAGGCTAGGTCCTTTCTGGCTCGAACGTGTAGGCATCGACGGCGGCCGTCCATTGCACAAAAGATGAATACTGTGGACGCTTCGAGCGTGCAACCTGACCGTGGTTCCAATAGCCCAGCAAGCGCTGATGACGAGGATGAAGCCGTGCCTGATAAAGAAGCACGGGCAACCAGCCTTCCTTGCGGGCGCGCGTGAACTCGTGCTCTTCGATCCAGTGAACGAGCCGGCTGAACCGATGTCCAGGTTCTTCGCCCTCACCACCGGCCAGCGAGTCGATACCCTCCAAGAACCCTGGGCAGGATCGGCGTAGCTCACGCCTCAGAGAGACCGGCAAGCTGCCTTCCCGGTCGAAGGCGGCTCGTACCGAATAGGCAAAGATCTGGCACTCCACATAATGGTCCGCCGTTTTCCGAAGCGTCCGAGGTCGCACTCGGCGGCTCAGCTTCACGAGTTCGCGGAGCTCGTCGGTCGTCTCGAAATTATCAAGGACCTCACCCTCACACTGTTCTGAAGCCTTGCGCCATTCCTGAAAGGTCGGATAGCCGACAGGCTTCGAAATCTTCCATTGGCGGTCGCAATAGCACCAATATGCTTCGTCGCGCAGGGCGGCGAGATCGCGCACGGCGTAGTACCCCACTGCGTCCATCCACCCTTCTCGCCTAGGTTTGGCGAAAATGCGTTCATTGATCCACTGCTCAAGGTGATACCAGAGCGGCGAAGAAGTCCTGCGGTCGTTTGCATTATGCGGTTCCCCGAATCGGGGCAAACTCGGACAGCGTTTGTTCACAATTTCGGCGAGGCATTTAAGAGTCTCGTCTTCTGCCTCCTCGATGGCCCGAACCCACAGAAGGAAAGCTTGCCACTTCACGTACAACTCGCGGGCCTTCAGCAATTGTGGCCACGGAATTCGCGCCGCTTGTCTTTCAGCAGTTCTGCGTGCGATTTCCGAGACCCGAACCTCGGGCCGGCCCGGGCGCCATATTGTTTTCGTCTTCATTTGAGCCATCGCTGGCGAATCCTTCCAAGCAGTTGCGGAGACCGATTCAGAGAATTGCACAGCGCCGCCTTGCGCGCAAGCGTTGTCGGTCCGGACGAGGAGAAACAGGAGGGACTGCGATGAGAGAAAAATGCACGAAAGAACTTGATAACCCGAGAGCTTGAAAACGAGCTGCCGTGATGCTAACCTTTCGCTCTTGACATAGTCTAACGAGGTTAAGGAGGCCATTGAATGCATCGAGATGAAATCCCGCCCGGAATGTTGTATCTGCTGATCTTGAAAGCTCTGGCCCGGAGCGGCGAGCTTCATGGTTTTGAGATCGCCCGCTGGATTGAGCAGGTCTCCGACGAGGTTCTGCAAGTCGAGGAAGGCTCACTCTATCCAGCGCTTCAACGCATGCTGATCAAAGGCTGGGTCAAAGCAAAATGGGGTGTGACAGAGGGAAATCGCCGGGCGCGCTATTACCGGCTCACGCCGCTAGGTCGCAAACAGTTAGAAGTCGAAGTTTCCGAATTTAATCGTGTGATTGGGGCCATCACGCGGGCAATTCAGACAGCTTAGAAACAGTGACGAGCGACAAGTGGCGGGCGAGGAGCAAGAAGGGACCGGGAAACTGAAATGATGGATGCAATGGATTGGTTGACGCGATTCGGCAGGCGGATGTTGATGCTATTGCGGCATGGGCAGTTCGACTCTGACCTGGAAGAAGAGATGCGCCTGCATCAGGAATTGCGCGAGCAGGAACAGGTGAAGCAGAGCACCTCGCCCGAGGAAGCGCACTACGCCGCGCAGCGCCGTTTCGGTAACAAGCTTGTGCTGAGAGAGGAGAGTCGAGACATGTGGGGATGGAATGGGCTCGAAACGCTTATTCAGGATGGTCGTTTCGGCCTGCGCCAGCTTCGCCGCAATCCGGGCTTTACTCTAGTTATCGTCCTCACATTGACATTAGGCATCGCTGCGACAACCACGATTTTCACGCTTGTGTACTCAACGCTACTGCACAGACTGCCCTATCCGCAGGCAAACCGCATCGTCGCCATTCACGACACGCGCATTCAGGGCCGCTCGACCGGCGGCCTTGTAACCCCTCCGCGATTTTTCGACATTCAGGCACGCAGCCGCAGCTTTAAGAGCCTGGCCTTCTTTTATTTCGACGAGAGCACGCTGGTTGCGGGAAGGAAACTCCCCATCACGGTGAATGCAGCGGGCGCAAACGCCGGATTTTGGGATGTCTTCGGCACCCGGCCGATGCTCGGACGAACCTTCCGTGCCGCGGACGACGTGCCGCACGCGCCGCAGACGGTGGTGCTGAGCTATCCAGCCTGGGAGAGGATATTCGGCGGCGATCGCGGAGTCATCGGGAAGCAGGTGACGCTCGGCCAGCGGGCTGCAACCATTATCGGCGTTATGCCTCGGGATTTCTCCGCGCCGGGAGGTGTCGACTTGTGGCACCCGGTGCAGTTTGTGTCCGGGAACTGGGGCGGTTATCGAGGCGAGGGACTGCGCTTCATCAGCGTGTTCGGGCGCCTGCGGCCAGGAGTTCCGCTGGCGCGGGCGCAGAGCGACCTCAACCGCGTTGGCGAACAACTGCGGCGTGAGTATCCGCAGAGCGACGGCGCATGGCGGTTCACCAGCGAGACATTGCGCGACGCTCGTTATGGCGATGTGCGGCCCGCCCTCTTGGTGCTGCTGATGGCCTCTGCGCTCCTGCTGCTCATGGCCTGCATCAATGTGGCGAATCTGCTGCTGTCGCGCGCGATAGCGCGCCATCGGGAGGTGGCGCTGCGCCGGGCGCTTGGCGCGTCGGGCCGCCGCGTGGCCCTGCAGTTCCTGGTCGAAAGCGGGCTGCTGGCCCTGGCGGGGGGCGCCGCCGGTATCGCATTGGCGTTTGCCCTGAGTAGAACCCTGCCCTCCAGCTTGCCGGGAGCTCTGGACCGACCAGGCGCCGTACACATGGACTGGATTGTGACCGGCGTTGCCCTGCTCCTTTCTCTGGGGACTGGATTCGCCTTTGGCTTGGCGCCTGTGCTGGAGGCCCGGAAAGTGCAAGTGCAGTCCGCCTTGAAGCAGGGCGAGGCGCGTGTGGGCGGGTCGTCGGGCAACCGGCTGCGCAATATGCTGGTCGGCGTACAGGTAGGATTATCGCTGGTGCTGTTGGTGGGCGCTTCTTTGCTTGTGGAGTCCCTGTGGAACTTGACGAAGCAACCGCTGGGGTTCGAGCCTGAGCACCTGCTGACCTTCTCACTCGTTCTCCCGTGGAACACTAAAGCGCAACAGGCACGCAATTTCTATGAAGATGTACAGCAGCGGATCGAGCACCTTCCCGGAGTGATAGCTTCCGGACAGATTGACGCGCCGCCGACCGTCGACTGGCACCTCCGTAATAACTTCGACGCGGACTGGCTACCGCAGATCGCAGGCAACCCGGCGATCAACGCCGAGAACCGTAGTATCGCCGGAAATCTCCTGGCGGCGATGGGCACGCCGCTGCTGGCAGGCAGGGCCTTTACGGCGCGGGATCAGGTATCGAAGCTGCCGCCGGTGCTAGTAAACCAGGCGCTGGTACGCGAATTCATGCCGAAGGGCGATCCCATCGGACATCATCTGCTGCTTAATGGGCAGGCGCACGAAATTGTGGGCATTGTTGCCGATGTGCGCGGCACATCGGGATCGATTAGGGTGGAGCCGGCGAATGCCGGTGGTGATACCCACCGCTACTTCCTTGTGCGGACGAAGGTTCCGCCCGAGCAACTGGTCGGGGCCATTCGGCGGCAGGTTTATCAGGCGGACCCGCGCCAATCCATCGGAAACATTGCGACGATGGATCAACTGCTCGGCGACGACGTAGCTGTACCGCGCCTGAACGCGGCGGTGTTGGCTTCGTTTGCCGGCATCGCTCTGCTGCTGGCCTGTGTAGGGATATACGGCGTGGTCTCGTATATGGTCAAACAACGGACGCACGAGATTGGAGTAAGAATGGCCCTGGGCGCGCAAAAAAGCGACGTTCTTAAGATGGTTATGCGCCAGGGCCTCAGATTCGCGCTGGCCGGCGTAGGGATCGGCATCGTCGGCGCATTGGCACTCACGCGATTCCTGTCGGGCCTGCTGTACGGCGTGAAGCCCACGGACTCGCTAACGCTAATCGCCGCCTCTCTGATTCTGGTCGCCGTTGCGTTGCTCGCTTGTTACATCCCCGCGCGCCGCGCGACGAAAGTGGACCCGATGGTGGCGCTGCGCTATGAATAAATCGAAGGGAACGGAAGATGCGAATAGCGGAAACTGAGGCGTGTAATCAGCTGCCCAAGCGTGCGGGCGGGCTTTGGGGAAGCTTGGCGGCAGTGATCGGTAACCGCCTGGAGTGCTCACCAGTTTCGCATTAGCTTCCTGCGGCCCAGGAGGAGCCTGCCGTTGCACGCAAGTGCTCAAATTCCAGCACCGTTCGGAATGATACAGCAGGAGAGATGACTTGAAGGGCCAACTGATCGATCCGTTCAGGAGCCTTGTTGCCAAGGAACTTAGCAGCCTCAGCGATGTGCGGAATGCACTCAGGCACAAAGCCCATCAGTCTGGTGCAGGTGGCGTCGGCAGCGACGGAATCATCGGATAGGACGATTCGATCCAGGCGTCGGCTGGTTCCTGCAAGAGGTCCATTTCCCTCCATGCAGACGATTGCATCGGCGATTACAAAATGAATCGGCACGGTTGCCGCGAGATCGACGATGCATTGCTGGATGCCCCGCCAATGCAGCAGATTCTTCGGCCAGCCGTATTTGATGCCAGGAACTACTCCGAACATATTCTTCATACTCAGCGTCACTCCGGCCCAATGGTGAGTTTTCACCTTGGGCATCGATACGATGAAGTCCGCATCGAGCACAGTCCGTGGCAGCCAAAGACGCTTGAGGCGTGAATAGTCGGTACGAAGGCGTATCCTCGCCACTTCATCCCGGTTCAAATCGACGAAGGGAATTTTCTGTTCCTTGAGATGCCGGGCCAGCCCTGTCGCGCGAAGGACGAATTGCGTATCGCGTTGGTGCCCCGGACCCTCCGCAACGACAACTCGTCTAGCGCCCAAGCGCCGGAAACCATCCACGGCGGCAATGATGAGAAGAGGGTGAGTATTGATCTCAGCCCGAGGGACGTAGTCGACCAGATTGGGCTTGAGGAGAACGCACTTTCCGGCGAGGTTTAGGTTGAACAACCTGAGCCCTTCCCAAAGCAGATTTGCAAGTTTTTGCGAGTGTTCGGTCGCTGGCAAGATTGCAACGCGCGAACGAGCAGGCCGCCGGTCGCGGTCAAAGCGGGGAACGAGAAAAGATAATGACTCCGCGATAAAACGGGTTGTTCTTCCGGATTGTGTGGGGATATTGGGATGGGTCATCGGATCACCTTGAAGGGGTTACCCGAAGTTGCACAGTCGAGCGCCAGCACCGCAGCCGCCAATGTCGCGATGTCATCAAAGGAATCAGATTCCGCGATGGACGCGAGGTGGTCTTGCAGGGAGTGCACCGATTTGTCCAAGGCGTTAAGCGCAAGGATGGCCCATGCGAGGCTCCAAGGTGCTTCGCAATTGTGCGCCTCGCGTTCAAGCCACGCGAGGCTGCGCATCGTGATTTCAACCGAGCTCTCGTCTTGAAGAGCCAGGAGCGCGATGGCAGTGCCGTCGCTGTGGGGCGCCATCGGCATTCCGTAGACAAACCCGTTACCCGCATTCCAGCCGCCGCCCGGGCAGGCACGGTCAAAGAGCATCTCCACTCCCGTCCGAATTCGATACGCAATCTTCCGCGAAGGCTGGCGGGGAAACTCTCTTTTTAGGGCAAGTACCGCAAACGCCGTCGGGACAACCCAACTGCAAGTTCCGGGCTGCCACGGCCACCCGAATTTGGCTGGATCAAATCGGACATGATTATCTAGCCTGCGAAACTTCCGTGTCCAGGGCCACACCGCCTCCTTGCCTCTGATTCGCAGCAGCCAATCTATTGCCCGCCTTCGGGAGGGATCACAAATACCCAACGCATTGAGCGTCAAGAGCGCGAGGCCCGTAAGGCCGCAGGACTGCTCATCCTCAGCGAACGCCCCCCGACCGCCATCAGGACGCTGGCAATCTGTCAGAATTTGAGCGCCATCGCGCTTTTTCGAACGGAGAGCCAGGAGTGCCAGGCAGGTGGGCTCCAAAGCCATCTGATTGGATCCACTGGTAAACGGCCATCCGCCCTGCGGGAGCTCACGAGCCTGTAAAGACGTCCGAAGGCGAGTAGCCGGTGTTTCCACGCAACCAGTCTCATCCGGGTGCGTCAGGCTGTCAAAATTTCTGTGGTGTGGCGAGAGATTGGCGGAGCGGAGAGGGAGCACCCGTTCCCATCATGTAACCGGATGATTTGCGGGTAGCGTTTGCAATGACGGCGGGCATTTCGGGGTGGCATGAGCTTGCCCAGGCAACCGTCCAATCACCCGAAACCGTAGCGAGAAGTTTTTCACATCCAGTTGTTACCGACGTGATCGGGCCCTGCACGATGGCTGGCCGCGAACCGGCATTGGCTGACCCCGCTAATGTAACCAGAATCTGTGACAGCTAGCTAGGCTGCGACATGACGGCAGAACAGCCCTCCCTTATGGCCCGCCAGCAACACGCCTTTCAGAACTGATAAGGTGGTGGCGTTCAGCCTTCAAGACGGCGTCCTCCCGATCCGGGTTACATGGTGGGTTGAGCCTTTACCGCACCATATCGGTAATCAAGGGGCGGCGAGATAAGAGCAACCCTGGCATGAGCAGATCAACTTCCGGGTGGCCGACTATACGGGAGTCAACCCGCTTTGCGCTACGCGAAAGCGTCAGGACAATCCAGTCACAGTCGCCTCTGAGAACGGCTATTCTCAACAATATATTCAGCAGCTGAACCCCCTTGACTTCCAGACTGCAACGTGTAAATAATTTAGGTATTCAAGTGTAGATGAATTAGGCGTGAGTACCGAAAATGGGCAAACCATCTGATCTGTTACAAGGAACGCTGGACCTGCTGATCCTCAAGACGCTTTCGCTTGAGCCGAGCCACGGCTGGGCCATTGCCAAGCGCATCGAGCAGGTGAGCCGCGAGGCCCTCCAAATCACTCAAGGTGCCTTGTATCCCGCCTTGCATCGTCTGGAGCATCAGGGTTGGATCCGTAGCGAGTGGCGGACCACGGAAACCGGCCGCGAAGCAAAGTTCTACAAACTCACCAAATCCGGGCGCGTGCAACTGGAAAAGGAGCTCGCGCAGTGGGAACGACTGTCAAGTGCGGTGGGACTCGTGGTCCGAATGCTCTAAGAGAGCCGTTCAATGAAGCCTGAGCGATATTGGAATCTCATTCGGATGCGACTTCGGTCGTTGCTGCGACGAGACTGGGTCGAGACGGAGCTTGAGAAGGAACTGACGTTCCACCTCGAGCAGGAGATCCAGTCCAACCTTGCGGCCGGCATGGCCCCTGCCGACGCGCGGTACGCCGCACTGCGACGGTTGGGCGGGGTGGCTCAGATTAAGGAGGAATGCCGCGATATGCGACGCACCCAATACCTCGAAAACGTGTGGCAGGATCTTCGCTTCGGCGCGCGCATGCTGCGCAAATCACCCGGCTTTACTGCAGTCGTCGTTCTCACGCTGGCTCTCGGAATCGGCGCGAACAGTGCGATCTTCAGTGTGATTGATGGCGTGTTGCTGAAGCCCCTGCCCTACCCGGACGCGAACCGCATTGTCCGCCTCTTCTTTAGCAGCCACGAGTATCCTAAATTTCCGTTAAATCCCTTCGATTTTCGCGATCTCCGAGCTCGCAACCGCTCCTTTCAAGCGCTCGCTGCGTTTACGCGAGGCGATGCTCAGCTCTCAGGTTCGGGGGAACCGGTGCGCCTCTTAGGTTTCCGCGTGACCGCCGAGTATTTCCGGGTACTGGGTGTCGCACCCGCAAGGGGACGGGAATTTAATACGAACGATGAATTGCCGGGCAACAGCCGGGTCGTGATTCTGAGCGACCGAACATGGCGCGACAGATTCGCGGCAGATCCCGGCATTGTGGGCCGCAAGATTACACTGGACTCACAGCCATACACCGTGGTGGGCGTGATGCCGCCGGGAACTGAACATCCCGGCAACAAGTACCACGCTGTGCCCTTTGGTGATTCTGTGGAGGCCTGGCGGCCCTTCCCGTTCAAGGGGAATCCAAACAATCGCGGCTCGCATTTTATGGAAGTCATCGGGCGACTGAAGCAGGGCGTAACTCTGCCGGAAGCGCAGGCCGAGATGAACACGCTCATCACTGAGATTGGGCGCGAGCACGGGGGGTATAACGGCTGGCGCATGCTCTTGGTGCCGCTCTACAGCGTGATCGTGGGGGCGGCTGAGCGCCTTTTGCTGGTACTTCTGGGCACGGTGGGCTTGGTGCTGCTGATCGCGTGTGCGAACGTCGCTAATTTGCTCATGGCAAGAGCCACGGCGCGGCAGCGCGAAATCGCGGTGCGCGTTGCTCTCGGCGCCCCGCAATCCAGGCTGGTTCGCCAGACACTCACGGAGAGCTTGTTAATATCCTTCGCTGGCGGCGCCTTGGGCATTGTGCTGGCTCTCGGTGGTGTCAAGGCGCTCGTCTTGCTACTGCCGGCGGGCTTTCCGCGCATCGGCTCGATCCATGTAAACGGCATCGTGCTCGCGTTTACTCTGCTCATTTCGCTGGCTACCGGCATTCTCTTCGGCCTGGCGCCTGCTTTAGCGGCTGCTCACACCGATCCCCAGCAGGGCCTTCGTGATGGAGGCCGGGGCGCAACAAGCGGCTTGCGGCATCTTCAATTGCGAAACGTACTGGTGGTCGCCGAGGTCTGCCTGGCTACTCTGCTACTCGTCGGCGCCGGGCTCATGCTGCGCAGCTTCGTGGACCTCTTGCGAGAAAATCCGGGCTTCAAACCGGAGCACATGCTCACCGCAAGCCTCTCATTGCCGACCACAGCCTATAAGACGGCCGCCGCTGTAAGCGCGTTTTGTGACCGGCTTACTACGAATCTCGCCGCCGTTCCGGGCATAAAGTATGCGGGCATCGGCACGGACTTGCCGTGGACAGGCTACGACGAGAATGCCAGCGGTTTCACGATCAAGGGTAAGACGCCGCCTCCAGGAGAAGGTTTTCACGCCAGGTATCACACCGCGAGCCCAGATTACTTTCGTGCCTTGGGCATCCCGCTCCTCCGGGGACGGTTCTTTACGAAGGCCGACAAGCAGGGTGCGCCCCAGGTGATGATCATCAACTCAACTATGGCGCGGCTCTACTGGCCCAAGGAGGGCGCGTTGGGCGCCCGCCTAGCGTTCACCGATACGCCCAAAGAAAAGGACTGGATAACCGTCGTCGGAATTGTGGGAGATGTCAAGGATACTCCCGGGTCCAGTGGTGCCGAGCCCGCATTCTGGTGGCCGGCGCTGCAGGTACCTTTCGTGGTGAATGGCGGGACGATGTCCGTCGCTATTCGCTCGGACTCCAATGCCTCGCAGCTTGCAAACGTGTTACGGAGTGAAGTGCGCCGCCTTGACCCAACTTTGGCAGTAGCTGATCTCCGCTTGATGGACCAGATCACGGATGCCAATGTCGCTACTGCCCGGTTCGCATTCTTCCTGGTAGGTCTGTTTGCGGCCTTCGCCATCATCCTTGCGGGTATAGGAATCTATGGGGTCATGTCTTATTCCGTGAACCAGCGCACACATGAATTCGGATTGCGTGTCGCTCTGGGCGCGCAGCGACGGGACGTGCTTCGCCTCGTCATCTCTCAAGGGGCTAAGCTCACGCTTGTCGGTGCTGTGGTGGGTGTGACAGGGGCGTTGGCTCTTTCACGCGTGCTGAAGCACTTAATCTACGGCGTCAGCGCCGCCGATCCGCTCACATTCGCGGCAGTGTTTGTTGCCGTGGTTGTGATTGGATTGAGCGCCTGTTACGTCCCGGCGCGACGCGCTACCGCCGCTGATCCAATGAAGGCCTTAAGAGCAGAATAAAGAGGGTGTTCACCTGCGCTTGTCCGTAGCCGAAGGCGCTCTGGATGTATGATGCGCTACTCGGAACTTGCCTCAACGGGGCTTCCGCCAGAAGCAGAAAAACCGTTGCGATAAGCTTTTCACACCCGGCTCGGTCGCGGTGCCGCTCTCTCGCTGGGTTGCTCGCAAAACGCCTCGCCGGCCGAAACTGTAGCAATATATTA
Organism: Terriglobia bacterium; assembly: GCA_035945515.1. GTDB lineage: Bacteria > Acidobacteriota > Terriglobia > UBA7540 > UBA7540 > RH2-MAG17b. The sequence continues at coordinate 26,408 of DASZAE010000032.1, forward strand.
CTCACACCTGATCCTCCGCCCTGACCGGCGCTCGACGCCGGTTCGCGGCAACCCGGAAGACTGCTGCGCGTTTTGTTGGCCGCTCCCCGTCACGTTCTCTACCGTTTTCTCAAAATCGTAGCAATAACATTTTCACACCCGCTTTCTGCTTCCGACCTTGGTGTCCTTGTCCGCTGGTTAGTAATGCTGCTCCCGAAACAGTAGCAATAAACTTTTCACAACCGGTTTTTGGACGCCTTCTGCCGCTCGTATCGCGGCTCTGGCACGGCGTGCGACTCCCGGATTGCCATCCGAGTTTGGCAGGTTTCCGCTCCGGCTGTACTGTCGGCCTTGCGATGTTCACATCGGTCCAGGAACTAGCAGAAAAGCTTTGGGCGGCTCATTACGTGGTCGATCCGGTGACCCTGCAGGACATCTACCTTGCGACGCGTCTCCAAAAACCCTTGCTTGTCGAGGGCCCTCCCGGCTGCGGAAAAACCGAACTGGCTTATGCGATCGCAGCTGCGGCAGATACCGTCGTCGAGCGCCTCCAATGCTACGAGGGCATCACCGAAGAAAAAGCCATCGGCCGCTTCGACGAGGGCTTGCAGAAGCTATTTCTTGAAACCCAGACGGAACATCTTGACCGGGATTGGGAAGCTATCCGCAAGCGGCTGCATTCCCTTGAATTCTTTGTGGAAGGACCGATCGTGCGGGCCGTACTCCGCAAAGATGCGCCCTGCGTACTGCTCGTCGACGAGCTTGATAAGGTGAGCCAGGAATTCGAAGCCATGCTGCTTGAAATCCTGAGCGCTTGGCAAGTGACGGTTCCCAAGCTAGGCACCATCAGAGCGCATCCACAGGCGCTTCCCTTCGTCGTGCTGTCCTCGAACGAAGAACGGAGACTGGGCGACCCTCTGCGGCGGCGCTGTATCTACTTGCGGTTTGACTATCCGACCATCGAGCGGGAGGCGGAAATCCTGGCGCTGCGAGGCCATGGCTTGAACGAGCCGCTGCAGGCGCAAATCGTTGGTTTGGCCCACGCTTTACGTGGCTGGGTGATGGAGAAGCCCACGTCGATTGCGGAAATGCTTGATCTGGCGCGAGCACTCGAGATCCTGGGGGTCGATGACATCAAACCGGATCAGAGGGACATCTTGCTGCCCTTTCTTGCGAAGACTGACGCCGACCGCAGGAAACTAACGCTAAAGAGTGGTTTTGACAGTCTGGTCATCGATTCGAAGCGCTATCGCGACCAGCTTTTGGCACGCCGCGCCAAAAGCGTAGAGATACAAAAGCCATTGACCACAGGAGCGTCAGCAGGAATGTGAAGCGGAAACTCCTCTTGGCAACGCTCTTGATCATCGGCGCCAAGACGCCGGGCGTGTGGGGAATGACACTCCGGGAATACGAGCTTGGCTGGGCGCGATACTATGCGCGCGCGGATCACGTCCCGGAAGCACTGGTCGAGGCGATCATCATCGTCGAATCGGGCGGAAATCCTTACGCCGTTTCGTCCAAAGGCGCAGCAGGCGTTATGCAGCTCATGCCGGCAACAGCGTATGAGTTTCGGGTTCGGAACCGATTTCTCATCCAGGACAACATCCGTGCGGGTACTGCGTACTTGGCTCTATTGATGCGGGAGTTTCACGGAGATCTGAGGCTGGTGGTTGCGGCCTACCATGCAGGCGATGGCCGCATTGCGAGGCAAAAACTTGCCTGTTCCTCGCCCGAGATATACAACTACGTTCGCCGGGTAGCAGCAGTGTATCGCGCGCTCGAAGCAAACCGGAGGTGAAAGCATGAGACGGCACATTCGATGGCTGGCGGTGGTCCTGATTGCGGCTTCCGGTTTTGGGCAAGCGCCCGTTCAGCCGGTGATTGTGTCGAAGCCGGAAGCCCAGGGCGCAGTCACTCGAGTCGAGGTGCGGCCGCACTTTGTGACGGCGATCCAGATGCCCGAGGCGGTCAATTCCGTGGCCGTTGGCGACCCCAAACTATTCCAAGTGGAGCATTCCCCAAACGAGCCGACCGTGGTCTTTGTCAAGGCGCTTACAACAGAGCCTGCAGAGTCGAACCTGCTGATCTCAACCGGCGAGGGTCAGGAAACAAGCCTGCTGGTGGTGAGCCACGGCGCGAGTTCTAAAAGCGTTGACTTTGTTGTCGAGTACAAGCGGGCAGGGAGCTTCATGATCGCGCCGGACTACCCCGCAGACCTGATTGGAGAGACCGTTCCGATCTCTCAATCACGGCATGAGGTTTCGCCTGTCCCGGAAGAAGGTCCAATGGCAACCGCCAGCCCCGCGTCGCTCGCAATGAGCGTGCAGGCACCGTCACGACCTCTTGCCGATCGAGCCCGACCCGGTGCGCTGGACGCACTTTTAACCCTCCAGGAGCATGCGCCTCTCCCGAAACTTTACGGCGAGCATTCGGGCGTTGAAAACCCGCATGGTGATCAGGTCAAAGCGGGCGTCAGCGAGGTCATTGACGGTGGCGAGCAGGTGATCGTTCTCTTCAGCGTGATCAATCCCACAAACCACGCGATATTACTCGTGCCTCCACAGGTTCAACTGGGGGGCAAGATCCGCACAGGGAAGATTTTCAGGCATTCGCGCTGGACGGCAGCCGAGCAGTTGCCGGTCGAGGAGTTCCGGCTGAGCACATGGCGTCTTGCGTCCGGCGCGCGGGCGGATGGGGTCGTGATGTTCGCGCGGCCGCCGTACAAGCAGTCGAACGAGACGCTTTTCCTGCAGGTTGCCGAAGCGGGTGCGATTGACAAGCCGGCGCTCGCGCCCATCGGTTTTGGTGTTAACAAGCTGCGGGTCGAGGAGGCAACGAATGGACGAGCAGGAAAATAGCCGTTTGGAACCGGGAAAGCCTGAACATGGGAGCGAGGGGAAACGGGATGAATCGCCAGTCGGAGACATCGAGCTTACGGCAGCCGAGCCCGAGGAGGAGGCTCGAAAGCCCGGACTTTTTGAGGCTTTCCGCCGCAGCTTCGAGCGCGGCTGGCAGGCGCAGCGCGATCCGAAGAAGGACAAGACCAGCCGCCAGGAACTGCGGAAGGACAAGACCAAGTCATTGCTTGCGCTGGCGGGGTTTGCGGGGGCGATGATCCTGATGTTTATTCTCGTCTTCTCCTCACCGCCAAAGCCCAGGCAACTCAATCAGCGTCCGCCCGGCAATCCGGACTTGGGCCGGCGAGTGACGCCCGGCCTAGGCGGACCACAAGAGCATGTGACGCCGTTGATGAATGTCACAGCAGCGAGCGGAGAGGCTGGAAATAACGGCTTATCGACGCCGCAGGATGTGGCGCTGACCGCAAGGCCACTCCCTAATCGCACTACTTCGCAAAACATGCCTCTATCGACCGGCGCGCCCTCGAAACACACGCTCGCTCAGATCAATTTTCAGGACCAGGCTTTGCAGGAGCAATATGCGATGCACGGTACAAATCCTCCTTCTGCGAGTGTGGCGGCGCCAGTTGGAAAGACCGAGGACTTAAAAACGGCTTCGCTGGTTTTTGTGCGTGCTCAGCAACAATCCACGAATGCTCAACAAGTCAAACCCGCCGTCGAAGAGAACGCGGTGATGGATTTACTGCCGGTTGGGACACATTTGGTGGCGCGCCTGGAAGCCCCGGTCTCGACGGTGCTTGCCGCGCCCGCCGTCGCGGTGATTGAGTACAACTACGAGCAAGACGGGCAGATTATTCTTCCCGCAGGAACGCAGGTCATCGGGAAACTCCGCGGTGCGACCCCGCAGGGGTACGTTTCGCTCGAATTCAACGAGCTCGAGTTTTCGGATGGCGCCACGCAGAAGATCAATGCAGACGCGATGGGGCTTGACTATAAGCCCTTGAAGGGGCACGTTGCGGGGCGCAATCGCGGGCTAAGGTTTTTAGTGCAGTCTCTGACCGGAGTGGGTGAAGTTGCGGCTTATATGGTGGGCGGCAGTCCCGGGAGTACGAGCGTGTTTTCGGAAGATGCGCTATTGCGCGAACAGTTGGCGGCCAACATGGCGAAGGCGGGCCAGCAGCAGTTCAATCAGCTTGCGACGACTCAGCATATTGTGGTGACGGTGCCTGGGAACACGCGGTTCTACCTGGTTCTCGATCAAGGGACAACGCCCAAGAATGCGCCCGCAAGCTTGCGGCCCGTCTCAAATCCTTCGAGTATTCCGAGTGAGCAGGAGCTGATGGAGTTGATGGAGCTGAAGCGGGAACTGGCCGCCACTTCGCAACAGACGGCGAGCGCAACGGCTCAGCCCACAGCAGCCGTGCAGCCGTAATAATGCCTGTTACATAATGTGGCAATACGCGATGGAATAGGCTAAAGTGAGCCCGAAGGAGAGGCACATGGAGCCTCCGGGCTACTACCGGCGCTTTAGGCTAACGTACTGGGTGTCGTGGCATGCTGCCCACGGTGCGCGGTGCTTTTTCGCTGGGTTGGCGGAATCTTGGCGCTGGGGCTGGAAGCAGTGGAAGGAGGACGTGGGCCGCAAGCCCCCTGCGCAACCCAAAAAGGATCGTCCTCTCCTCAAGCTTTCTCTAGCCTGCCTGCCCATTATTGGTCTCATCATACTTTTCCCTGCCGCTTGGATACTGAATGTTCCCGTGCTCGTGGCGTTCCAGGTGTTTCTGTGGTGGGTGCTGCTAGGACCGCTGCGGCATGCGCCGTCATTAGTGAAGAAAATCCTGAAAATCGTGGTGATGACGGGGCTAGTTGTAGACTTTGAGTTTGTGATTATGTGGTTGGGTACTTCCGGACGACCTTCCCTTAGATTGCATGAGCGGGTTGGTGTGCCTCTTGTAGTCATTGGGTTGCTGGGCTGGTGGATCGCATTTTTCTGGATCATCTTGTCCCGGCCCAAGCGCAAGACGCCGGCGTTCCAGTTCAGGGCTTCACAGCCAGTCCAAAAAGTCACCGCGCCTTTTAAGCCAGCGCCTGAGTTGCGTGTACCGAAGATTCGGTTCGCAGATGTAGGAGGCATGGACGACGCGAAAGAACAGATTCGCGAGGTTGTCGAGAGCCGGCTGAACCCACAGAAGTACGCAGCCTACGGGATCGCGAGAAACGGCATTCTGCTCTACGGGCAGCGCGGCAGCGGAAAGACTTATCTGGCTGAAGCGACGGCGGGTGAGTTTAACCTGAATTTTCATTATCTTTCGCCCACCAAGTTCATCACGATGTGGATTGGGGAAACAGAGGCCAGTATTCGCTGCGCTTTTTCGCGCGCGATGGCGAATCGTCCGGTTTTGCTCTTTATTGACGAGATTGACGCGCTAGGCTCTTTCCGCCAGAACCTGGGCGGCGATCCTGGTGGCGGAGGCCGGGCATATAACAACATGACGATTGAGTTGATGCAGTCGATTGATCAGGTGCGGGCAGAGCCCGGCTGTATTGTTATGGCGGCGACGAACCTGATTGACGGGCTCGATGAGGCGTTAGTCCGCGATGGCCGGTTCGACGTCAAGGTCCACGTCGACATGCCGGACGAGCCGACGCGGGAGAAAATGTTCAGAGCCCAGCTTGCGGGTAAGCCTTGGGCGCACTTTGACTTGAAGGAGTTTGCGCGGCGGACGCCGGGAGCGAGCGCCGCTAAAATCCGGTCGTTGGTGGAGCGGGCAGCGGTTTATGCTGCCAATGGAGGGCGGATGATTGAAGCAGGGGATCTCGAGAAAGCCCTCGAAGAATACGGCGGCAAGGACCGTCCGCTGTTCCAGCCGGTCGAATGGGATGCCTTGATTGTGGACGAGCGAGTTGAGCGCGAGCTGCGCACCTTGATCCGGCTGGTTGGCAACCCTTTTGCGGCCGTAAAGCTTGGGCTCCAAGCGCCGATGGGCGTCCTGCTTTTAGGGCTTCCAGGCACGGGGAAGACCATGATTGCGCGGCTCATCGCTACGCAGTCAAAGCGCAGTTTTTTGCCCATAACGTCTGCGGACATCACCGATCCCAAAGCAATTACCAAGGTTTTTGCGCGGGCGCGCGAGAACAGCCCTTCGCTGATCTTCATTGACGAGATGGACAGCTTGGTTCCGGCCAATCAGGGCTATCTCAACCAGTATTACATTCAGATCGTCGAGCAGTTCCTGATTGAGATCAGCAACTTGCAGCCTGAGCATAACGTGTTTCTGGTGGGCACGACGAACCACCTGGAAAATATTGACACTCAAATCCTGCGGGGCGGGCGATTCTCAGAGAAGATCGAGATCGGAGCGCCTGGTCCTCGGGAGACCCGGCGACTGATGGATAAGTATCTGGCGGGGACGGAGTTAGCTGCGAACACGAGCATCGGATATCTCAGTGAGTGGTTTACGGGGGTCACGCCAGCGAACCTTGAAGCCATGGTTGCAACCGCCAAGCGGTACGCTTTTGAGCGCAGCGGAGACGACAAGCTTGCGCCGCTCAGCGTAGAAGACTTTGAGCGTGCGGCCCAGCGCGTCATCGGCCAGGCGCCAGCCCCTCCTCGCGCAATTTCCAGTCCAGCGTAACCCAATAAGATCCCACACCGCCAGGATGACGCCTTTCGCAGTTCCTTCCTCCTATCCAGCCTTTCTTTCGAAGTGACCAGAAGTCCCTCTCTTCCACACCTGGTCTCCCCAGGGTCGCCGTGGCAGGTTCCAGCCCCCCTTTTCGGCCCAAATCCTTGTCCGAAAAATTGACGAAACCAGGAACTGGTCTTATGGTCTTTTCGTTTGGCCGCCGTGAAGTGAGGTAAGAAAGGCGGTCCATTCGGAAAGGAGATGACCATGCGTATGAGTTTTAGCCGGATCTCGAAGCGAGGTCTGGCGCTCCTCGGGGTGGCGTTTCTGCTCGGTTGTACTTGGGCCGTGGGTTGGGCGTTTGGGCAAAACCTGGGCTCCGCTCCGCAGACCGGCGTCGCCGTCCAGGGCGAAACCGGGGCGCAGCCCGAAGGAGCTTTTTTGAACATGATCAACTGGGTAGCGAACGTCATTGCCCCGATCGGAGCAGGCGGGGCGGTGGTCGGCGCCATCGTGGCCTGGATCACCGGCCGGGGGTTCGGGCGGTGGATCTTTGCCGCCGCCGCTCTGCTCGGTGTTTCGGGAATCACCCGTCTGCTCGAATTCTGGATCACTTCGGGGTCAGGAGGTGTGACTTAACAAGACCACAAGGGACAGGAACTCCCGCATGCGATGTTGCGGGATATTGGCTGGCGAGGCCGCGCGGAGCCTCGGGCAAGTGATCAGGAATCGCGCGGCAGCCGGCTGGAAGTTGAATGGCGTTGAGGCAATGAAAACGGATGCCCATACCCCAACTCTTGAACGACATCATCTCGGTGCTGCTTGCGCTCTCGCTCCCGGCGGCGCTGCTGTCGCTGGTGTTAGCCGGGATCAGCCTGAGGAAGGAAGGCGGGGCTATTGGCGGCGGGTTCACGAAGTGGGTCTTCTGGTCAGTAGTCTTCCTGACGCTTCAGCCGCTATTGAGTTGGTTTCCGTCCTTGGGCGTGGCGGCCCCGTTGCCAAGCGGTGGAATCTCGACGCCGTGGCTCGCGAGTTTTTCAACCGACGTGCACACGTTCATGAATAGTTTTGTGATGGGGAAGCTAGTGACTGTGCTTGCAGCCTATATGGTGCTGAGGGCGATTATCGACGCCGCGCAGGGTCAGAATCCGCTGCTGTCGATCCTGGCGGCGATGTTTCTGCTTGGCGCGCAAGGGGTCATCGCCCTGTTTCAGGGATGGAATACGGGGACGCCCTACGCGACGGTCGATGTGCTGGCGGCGGCCTGGACGTATTTGGCAGCGACGATCATGCCCATCGCGGCGGGCCTCGCGATTATCTGGGGCATTTTCAACTTCGCCACACACAAGCCGTGGCTGCGCATGGTGGGCGTGGCCCTGGCCATGCTTTGCGTTTCAGGCATCTGGAAACTGGTTCTCGCCATGATGACGTAAGGAGGAGTGGGTGTCCATTTACAACGGCATTTTGCACCTGACGAACTGGACGGGGAACGTGATCATGCCGGTCATGGCGGGGCTCTTCTTTGTGGCAGCGATTGTGAACTTCTCGCGGGGGCGCGAGTATTCGCACCAGATGTATGCCGGCTTTCTGTGCCTGCTGGTTTCAGGATTGCTGCGGGCAATGGAGACGTTCACGGCGCAGCGTGCGTGGAATGATGCGGACGTTTATGCGGTTGCGATTCGCACTTTCGTCGATTGGACGGCGAACGTGCTGTTGCCGGTCTATGCAGCCTTGCAGGTTGCAGCCGGGGCGCTCGACATGACGACCAACATCCGGTTTCACCATAGTTCCGGCTGGATCCGGCACTTTGCCGCCGCCGGCTTGTGCCTGATGGTTTCAGGCGTGCTGCGCCTCGGCGAATTCTTTGTGATTCACGGCACGGGCGGGATCCCGTAGCTGGCGGGTTGAATGAGGTTATAGCAAGGAGACGCGGTATGGGACTCGACGTGACACGAATGCAAAGGAACCTGCGGATGAGAGTTCGTTTCTTCGGTTTGGAAGCAGAAGACATCTTTGTGCTGCTCGCGGTTGCGATCGCAGGGCAGTTCCTGGGGCGGCTGGTCAACCGCGACCTTGCGGGTCTGCCCATGTCGATTGTGCTCGAATGGGGCGTGCCGGTGATCGCCATTCCCGCGTTGATGCTCTTCAAATACGGCAAGCAGCGGCACTACTTTTCGGACTTCATTGCTTACCGCTCAAAGCCTCACGTCTACTCGGCGCTCGAGACGGATTCGGGGCTGCCGCGGCCGTATCTCAGGGAGGATGAGCCGTGCCGGTGACCGTTGAGACATACCGCAGGTCTTTGAAAGCCCCCGCGCTCGCCGAGCAGCTTAAGATTCGCGACCTCTTGGATGACGTCGCGATCCAGCTCGATGGGTCATTCGTCGCCGCCTACGAGCTTTCAGGGATGAATTCCTATTACGCAAGCGATGACCACCGGAACCGCACGAAGGGGCAACTGGAGGCGCTGGTGAGATCACTGCCAGAGCGCTCGATGCAGATGCAGGTGCGGTTCGAGATTGCCGAAGGCACAGGCGGCGTCATTGACCGCTACAAGGACGAAAACCGTAACGAGAGTCCCGTCCTTCAGGCGCTGGACCGCGACCGGATGGCCGCCTGGCGCGAGCGCGACAGGGCCGGGTACTACTTGCGGCATTTTCTGCACGCCTACTACATCTGGGACCCGAGGCTGCACCATCAGCAGCGAGACTCAGACTGGAGCTACCGGATGAGCTACAGTCTTTCGGCCAAAAAGTGTATCGAGCGGAGCCGGCAGGAACACGAAGACCTGCTGGCTGAATTCAATAGCCTGCTCGCGGGGGTCGAAGCGACGCTCTACGCCACCGGCATGGCCGCGCGGCGGATGACCCATGACGACATCTTTCTTGAAATCAAGCGGGCGTTGAACCCATTGGTTCGCGATAGTCACCCCTACCGCGAGCCCGGGCAGTCATTATTCCCTGAAAACGCCCGCAGCCAGATGGCGAACGTCAACATCGAGGATGAGACGGACGACTACCTGAAGATTGGAGGGCTACTGTATTCCTGGATCACGCTCAAGGACCTGCCGGATGCGACGTTCCCAGGCATCTTGCGGGAACTTGCGGTGGTGGATTTTCCCATCGTGGTGAACGCGCAGGTAGGGCTGCCCGACCATGCGGAGGCCGTGAAGCGTTGCAAGAAGCAATTGCGGAAGATGACGGCGGCCCAGCGAGACATTCATGGCGGCTTTCGTTTAGACATGGACGCTCAGGTCGCGCAAGGCGAACTGATGCAGGTTTTGAATGACCTGATTTCAAGCTCGCTCAGAGCGTGCACGGTGAGCGTGATTGTGGGTGTTCGAACGTCGCAGCCGGCGCGCAACCGCCTGGAGATGGAAGAAGCCGAGCGGCAGATCTCGGATCGCCGGCAGCGGGTGTTGCACGCGATGGCGCGGATGAACGGCGCGCGCGGCATCCTCGAAGACGCGGCGAAGAAGCGGCTGTTCTTCTCCGGGCTCCCGGCAATGGCCGACCATGAGAATTACCGCGAGCACGACGCGCTGACGCTACACGCTGCGGATCTGGTTCCGGTTGAGGTTCCGTGGCAGGGAACGCCGAACTCGCCTTTGTTGCTGCTAGAGACGCCTTATCGGCAGTTGATTCCCTTCTCTCCGTTTGACGCGAACCTGAGCGATGCGAACGTCTTGATCGTCGGGGGTTCGGGCAGCGGCAAGACGTTTATGGCCCAGCAATTCTTGCTGATGATGGGGCGGGCGAACCCGCTGATTTCGATTCTTGAACGGGGCAACTCTTACGAACCGCTAGTGCGCCTCGCCGGCGGGCGTGTTATCACGGTTGACCTTGAAGGGAGCGAGACGCTGAATCCCTGGGACCTGCCGATTGGTGAGATCGGACCCAGCCGGGAGAAGATCTCGTTTCTCAAGAGCCTTGCGCGGCACATGATTGGCGAGACTCCAGGCTCGGATACCTCGCTTCTGGACAGCGTGCTCACGGATGCGATTGCGCGGACTTACAAGCGCCGGGCGGCCCAGTTGTCGAGTCCGATCCCGACATTTGCTGACCTGCGCGATGAGCTTGCGCAGTGGCGGGATGAGGAGCGTAACGAGCGGGCGATGGACGAGGCGCGGCTTGCGGCGCTGAAGCTGCGGCAGTGGACGGGCGAGAAGGGGATTTATTCGAAGCTCTTCGATGCTCCCACGACCATGCGCCTCAATAGCAACTGGTTGTTCTTTAACGTTGAGAAGCTTGAGTCTGATCCGAGGCTCGAGACGGCGATGTCGATGGTGATTGCCAATGCGGTTGCGGAGCGATCTGGAGGGACGACCGGGCAGCCTTCGATTACAGTGCTCGATGAGTGCTGGTTTCTATTGGATTCCCCAGCGCTTGCGCCCGAGGTCGTACAACTCTTCCGCACGGCGAGAAAGCGGAATTCGAGCGTGTGGGGAATCAGCCAGGCGGTCGAGGACTTCGTGGGCACAGAAACCGAGCCGCGGCCGCATGGGCCGGGGATCCTCAAGAATTCGAGCACCAAGATCATTGGCAAGCAGCCGGGCTCGGCCGCGCCGCTCGCCGAGCATCTGTACCTCAACCCGACGGCCATTCATGAGGTCAAGCAGTTCGGCTCGCCGCGCAAGGGCCGGGGCGGAGAGGCGTTGCTGGTGCTGGGCGAGAAGGCTGAGACGACGCAAACCATCCGCATTGTGCCAACGCCCGCTGATTACTGGGTGGCGACGACATTCCCACGCGAGCGTAAATACCGCAAGTGGTTCTTACGGAGGGGTGAAGGGCGTCCGCTGCTCGAGCTGTACCAGGAATTAGGCATGAGGTTCCCGCAGGGGCTGGCGGATCTCGCGCCGCTGCCTGAAGAAATCTCAGGCGCGGTCGACGAAGCGTGGGCGGAGAAAGCGAGGTGAATGATGTTCGCAGCTTCAGCGTTGTTCGTTTTGTTATCGCTGGGAATGATTAAGGCGAGGTCGCGAAGGCAGGTGGCGGCAGTGGTGCTTGCAGGCTGTGTGGCGGCGATGGTGGTTGCGCCGCGACCGGCGCGGGCGCAAGGAACGCTCATCGGCGCGATCCAGGCGGTGCTGAGCGTCATCAACGGCACCATCCATACGGCGCTCGCCTCGATCGAGACCACGCGGAACACGATCAATCAGTTTTATCAACTAAGGTTGTGGCCGCAACAGTTGATCAAGCAGGCGCGGGGGATGGCGGCGCAGATGAGCGCTCGATACCGGAACCCGATGTACAGCATTTTGCATATTAACCTTCGGAGCGCCACCTTGCCCGCAACTCAAGCCCTCGAACAGGTGATTCGCGACAGCCAGACCACCGACTTCAACGCGCTCACGACGAGCTACGCCAATGTGTATGGTCCGGTTCCAGGAACGAGCTCGGCGAGCCCTTACGACCAGAACATGACCGACATGGACGACGCGCTGACGGAGGATACGCTGAAGACGCTTAAGGAAAGTGATGTGGCGGACGCTCTGACCTTGGGCGTAGCCGACCAGATTGAGAACGCTGCGGCTCAAGCGGCGCCGGGTTCAGCGCCTTTTCTGACCGCGACGGCGGTGGTCGGGGCCATCCAGTCGCAGGCGGTGACGCAGAGGATGATTGCGGCCGAGCTGCGGCAGGAAGCAGCGTATCTTGCGCACCGCGCGGCGCTCGAGAAGCAAGGTGCATCAAGTGCGACGAGCCTCGCGAATGCCCTAATGAACCTGTTCCAGTAACCATGGAGGAATCGGAATGGGGAACCGAATGCGAGAATGGATAACCAGAGGATTTAAGAATGCTGGCCGATGGATGCGCGATCACAAGCTGCGCGCCATGTGCCTCATGGTAATGCTCGTGTTGTTGTGGCCGCGGCCTGCGCGGAGTCAGTTCCTGGATCCGTGCTGCGCGATCATGGCGGCGGGCCTCTCGACGATTTCGAAGACGCTGACCCATATCGTGGGCGGGGGGTTGAATCAGATCCTCGCGGTCGACCAAAACCTCTCGAACTTCGAGCGCAACGTGGTCTGGCCGGTGACGCTCATCAATCAGGCACGCGCGTTGGTGGCAAGTCTGGGCAACACGTACCATCAAATCCAAACGGTGACCGCCCAGCCGGTCGCGAGCGCCACCTTACCCGCGCCACAGCAGCTTGAGCAGAACCTCTTGTCGGGGAATAGCGCTTCCATTCCCAACACCACCGCCGACTATACGGCCGTTTATGGCGCCGTACCCCCAAGCACCGAATCATCACCCCAGATGCGGAACATGGTGGATATGGGTGATGCCGTGGCCCAGGACGCAATGAAGCGGGCAATAGAAATCGACAATCTGGCGAAACTGGAACTTCAGGCGGCTAACCAATTGAATCAGGCGATCCAGAATGCGGCGCCGGGGAGCGCGCCAATAATCGAAGCGCAGGCGGATGCCTGGCTGGTGCGGGCGAACGCCTACACCCAGGCGGCGACGGCTGACCTGATGCGGGTGCGGGTGGTGGGCCTTGCAAACCAGGGAGAGAACATGAAGCTGGGAGCGGCTGCTAGCAGTTCAATGATGCAGAAGCTCCAGGACCTTTTGAAGTAATGGACGAAAGCGATGTATTACCAGACGTTATTTAACGGCGCGCTTGCGGGTCTCAACAGTTCGAACCTGATGCCGGGGATTCTTAAGATTGCCTCGGTGATCCTGCTAATCAGCCTGCTGTACTCCGTCTACACCGCCTACAGCGCGGGCGGGGATGTCAGGATCCTCGGCACGGCGGCGATCAAGTACCTGATCCTGGGCCTTGTGCTGCTGAATTATGCGGCAGCATTCCAGGACGTCAACAACATGTTCAACGGCGTCGCCAATTATATCGTGCACACTGGGCCGGGATTTACGGATGTGTTCGAATCGTGGAGTCACCAGATATGGTCGTACATTCAAACAAATGTACACGGCGGGTTAAGTTTAAGCGGTATTGGTAGTGTCCTATCAGTTGTCTGGCACTTGGGCGAAAACGCCGCTGCCGGTTTTGCAGGCGCCATCCTGATTGTCATCGCTTTCTTTCTTTACCGCATCGCATATCTGTTGTTCGCGCTCATCTATACGGTCTATGGCGCCATTCTCTATGTCTGCGGGCCGTTTGTGCTGGCGCTCATGCCGGCCACAGGGATTGGGCAGATTAGCCGCACCTACCTGATTAATCTCATGATCTTTAATGCCTGGGGGCTCATTTATGCGATCTTGTCGGAGCTTATTTACGCGCTCCATTTGAACGATGTCAACACGGTGCTGAGCGGCTCTTCCTACTTGAACCTGACACTTACGAATCCGATTCTCATCCTCGCAATTGCGAGTCTCCTTTACGCGATCATGATTGCGCTGATCCCTTACATTGCGAGCCGCATCGTGCAGGGCGATGTGGGCGCGACGCTCCTGACCACGGCCGGCACGGCGTTGACGGCGGCCACGGTTGCGGCGAGCGCGGCCGGCGCCGCATTGATGGGAACGGGTGGCGGCTGGTCGGCTTATTCCTCCAGTGCCGGAGGAAAAGGCCCGGGGGTCGGCGGTGGAAATGGACCCGGCGGCGGCGATGGCGGTAGTGGAGTTGGACAGGGCGTCGACGCCTCGATCGATTCATCGTCACAAGCGCCAAGAGCACCCGCGCTTGCCTGGGGAAGCTCTCAGCACAGCAGCAGTAGTGGCGGCGGCGGTGGAGGTGGCCAAGGGCTGGGTGGCGGACCAGGTGGCGGCAACCCCCCTGGCGACATCCCGAAGCCTTGGACTCAGGGGCACAACATGCCCGGCCACAAGTCTAGCTTCAGCTTCACACATGCCGCGAGCTGGTATGGCGCGTATGCCGCGCACGCGGCCGTCGACCGCTTGAAGAACAGGAAAGATGAAGGCTAATGAAGAATAAATCGCAACCACTCAGCCCTGAGATCACAGCGTACACGAAATACTACGAGCACGATGGCCTGTTGCGCGCCTACGCGAACCGCGCGTGGCTTGCGGCCATTCTCTTTGGCGTAATTGCGCTCGGGTCATTTGCCTTTGCGGTCTACATCCGGATGCAGCCGCCGACGGTGATCCGGGTCGATAAAGACGGGAACGCCACGGTCGTGGGAGGGACACGGATGCTGCCGGCGCAATTCCCGCTGGCGTTTTCTGGCGCCAAGGCCGCCGCGCCCACTGACCTCGAAGGCAGGGCGCTCGTGCGGCGGTTCCTTGACGACTATCTGATCTATACGCCGGACTCGGTTGACCGGAACTTTTCGGGTGCGCTGAATATGATGACACGCAATTTGCGGACTTATACGATCGACAAGCTGCGCAGCCAGAACATCGTCGGAAATATCCAGCAGGACCACATTATTTCGGACTTTCGCATCCGTTCGATTGAACGCGTCAAGAACACGCCGTGGACCTACGTGGTATTCGGCGTAAATGAAGTGCATCGTGTGACCAAGGCTCGGGAGACGACGGACCGGATTGTGGGGCAATACACGGTGCGGCTGGTCGAGACAGCGCAAAGCGACCTCAACCCGAGCGGCCTGTTAGTCGGAGAGTTCAATGCTCAGGAGATGATGGGCCAGCGTGACACGGGCTTAGACCAGCAGAGCGCTTTCGACTCGGGAGACGCAAACCAGTAAGTTTCCGTCGCGTGGGGCGGCGAAGCCCGCCAGGGGCAGCCTGGCGATAATCATGACTTCAGCGGCTCGCCTGAACCAGAGAACTTCTGGGCGCGGAAGCGAGATTCCTTGCTGCCGGGCGAGCCGCAGAAAGGAGATGGAAACGATGCCTGCTGAAGCGGCAGTAGTAGAACCCAAAGGTCCGCAACCTGTAGTTCAGCATCCAGCCCGGCGGCGCCCCGCGCAAGCGGAGCCTGAGGGCGAGGTTGCGGTGCGATTTTTTCTGGCCGGTAAGGCGATGGATGGCGGGCCTCCCGCGCTTGGCCGCGAGATGGCGAGCGAAAATGAGGCGCTCATCGAGTCGCTCAAGACCGGAGCCAATTTCTACGCGGTGGCTGAGTACCGCGCAACGCCCGACATGAGCGGCAAGTCGCCGCTTATCCGAAAGGAAACGGTGCGAAAAGCAGTGAAGAGTTAAGAGTGACAAGTGACGAGTGACGATGCAGCCGTCAGCGATCAGCTACCAACCGTTTGCTGATGGCTGATAGCTGCTTGCTTGTCACTCACCACTTGTCACTCGTCACTGTAGTTCTGGCTTCATATAAATCACATAGCGTTCCGCAGGCTCTTAACTGTGGATGAGTTGAAACACGCGGCTTCGGGAAAGTTCCTGAGCCGGAAACGCAATCTCCGGTCCGGGAAGCGGAAGCCGCCTGAAGCGGACTCCTCTTTCCGGTCCCCAAACCACCGAGAGGAGGAGTTATGAATCGAGTTGCGATCGTTGTTGTGGCTGTGATCTCGTTATGGATCGGGTCGATGATTGATCCCGAAAAACTCGAGTACCTGATCGTTGGAGCGCTCTTCACTTTGGCGCTCGAAGGACTGGTAAGGCTCATGATTGGCGTGGCGCGCAAGGTCGGAAGGCCTAAAGTGCACCACGTCTGACAACTGAATAGTGGCCCGGTCTTTGGCTCGACCCGGCCGAAACGAAACCTTTTCGGCACGGACGAGCAAAGAGACCGCGTGTGGCCTCCCGCCTGTCTGTGCCGCAAGACACAGAAAAGGAGAAGAGGCCATGCCAGAGAATCAGAAGAATGAAGCCAAGACAAACGTTTTGCCCGTCGCGCAACTCGAGATTGAACGGACGGGCAAGATCAAGGAAAAGGTGACGGACTTGCATCGCGAGTTGACTATTTCGAACACGCTGATCGAAGCGCTCTATCCAGGGATCGCAGTCGCAACGGTTGACCTGCCCCAGGAAACGATGACCGATTATGAGAAGTCGCAGGTGGTGCAGGCGCTGGCGCATCTGGAGTTCGATGGGGTGCGCTACGCATTGGTAGGGGCATCGAGTTCGGCCAAGGATGGGAAGTTCTACGCGGTGAACCAGGCATACGAAAAGGTCATCGCGGAGCGCTTCCAGGCGACTGCCGAGGCTGCCGTGGTGTATTTCGGCATTCTCGTCGGACCTTGCAAGTCCCTGATCCAAGTGCCTGAGTGCCGTGTGATGGTGGTCGAAGACACGGAGCTTGGGACCAATGACTGCCGCGGGTGGATCAAGCGATCGCTGTTCGACCGGCTGAATCTTCCCGCAGGCTGTTTCTACCAATTCCGCCTGGCGTTTGGGAAGACGCAGGCCAAGGGCAGCTTAAAGGTCATGGAAGATGAAGTGGCGGAGATCGTTGAAGCGGACATCATTCTTCCCGCCTCTTCGGTCAAGCCCGAATACAAGGGGCCATCACGCTTGGCGCGCTGGCTGCGTCACGACGCGCGGGTGTTTACGGGTCCGATCGTCGTTGGCATCCGCGAAGTTTCACGGGAGCTTGAGTTCGGGTCAAGTTACACCTTGCTCGAGCACGCGCCGCGCGAATCGTTTGATCAGGAGATCAAGCCGTTTGCGGTGGAGCAAGTCCGGAAACTGAAGCGGGCGGTCGAGGAGAATGATCTCGAAGCGCTGTTGAATCTCCTGGGATCTTCCGAGGCGCAGCGCGAGGTTGGGGACGGCCGCGTCCATAACCCTGAGTACACCTCGGTTGAAAACACGACGCTCGAAGCGGTCCTCAAAGCCGATGGCAGCGGGAGCATGATCTATTTCCCGTGGGTCAGGGATCAGCTTCAGCGGCGTCTGGCGGAGTGGGCGTTCAAAGCGACGACGGCGGGAGGGCTATCGTTCCCGGCGTTTGCGCTGGCGGACGACGGGTTCCTCGTTGCGCACGATGGCGAGGTCTATTGTTCTGCCGACTGGATGCCAAAAGACTCAGCCTATACCCGGCTCATGTCCGAAAGGCTCCTCATCGTACGCTATCCGATTCGGACGAAGGAGGATTTGCTGCCCGTAACGAATAAAGTGACGGGCGACATGGTGCCAATGCTCCTCGAACGGCTGCGGGATGCGGGTTGCCCCATGGCGGAGAGCGACATCATGGAAAAGATCGTGATGCGTCAACTCCGGCTTGAAGGGACGCTCGCGCTCCATTCCGAGACGGCGAAACGCAATGGAGGCGACTACGATTTTGACACGATTTGTGTGGTCGAATCGGACCGCTTCCCCAGATTCGTCGAAGACCGCTTCAATTATCAGGAGCATTTCACCAACACGAAACAGAAATTGCCCAAGAAGAAGAGCGCTTGGTTTACGTTACCGGCCGTCGCGCTTGACGCCTGCGGCAATTCGATTGGGTCAATCACCACGCTCAAGACTCGATGTCTCGCAGCGGGGCGCGTGGAGCTGGCCGAGCAGTTGGCGGTTGAGCTTCAGGCGGCGCTCGATCAACTGAAGCACGGGACTCGTCCGAACTTCAAGCTGATCAAAGCTATCCGCGAGGAGGTTTCAGGCGCGGCGTGGCTAAAGGCGAAAGAAGCCCAGCGCGTCTCGGAGCTTCCGATGATCGTGGAGGCGCCCGAGACGGATGTGATTGGCCAACTGTATAACGCCGTCCGGCCTGAGATTGAAGAACTCTTCACTCAAGCCAAACGCATTCGTGACTATCGCGGGCTGGTTGCTTATGGCGCCTATCCTGAGCGAATGTTCACGGAAGCGCACAAGCTGTGCCGCATGTATGCGCAGCGGCTCGGCGAAATCCATGAGAAGCGCAAGAATCTGGAGGCGGCTGTCGAAGAAGCGACCGCAACGCTTGAGGGCTGGAAGGAGCAAGATGGTCCCCGAGCGAAGTGGGAGCTGACTTTCCATCTGAACCAGGCGAAAAGCGCTCTCCACCACTGGGAGAAGGACCGCAAAGAACTCAAAGCCGTCATCTCTCACATCCAGAAATGGGGCCGCAGCCGGAAAGGAGACCGAAGGTTGTGGCTTCAGGCGCTGTTTGATGCGGCAGCGTCGGGCGACGGGAACGGCTCTGTCGTCTTCTATGCCTTACCCCAGGAGATGGTCAACGCCATCTCGGAGCGTACGGGGGGAAGGCCGGTCGTGGTTGCGCTTCCTGATCTTGGCGACGGCGAGGTTGAAATTGACGAGGATGGACGCGTCTATCTAGTCTCGCCAAGCCCCGACGGGAAGCCGTTCCGGCGCTTGCTGTTCCAGGGCCAGGTGACACGGGACGGAGAAGTGCTGGCGCGACCGAACGGCAACGGGCAACTCGCCGTCGTCAAAGAAGTGCATCCATTTCCGGTAGTGCCTGGGCGAAGCGAGGCGCGGAACGGGAGAGTGGCCTTTCCCGAAACCGTGCAACGTCCCCAGGTCAACATAAACCTCTCCCGACAGCAAGCGAAGCAAGTTTGAATGGGCTTGAGGCAGCTTGAGCCGGGCTTAACTCCAGGGAGTCCCGCCCGGCGGGCTCCCTGGAACTCCTGAAAAGTCTGCCGGGCAGTTGGAGGCCAATATGAAAGGCTTTTGGATCGTTGTTGTGATCCTTGCACTCAGTTTGCCGCTAACCCTCTGGGCGCAAACCATCGAAACGCACGCCTCGAGCCAGAACCAGATCGTGCGTGTCCAAACTGCCCTCAATCACCTGACGGTCATTCAACTCGCAGAGCCGGTCTTGTCGGTGGCGGCGGGAAGCGAAGCGTTCAAGATTGAGTGGCGGGGCAACAGGGTGTTTGTCGAACCGACGGCGGCAGGTGTCTCGACCAATCTCTTTGTCTGGACAAAGTCAGGGCGTGAGAACTACGAGCTCGAACCGGCAGGCGCCATCGCAAGCATGGACTTTGCGATTGACCCACCGGCAGCCGACCCACCCGCAGCGCCTAAACCAGCCGCCAAAGTGATTGTTCCTGGTAACCCTATGAAACTGGCTGCGGAGGCGATGCTTGGCGGGACTCCCGTCCGCCAGGAGAGCTGGAAGGCGCGAAAAGGGCATGTCCAGGTGATGGTGCGCGACCTGTATGAAGAGAATGGGGAGCTTGATATCCGCTATTCGATTGAAAACGGGACGAAGAAAGTGTATCTCCCGGGGACGCCGCAGGTCGTTAAGATTGAGCCCAGCCTTCCATCAGCCGCGCTCTGGAGGCACGCCTACGCGCAGTTGAGTGACAAAGCCGCGCAAAACCTGCGTCCGCGCTCGGAGGCTCCGATGAAGGTTGTTACACATGAGACGCGCGCCGCAACGGTTAAACCGCGGGAAGTCTCTGTGGGCGTTGTCGGCGTGGAGCTGGACGGGCAATTTCCGGCCATCATCAGACTTCAATTTAGCAATGAAGCGGGCCAGCCGGTTGCGGCCGAATTTGTGATGTAGGAAGCGGGCGGGGAGCGAAAGCAAACGTTATGTGGCGCGCTGAAGATCAGGAGGTCCGCGAAGAAACGGATCTCCCGCCGAGCCGCGGCTTAGCCGATTACCTTGAGGCGCGACGGGAGTGCGGCCTGGGTCGGATGCTGGCGAACCTGGTGCTTGAACCGCCGGACCCCTTTAAGCCTAAGGATCGGCGGAAGGCCAAGAAAGGTTTTGTCATCACTCTCTTGACGCTCGTTGCTTTAACGGCCTGGTTCAGTTGGTTCAACTTGATTCGCTAGTTGCGGAGGGTACTGATGAAAAAAGTTGCAAAGATTCACCGCCACCGGGGCTGGAACACGGATGGAGGACAGTGCGGGCTCGAGATTTTCGACCCGCTCGATGGCGTGCCCGTGATCGTGCTCACTCAGCTTCCGTGGAACGCAAATACGAGCGTCACGAACATGATCGAGACTCTTGCGGCTGAAGTCGCGCTGGAATATCTGCCAGAGCGCGAGTGCTCCCGTCCGGCCTTTCGTGCGGTCGAACACTCATACGAATGGCTTACGGGCGACGAGCTCTTTTCGATGGTGACGTTCGATCTCACCTGGCCCGGAAGCAAGAAGATTTCCGACCGGCCACATCTCGGGAATCCCCACTGGCAGAAGATCACACGCCAGGAGTTCGAAGCACTGACCGGTGAGCCCTATATCGACGCGTTCCGGCGCGTGCGTCAAATTGCTCATCCAACGGCCGCCACCCTTGAGGCCATTTGTTTGTTGCGAACACATTTCAGCCGCCTCGCTAAGGCTCACGGACCGCTCGCCGCCGCTCTCAGTCGCACAGACTTGCCGCTTGTTGACCCGCCTGAATCTCGCGGCGAGTTGTATGTGACGTCACTCGCCGAATGGCTTTTCTATCCCGAGGGAATCATCGGAGCCAAGCAGCTAAGTGACAGGACAGTTGCATCGCGCTGGGACGTTTGGGAGCTCACGCGACAGCTTCTTCTCTCAGTTCGGCAAATCGCTGAAATATTCCTTACGCATCTCGAGCTCGTGCACGACCGGGGTGACCTTGCGCGAGATTTGGTTGAATACTTTGTCCACCCGGAAAAGCTCACGGTCGAAATCATCCAATCGCAGGCCGAGCACACGAAACTCTGGTCCCGAGCGCGGTGCTATGCGACGACGCCTTGGGAAATCGCCGAGCGCGAACTACGTTACGGGCCGCGGGAGGAGAATCATGCGCAATAAACTTGATACTGCATTCTTGGTCGGAGCAACGATCGGGGCGGTTGCAGTCGAGTGCGCTCTCATCTGGTGGCTCTGGCACACGGTGCTGTTTACGGCAGCGCCGGGCGCCTTTTACTTCAGTGATTGGCTGGGTCCTTTACTCCCCGAGGTGTGGCTCATCGGCGTCACGGCGGCCATGATCCACCGCCTTGGGCTCGTGCTGTATGAGCGGGAGAAGGCGCACATCCACCGGCGTCATTTCCGCAGGCTCGCGTACTCCTTCGTCGCGCTTGCTTCGATCGAGGGTTGCATGTTGTGGATTCCACTGGCTCGGTTGGTTCGATGAGATCCCGCGAAGCAAATCAGGAAGCTGGCGTCTACGATGGCGCGTTCATTCTGGCGGCGATCGGGATAGCTCTCTTCATCGCTGCCTGGTACGTTGTCACCCACCGCTTCCATCTCTTGGACAGCCAGTTCTTCGAGGCGCTCGGATATTTGGTTATCCCGGCAACAGGCCTCGGTTGCCTCGTGTGGCTCGCTCTCACCGGCCACTCACGGCGGGAAAACGCGTGGCCGCACCCCTATCAGGTCATCTCTCCCAAAAGTGATGAACGATGCACCAGGAATGCCTGGAGGAAAGACTCAGTCGTGCTTGGCTACAACGTTCATGGCAAGCCTTGGCTGTGGCCTGACCGCATCCGTGTCATGCAGGGTTTGGTGCTTGGCCTGACCGGCATGGGGAAGACGACGCTCCTGAAGAACATCATTACGCAGGACCTGATGCGGGTGATCGAAACCCCCAAGGGGCCCAGGCGCATGCCGATCCTGATTCTTGATGGCAAGGGAGAGCGAAAGTTTTTCGAGGAGCTGCTGCCACATATTCACCGCGCCGGAAGACTTAGTGACCTGCGGGTCATCAATCCTTCCTGGCCGGACATCTCTGTCCGTTACAACCCCTTCCACTGCACTCAGGACGATTACATGCCGGTAGTGAACATGGTGTTTGGAAGCTTCAACCTGCATGATGAGTTCTTCGGCAAGCACCAGTTGAACTATCTGGCCGATATCGTGCGCGTGCTGGTCTATACGGGGCGCAAGTTTAACTTCTATGATGTGCTGGTGATGGCGATTGACCCGGAGGTGTTGCAGGAGCAGGTTCAGAAAGCCATCCACGAAACCACACGCATGCCTAATATGACCTTGCAGCGGCGCCTGAACTTCGAGATGAGCGTCAAGAACCTCTATCAGTCCTTTCAGGATCGCGAGCGGGTGCCGAAGATCCAAGGGCTGCTCAATGAGTGCATGACGTTCCTGGATGATGAGCTCTCAATCATCACCGGCCCTTACGAAGACCTGCTTTCGCTTGATGAAGTGATTGAGAAGGGCTTGATTCTGTTTCTCAGCCTGAACGTCAACAAAAACACGGAGCCGGTCAGAGCGTTAGGCAAGATGCTTTTGCAGAATGTGCAGCTGGTGGTGGGTCGACGGTACGAAGCGGACGACCCGTGCGCCGCCTCGCGGCCGATGACCAGCATCATCCTGGATGAGTTTGCGCCGTTTGGCTACCAGAACTTTGCTCACATCCTGCAAACCGCCCGCGGCACCAACACTTCGTTCTTGTTCTCCATGCAGAGTGTTCCGCAACTACTCAAGGTCGGGCGCGGGTTTAAGGAAGACGTCACCTCGGCGGCGAACACCATCATTACCTTTAAGACGCACGATGAGACGACCGCGGACTTCTTCCTCCAGGCTTCGGCCTTGCGGCCAGTCACGAAGCGGACGCGGTCGGTGAGGCGGGTGAAGTTTTTTGGATACGAAAAGTATCGGGAGACCGGAACCGGAAGCGAGCGCGAGGACCTGGAGACGCGGGCGCTCGACTACCACATCAAGAACCTGCCCGCTGGCCAGATCGAATTGCTGATGACGGATGAGACGCAAGGAACCTTGCACACGACGTTAAGCGTGCGGCCGCCTGCGGATATCACGGTGCCCGGCTTCGAGCCGGAAGTTTTTCCGCGGCTCACCGCGTCGCGGGCCGAGTCAAAGGATGGCGCGCACCTACGGTTCAAGAATTTGGAGTTTGTAAACCGGCATGGGCGGCGGGCAACGACCGGTTGGGGAGGGCGCGTGCAATGATGCGCATTGTGTGCGTGGTATGTTGCATCCTGGGTCTGACCTTCCCAATTGTGGCGCAGACACGCCAGCCTGCGTCTTCGCAACCTTCCCGGCCAGCGTCAACCTACGACCCGGCAATGCAACCCGGGCTTTATCGCCAGACCTGGTACGACGCGATGCTCCGGCAGTTCAACCCGGACAATCTGAACTGGGGGCACTGGCTCGAACAGCGGTGGCAAATCTTTCTCGAGGAAACAGCAGCCAACCCCTACTTCAAATACGGTCTTGTGACCACGCTATTGGTCATTCTCTTGGCGATAGCGTTTACCAAGGCGCTGATCGACAAGAGCCGGATGAAGTGGCTGGCCGAAGAGCGATACGGCGACCTGACGCTGCACGACGAATCCTCCCGCCAGGCGGCACGGGAAGCGATCAGGAAGTACAACGACCATATGGAAAAGTGTAACCGGGTTGTTGAGGCGGAGATGGTAAGGCGGCCAGTCATAGCCGAAAGCGCTATGTCGCCAGCGACGAAAGACATCCCGTTAACCTTGGATGAGGCATTGATCGGGCTGGCCGAAGTAAAACGGGAGCGGGATGGCATGGCGGCCAAGTTAAATCGGACTAACGCTGTGGTAGGTGAGTTGACCATGCGGGTCAGTGAGGTGCAGGGTGGCGGCAAGGGCGCCGGCGGCGACAATGGACACGCACAGGATGGCTCGCCCAGAACGGACCTGGTCAAGCAGATTAACGAACTGCGCGAGCAGCTCTACCGCGAGCGGGAACGCAACAAGCACCTGAAAGGGATGTGACAATCGTGCTGGTGGGTGTGACAGGCTTCGGCAGCGTGTGGCGGCGGCGGTTCGGCAAGGATCCGCAAGATCCCGAGCGCTTCCGGCGGGCCGCGTACTTTAACACAACCGGCCTCATGGTGGATGGCCGGACCGTCCGCCATCGGAAGATTGTGGGCCATGCGCGGTTCAACGGTGATGGCGGATTCAATCCTTATTATCCCCAGCGCGCCATCGGCTCGGTCTTTGAGTGCGATGAGCTGTGCTTGTGGAACGGACAAAACAAGATCTTCTTCGGGCGTCGCCTTCGCCACCCGGCCCCGCCGGATTACTTCCTGGTGGTGGTACGGTCGGGCGAGTTCGGTCGGGCAGATGTAGGAGCGCCAGGCTGGAAGTCGGATCGCTGCCTGGTTGTCTCGTTCAGTGAGTGGCAGGGCCGGCAGGAACTGATGCTGCTCCTTCCTCCGGACGGCTGGGTCGAGACGAGCCTTGGACGGTTGATCGCCGGACCGGCCCGGTCATGGAATCGAACGCTTCGCCTCAGCGAGTAAAGCACCATGCGATATGTGAAGGGAAGCATCACGTTAAGTCCCGGTCACGATGTGCCGTTACTGCAGCAGGTGCTGCAGTGTGGGTTCGTCACCCAGGACCAACTCTGGCAGCTCATGGTATATGAGATGGTTGAAAGGCGTGGCGACGCGTTTCGTTGGCGCGTGAAGCGTCTGGTTGAGCATGGCTTCCTTCACCGCCAGCTCGTCCCTGGCAAAGGGCGCTCGTTTGTGTATTCGCTGACCGAGATCGGCGCCGCCGAACTGGCTGGTTTCGAACACTGCTGCCCTGGGACCACAGTGTTCTTCGAGCGCAAGCAGGATCACAACAGAGTTCTTCACGCGCTTGAGCTCAACGACATTCACCTCGCGCTCTGCCGCTCCGGGGCCTTGCGCCGTTGGATGTCGGAGATCGAAGTGCGCTCCCGGAACAAGTTAACCGAGTGCGGTTACGCGAAGGAGTACGACGCCATCCTAACCCTCCAAAGGGGCGAAGAAGAATTGCGTGTTGCTCTTGAATACGAGCGGCAGGCGAAGGGACAAAGTCGGTACGTCGAAATTGCCGCGGCCATAGAAAGGGAAGAGCGAGTCCACATCGTCGTCTATCTTTTCCCTGACTTCGACCTGCTGCTGTTCGTCCGGGCTTTCTTCGAGCACCTGCGCCTGCCGATTTACTTTGGGATTTGTTCTGAATTTAAGCGTGATCTGCTGGGGACGCGCTTACTGAATCCGCAGCTCGAGTATCGTACGCTCGTCCATGCGCCCCTACCGCCTACCTCTCCAATGACTTCCCATTGCCCTCATGGTTCTGGCCGCTAAAGCGGGCTTTGCCCACGTATTGCCCGCTTATTGCCTGCGTTTTGGCTTACTTTCCTGCTTTGTAACAGACCTGTTTTGTGATGGTTAGCTTGTGACTACTCCCTGTTTGTGGTGTCTTTTTGGGAAAAATGACGCGGGGTGGCTTGGGCTGTGTTGCGCAGATGTGCGGAGGCGGTGATGAGATGCGCATGTTGGGTGAGGTTGCTCTGATGGTCGCGCGACGGTCATCCGGTAGGCTTGTGTTCATCATCGTAGAGATTTGCGGAGCGGCGAGTAGGGATATGCATGCGCGAAGTGTTGGTTGCTGCGGCACTTGTCAAGAATATTGTGTCTGAGAGATTCATTCTTCGCTCTCGAATCTGGCTTGAAAGATAGCGTTGAACTGATCGAGGGCGGTCTGGACGGAGGCGGCGACGCGGCGCCAGCGTCCGGTTTCGAGTTGGGAGACGGCCAAACCAAGCTTGAGCTTCAAGGTGTCTTCGGAATGGAAGTAGCCGCCGCTGTTGCGCCGCATGATTTCGAGCCGGCCGTTCACGGCCTCAACGACGTTGGTGGTGGACAGCGAGCGGCGGATGCTGTCGGGGTAGTTGAGGAAAGCCAGGTAGTGATCTCGCTTTTTGCGGATCTCGCGAATGAAGCTGGGGGAGCGCGACTCAAAGTGCTGGCAAAGGTCCTCGAACTGGGCGGCAGCGACCTCGGCGTTCCAGGCTACCTTCAGGGTACGGATGCGTTGATTGAATTCGGCGGCATCGGGTTTGCTGAAGTGGCTCTTGGCGTTGCGCTGCAGGTGGACGATACAGAGCTGGACGTCGGCCTGAGGGAACAAGCCGCGGGTGATGGGCAGCAGGCCGGAGAAGTCGTCGTGGACCACCAGCAAGACGCGCCGCAGGCCGCGTTCGATCAAACCGCGGAGGACACTCTTCCACTCCTCGATGTTCTCGCGTCCGAAGCGGAGCAGGCTGGTCAGGACCCGCTTTTTTCCGTCGCGGCCCAGGCCGATGACCAGGTAAATTGCCCCGAGACGAAGGCGGTCACCCTCACGGACCTCGACGTATTTGGCATCGAGGAAGAGGGTGAGCAGATCGGGATCGAGAGGGCGAGTGTTGCGCAGTTCGAGTTCTTCGATGAAGCTGCGGGCGACCGCGTCCAGTTCCTCTTCGGAGGCGGCCAGTCCCATTTTGTGCAGCCCCGCCTTGGCCGCATTGACGGATCGGCAAGAAGCCAACAGGTTGAGTAACAGGGCTTGGGTTTCCTCGGGGTAATCGCGCTGGTAAGGGGGGGCAGGAGGCTGGGTCGAAAGGAGCCGCCGCGGGTGCGGGGCACGTCGATCTGCAAAGGGATAGAGCCCATCTTCAAGGAGCGAGCGTAGGAGCCGTTGCCCTTGTCGGTGGGCGCGCCGGTCAGGTAAGCCTGCCGTTCGGCCTGGCTGAGGCTGTTGAAGATGAGCGCCGGCAGTTCGCGCAGGCTGAAGGGGCCGAGGCCGGCGGCGAGAGCCTGGGCGATCTCGGTGGGGAAGGATTCGGACGATGGGTTCGGTGCTAGACTGGGATTCAGATCTGTAGGCATCAGTTCTCTCCTTTGGTCAGGTCAGGACGGTGAAGCAGGTCCCGCCCCAGGGACGGCGATCTGTGGGGCATTTTTATTTGTAGGCGCAGGCCGGAAAGAAGCCAAGCGGTTCTGCGCCAGCCCCCCTCACAGACCTCAGAAGGTTTGTGCATGCCGCGGCTGAGTGCCAACGCCTTCGGGCGGCAGACGGTAGACCTCCAGAATCCCCTCCTGATCTATTAGCGCCATGAGCGAACCATCCGGTGAGAGCGCAAGCCCAGAGATAGACTTAATACCCTGCTTCTTCGCATCCAGTGCATAAACCCATTGGCGACTCGGAAGATCGTAGACCATGATTCTGTCCAGCGAGTAATGAGGGGCGGTGTCGAAAAACGCGCTGCCGCCTTTTCCCTTGTCCACGGCGACGGCGAATCTTCGGCCATCCGCTGCACGAGCCGTCATCCGCACGTATTGCTTCTCCGGGAGATTGTGCTCAAAAATCAATTGCCCATTCGTAAGCATTAGGCGTATGGCACTTTGTTCTTGGGAACGTAGTACCGATGGGTTGAAGAACGCGTCGTTACCGACAAAAATACCATAACCACAATGGGGATCAGGCTGATGACAGATCACGCCCCAAGGACCACCCGGTTTCCCAATTTCGGGCGACCCGGTTGTGTCCGTTGTCAGCGCCATGCCATCATCCGAAATATTCTCTGAATGCGTGCTGCTATTGCCCCTCAAGGCCCACGTACTAAGAACCTGTAATCTCTCTGTATCTACCAACAGGCGTCGGCTTTCCGCATTGCTAACATCAAAGCCGCCTGCTTTCGGATCGTAATCTATGAGGAGGTAGTTGCCCGTGGGGGATGCCGAGGGCATTAGGGAACCCTTTATAGCCTCGCGACCAACCGGCAAGCCAAGAGTCTTGAGCAGCCTGAAGTCCGCTGAGTACAACATCAACTCATCCGGCGTGATGACGACGAAGTTTCCACGAGGCGTCGGCAAGAGTCGTGACCTTGAAGAGGCGGTAGGCCATTCGCGCACGGTATGCGGCTTGCTCGCCCCCACCTTGATAAACAATCCATTGAGTCTTAAAGGCAATGCGGCATTTGCTTCGCCTTGGATCGCAAGCGAGCTGGCCGCGGCTCGCGCGATAAATGTTACAGTAAGTTCGTTGTTGGTCCGAAAGCATAGCGGCCCGATAGATGGCAATGCGTATCCCAACCCCTCGGAAAAACCAGGCGGGGGACTATACCCAAAACCACGGACATCCAATTTCCAGACGGGAGGCGCCGCCGTCAAGGTGGCCGCTACATTAAGGCCACGGGCGGGGGATGACGGTGTACCAGAAATTGTCCAGCACAACGTCAACGCCAAAGTGCAGCAGCGTGCCGCCCGCCAACTGTG
The DNA here is from genome assembly GCA_035945515.1 of Terriglobia bacterium. Lineage (GTDB taxonomy): Bacteria > Acidobacteriota > Terriglobia > UBA7540 > UBA7540 > RH2-MAG17b. Next base: position 54,600 of record DASZAE010000032.1, read on the forward strand.
TGAGCGGCGCGGGTCTGGCGTAGCCATGTCGTCATACGTCAATTTTGAAGATCCCACCACCTGAGCCGCCGAACGAAAACGATAATCTCTCCAGGTTTCGCTTCAAGCCTGATATTCCGTTTTCCCTTGGGATCGCAAACATTGTCTGCCACAACCCCGTTGTGGATTACCAATTTTGTCCGCAGAAGGCCGTGGGAGCAACTACGAATTCGGTCGACTTCGTCATATACGAGAAGTTGATCTGGTAAGGGAGGATTCAAATGGAACACCGCAGTTCCGTACTCTCCCGTGCGTTCCTCGAGATACGGCGCACCATGCGGCCGCGGGTCTCCGAGATAGAGCCACACGCGCACGTTGCGCACTCCTCTCCCGGAGGCGATATCAATCAACCGTACAGAGACCACCTTAGAGGGAGCGGCAGGTGTTCGCACGAAAGGGGCTAGCGTGATGAATAGTGCAACGAAGAACGGTCGGGTCATTGACACCCCCCGACGAATGAGCACGTGATTGGGACTGGCGGTGACTTGAACACGCCAAGGGGAACCTGAATGAGTTCGTGCAACGGATCAAGCGGGCCGAAATCGTCATAGTGATCCTGTATGCCGTTCGGGTCAGCTACGACGTGGCCTTCCCCAAATCCAAAAAGCCCTAGCAAACCGATATACCAAGAAGGATTCCCGTTGTGGAATGAATCCAGCGGGTCTTGGTACCCGTTGCTTTCGAGTTCGGCGACATTGGCGAGATTACCGGGAAGCTGGACGTTGATTGTTACTCCGGTCCTTGAAATCAGCACACTATCATTTATGCCGCTGCACGCAGTAGTCGCATATTTACATGCAAGGAGGTACGCTCGATAAGCTTGATTCTGAGTCAGGGCGGCGAGGTTGGTTCGCCAATTGAAGTACGCATCAAGGCTCGGAAAGAATTGGTTGTATGAGCGGCCATAAAGTGATCCTTGAACCTGCCATCCAAAATTCGAGGCATAGCTCGCCTCGCCCTCGGCGATGTCAGGGGACAGAGGGTCACCGTTGGCGTCGATCGTGACGGGACCCGGCCCGGTTGGATCATTCGACGTACCGTCACATTCCCCTGATCCACTCGGGCCGGCGGGGCCGTTGCCCTGCCAAGCCATCTCGCTCGAGTACACGGCTGGACATGGCGTCAGCCCGTTGGGGTCGGTGAGCGTGGTGGGCCTATCGAAGGTGAAAGCGTAGGCATTCCATGATTGCGGATTCGAGGGATCGACGGCGCTCAGCCGCGCTGGGTCCGGCGTCAGCCAGCGATTGATGCTGGAAGAGTACGTGCGCAGCATGGCCTGATCAAGACCCGTCACCAGATCGCGCGTGAGCCCGGCGAACTTATAGTCGTTCATCGTCATCTGCGGACTGACTTCGTTTCCAAACGGAGCGTACATGGCCTGCCACACCGGATAGCCATTCACTATTTGGCGTTGGTGTTTGAGATTATGGCAAAGGCTACCCCGCTTTTGTTCTTCGATCCGACCGTTGGGTTTGACTGTTGGCGCCCTTTGCGGATGAAGACTGCCAAAACGGGCGAATCATCACGAACCAGAACACAACAGTAAAAAAAAGCGTCCATCCAATGTTGATACAGACCTGAATCAGGGCTTCACTCCAGTTTGAAGGGAAGCCTCTGCCAGTGATGCCCGTCCAATCAATCAATGACAGCGAGCAAAAACCAAGCACCACGATGAAAATGAGTTTTTTTCTTAGCGAACTCCGTATTTCTGACATTCGCGCATCTCCACTGCGAGCCACCATTGAAATAGCTTCTCAATTCATTCGTCAACGCACGCGCCGCATACGAAAGGCACCCAATCACTTCTTATAAACCCGAAGGGTCTCACTCGCTTAAGACGTAAAGAGAGCCTCATTTGAGCAATAGACCGCCGGTAAATAAATATGCAACGAATATGATAGCTAACTGATTGTGCTCGTTAATACACGCCTAGAGCGGCACAACCTATCGAAGCGGCAGTGCCGTAAAGTACTCCACCTCCAGCGCCAACGGTACCTTCAGTTACGCCCCCAAGGATCGCTCCAAGTACTCCGCCGACAGGTGTGCCGAAAATCGTACCCGTCAACCCACCCGATATGACCCCGAATACGATTCCTTTGACCCCACCCTCGAACATCCAGTTCTTAGCATTATCAGCGGGTGAACGTCCACATAGATACCATTCGGCTATTTTCTTGAGCCGCTGCGCATTTTTGTTTTCGCTATTACGTGGGGCAATCGCACGCCGACTAACAGGCACTTGAGAAGTGAAGTTGGCGGTCGTCGGGCTGGTGGCCGTAAACTGTACGCCGGGAAAACTGAAATTTAGCAGGCCGTTGCTGTAAATGGGGCTGTAAGAAATGCCCATGACATTCCCACTTAGGTCCATGGTCGCCGTGGTTTCGGTGCCGATTTGCAGCGCATTAGCATACTCAAACGCGCTGCTCCCAGGCGAAGAGACGAGTTGAGCATTCGTCCCCGCGAGCGCATCAGGCAGCGCGAACCCGGCCTGTAACGCCCCAGCCGCGATGCTGCCAGGCACGTCCACGCCGTCGAGTGTATAACTCACAGGCGCTCCGTTGTACGTTGGATTGTCCGCGCATGGCAGTGGACCAGCACCCTGATATCCGCCGCTGATATTGCAATCGTCGAGCCCCGAGGGGTCGGCAAATGTCGTGGGATTATTTCCGGCATACGCGTAGGCATTCCATGATTGTGGATTCGAGGGATCGACGGCGCTCAGCCGCGCCGGGTCGGGCGTGAGCCAGCGATTGATGCTGGAAGAATACGTCCGCAGCATGGCCTGATCGAGACCCGTCACCGGATCGCGCGTCAGCCCGGCGAACTCATTCGTCAACCCACGCGCCGCATACGAAAGGCACCCAACCACTCCCTAAAAGCCGAAGGGTTTCGCGCGCGCCGCGAACCAGAGAAAGGGGTTACAAAAACTTCTTGACCTACGCCGCCCCCTTTCATAGATGCGCCGCCCGCGGTCACCAGTCTTGCCTCTCAAGATCGAAGTGATATTGGGATAGCACAGCGTTTCGGCTGAGCACGTGGATTACCCTGCCCTCGGTAGCATCCATCACATAGGCGCGGTACAATTCGACGGCTGGCTGCCATGAGGGAAGCGGCCTGATGTGCCGGAAGATCACCGCATTCAGCCCTACCAGGAGAGAGCCGTTGGGGAGCCAGCGCAGCGCCTTAGCGTAGATCTTGTCTATGTCGTACTTCCCTCCTAGCGAAGAGCGGAGGCTTCCCTCCAGGGATGGGGTCAGTGGTACCAGGCGGAATGAATCTCCGGATTTCTGGCCTGCGAAAATGAAGTAGTGGTCCGCAAAACGAGCGTCTGTTACCGAAAATGCTAAGCTGTCTCGCCGCCATAGAACCTCGCAAGAGCGCATAATCGGCAGGAGTCGGGTAGTTAAGCTCCCGCCGGATGATTTCACCACCAGCCAGGGATCCGCCTCACCAGAAACGACCTGCAGGGTCCACCTCCCGTCAGGAGATCTTACTACCGGTCGGTCCTGCGCATCCAGTACAATAGGGCGGGGCAAACTCAGAGCCTCGGCTCCTGGGCCAAGGTCAAGCGCCGCTCCAATAATCAGGGCCAAACAGACGATTACTTTCATCAGAACTCCGTGTATCCAGCAGGGCAGGAAAAATTCGGGCTATCGACAGCGATGTAGGCTGCTGTCGATTGGCGACCAAACTGTTTCGCTTGCTGGGTTGTCGGCAACCCACGAAGCGTTCCATACACGTCGAACTGGAATGGTACATTGTTAAGTACGTTCGGGTCACCGATGTCCGTAACCCTGTAAGGAGGGCCAGGGAACCCATTTAGCTTGAGGTTTTGCGGAGCGATGGCTGTGATTTTCGAATACGCTATAGTGGCCGCGGTGGTGCCTTTGACTCCGACCGTAAGACCGAAGATACTGGGGTTGATCGCAACACCTCCGGCTTGGTGGCCGAATATCGCTGGGCTTAGGGATCCGGGTAGATAAGCTTGATTGGGGCCGACCGCAGTGAAAACGGAAGGCCCGCCGCAGACCGTTGTGCCAGAGTTGTTGGTGCCTCCTGCCCACCGTGGCGGCACGGGTTGGGGCGCGGGCGAGGCGCCGCCTCCTGCCGGATACCCAGTAGGCGGTGGGATGCAACCTTCGGTACCATCCGCTATGCAATCTGCCGTCCCGCCCACAGACAAGCATCCTACGAAGTAAGTGAACGATCCCTGCGATTGGCCATTCACGCTTGCGGTCACCGTATCGAACAGGCAGTTCCCAAGTGCCCATGGATAAAGACCGAATGGGTCCGAGTTCGTCGCAGGGTTATAGAAGGCGTAGGCGTAGCGATTCAGAGTTTGCGGGTTGGTGATATCCCCGCCCAGCAGGTCCGGCGTTGGGTCACTAGTTATTTCCATGATGACGGAGGCAATTTCTGAAGCGCGTCGTAACGCTGATCAAACGGCACCGTCGCAGCGAGCCTATACTTTTTCCCGGTCCAGGTCCAAATTTCCGTACTTTTCGGGACGGTCGTTCCATTTGGCTGGGGCACTCTGCCAACGTTTAGCAGAATTGCGCCCCACGGGAATTCCGGCTGGACGCGGGAGGCGCGATCGAAGATGAGCGAGACCGTTTCACCTTCGATACGGAAGGCCCTGACCCAGACAGCACTCCCGCTCTCCCAGACAGTTATCAGTAAAGAATCGTTTGCCTCTGGAGGGAACATATATCGCAGCCACTCGCACGACGGATAATCAAGCAGTCTCGTCAAATGTCCTGACGAGCTGATGGCGAAGATCAGGTGAGTGGGGCACGAGTGGACAGCGTAAGGGTTCTCCGTCGCCTTTATCCAGTAGCTGACATCTGCATTATCAGTTTTAAGCCTCAAGGATGCCACGGTCGGCGGAACGTATCCCGGAGGCGGGGACGCCGGTTTGAGCCTGTGGAAGGGGCGGTGACTGCCCATCTCCGATTGACCCCGTACGGCAGAGGCAGCCATGCCCAGAGCAAGTGCGGTCATCGCGCAGGTAGAGATACGGAATGCCGTCCTCCATCTCTTCTTATCGAACATGGGATGCCGCCTGGAGTTGCTTGACGCAGTTCAGAACGTCGTTCGCGTAACCTGGGCCGGTCCCGTAATGCGCTAGAGCGGTGGAAAGACTGCCGAATCGACCGACCAAAATGTCGAGGTAAGTTGATCCCGCCTGAACGTTGATTACCGGGTTGAATAGCTTATCGTACGTGTTCGCTGGGAAATTAGCTGGATAAAGTCTATGAAGATCGACGGTGGCTGGACGCGTGACCTGCATTAGCCCTCGCGCTGAGCTTTTCGGAACCCCCGTTTTCGGATCAATTGGAGGCACTGCGTTCGCATCAAAACCTCCGCCCCGGCTACTCTCTTTGAACACAATGCAGTCGACCACATCATCGCAAAGGTTCGATTCGTTATTTGCGTGCACAAGATTCTTGAGTTGCGGCCAAGTGATAATGTTCGGCTTAGGTGCAGATGTTTTAGTGAGAACGCCGCCGGGCGCGCCGTAGGAAGTGACCTGAATTATGCCGCCACAACCCAGAACCCCTGGAAGCAACCCGCAGGGCGGTTGGATGCAACCTTCGCTTCCATCAGCCACGCAGCCGGGATTCTGCGACGGAGGGATGGGCGGGGGCGCCTGGGCCGTGACGGTTACGCACGGATTGGGATCGTTGTCGCACGGGTCCAGCCCCGACGGGTCTGTCAGCTTGATGGGGTTGTTGACGGCGTAGGCGTAGCGGTTCAAGCTTTGCGGATTCGTGATGTCCCCGCCCAACAGGTCCGGCGACAGCCAGCGATTGATGCTGGAAGAATACGTCCGCAGCATGGCCTGATCGAGACCCGTCACCGGATCGCGCGTCAGCCCGGCGAACTTGTAATCGTTCACCGTCATCTGCGGACTAACCTCGTCGCCATACGGCGCGTACATCGCCTGCCACACAGGGTAGCCGTCCACGCTCGTCATCATCCGCTCTGACCCCACCGCGTCGGCCTGATAATAGTTGGTGGTGTCGTCCGGTGAAGTTGGATCGCCCGTCGTATGATAATCGATTGCATATCCCCAATTGCTTACCCCGGACGTCACCCAGGGATTCAGCGAAATGCTCGTTTCGCGGTTGTACAGCGGACGCACCGTGCCGTCCGCGCTCACCAGCGTCACGTCCTGAAAATACATGTCCCACGGTCCACCGGTGGCCCCGGCCTGCTGCATCAGGTTAATGGATTGGAGGTCTTTCCCCGCATACGCGCTGAGGTCCACCCGCCGGTACAGCCATGTGTTCTCCGTGGAGTCGTAGTTCATGAGCTGCCCGTTTTGATCGTAAGTCACCCAGTTCGTGTTGGTGCCGTCCTGGAAAATCATCATGATGCCGCCCCACCCGCCCGATTCCCACTGCCGCCAGCACAGCTTGTCACCCGATTGGATGACGTAATTGTAGTACCCGCCGTAGCCGTCCGGCCCCAGAAACGCATAGCCTGAATACTGATTGCCGCAGTTTGAACAGTTGTTGCCGTAAATATGGATGCGGTACTCAAAGTTATCCGCCTTCGCGATGCGCCGACCGTTAGCGTAAATATAATCGCTCCAATTGCTTCCCCCTTGCAACTCGGCCAGGACCTGGCCCGACTGCCCGTACCAGAAAAGCGTGCCCGCCGAATTATTCACCTGCCGCCCTTCGCCGTCGTACTTATAGCTCGACGATCCCGCTGCGGTCATTTCGCTTTCAGCATTGTAGGTGTAAGTGTTCACATTGTCGTAGGTCATGTCCCCAGCGGCGTTGTAGGTGTAATTGCCCGTCAAGTGATTGTTCCCGTCCGTGCCCACGCTAAGGCCGTATCCAGTGCACTGCGTGTCCGTGACGCCCGTAAGATTGGCCCACTGATCGTACCCGTAGCTGTAGCCGTAGCAATAGCTCGGGTCCGTACCCTGAGTCTTTGCGGTTAAAATCCGGTTCAGTGAATCGTAAGTAAAACTCTGCGTGCGGCCATTGTTCAGGTTGTCTGTAATGGTTGCCATGCTGCCATCGTTATGCCCGTTTGCATCCACGAAGCTATAGGCCAGGTTCATGGCGGTGAGCACGCTGCTCGAAAGCGTCAAGGTGGCCGGCTGAAGGCGATTGTTATAGCTCCAATTTTCCGTTAGGCCATTGCCCAGCGTGACGCTTGCAGGCTCGCCGCTGGGCGCGTACTGCGCGCTGGTCAGATAGTTGTAATTTACCGGGGTTCCCGCGAAGCTGGCGAAGTTGACGCCCGTGATTTGCGCCGCGCCATTGCGGCTGTACGTCACTACCCTTCCGCTGGGATATCCAATCGAGTTCAGGGAGCCATCAAGATTATACCCGTAGTCCGTAGTTCCGGTGACGCCGCTCGTCGTGCGTTGGTCAGCAATGACACGGCCCATCGAATCATAGCTCCAGGCTTCCGATCCTGCGCCATCCACCATGCCGGTTTGAAGGCCGACGTTATAACACGAAGGCTGCCCAAGACACGCGCTTTGATCGTAAGAATAGCTGATTGAAGGCGTGACGCCATCCGAATAGCTCTTGCCCGTAATGCGGTTGAGAGCGTCATACGAATACGTCGTTGTGATGCCCCGCCCGTCGGTGCGCGTGCAGACGTTCGAGAGAGCGCCCGAACAACCGGAATAGCCATAAGTGGTCGTGCCCGACTCCGGCGTCACAGCCTTAATCAACCGCGCCAGGGAATCGTATTGGTAAGTGCGCGATTGACCGCTTTGGGACACGGTGAGCAGATCGTTCAGGCCGTCATAGGTGTAACTGGTCCCGTAGTTCAGTCCGGAGGGGTCTTCATGCACCTGGGTGAGGCGGCCGAGAGCATCTGAGCAGAGTTCCCTTGCCCTCGTCGCTTCATCGGTTGTGGTTGAGCAGTTGCCTGAGTAACTCGTGTTGATCGTGTTGCCGTCGGCATGGCTGACCGATGTCACCCGGCCGAGCGCGTCATAGCTATAGGTATCGCCGCCGGTTGAGCTGCCAACGTAAGGGTTGCTTACTGAGTGGACGCGGCCATCGGAATCGTAGGCAGTGCTCACATTCGAGACCGTGCCGATATCGCTGCCCGAGAGCGTCTGCTCGATGGGTCGCCCTAGCCCGTCAAGGGTAACGGTGGTCGAACTGCTAAGAGAACCGCTGACGGCGGTCGTTGTGACGACGCTCCACGAACTGCCGTTGCTTTCGTCGTTGTATGTCGTGGTCGTCTGGCCCTGGCCTGGCGGATTGGTAGTTTGAGTGAGACGGTAAAGATTATCGTAGCTGAAGGTTGTGGTCTGGCTGTTGGGATTGGTTACGGAGGTAACCAATCCCGTGTTGCAGTCCCAGGTCATATTGCTGGTAAGCGAAAGCGGTTGGACGACAATGCTGGTGGGGAATGACCCATTGCACGACCCGCTTCCGTAATCGAACGTGGTGGCGTGCAGGCCATAATCTGTTGAGGTAGCCATTGTGCCGTTGGCGTTGTACGTGAAACCGCGCGCCAAACCACCAGACGATTCGCTGGTGAGATTGCCGTTGCCGTCGTAGCCGTAAGAGGTCTGGGAGACGGTACCTTGTTGTCCTTGGCCGTTTGTCCCCGTAATTGTAACCAGCGAAGGCCGGTCTAAAATGTTGTGGTTTGAAAGTGAAGCATACTGAGTGGTCGTCTCTCGCGCCAGTGTAATTCCGTAGTCGTATTCCTTCACATCGGTGGGCAGGCCGTAGCTGTTATAAGTGGCGATATTTTCCGATTCCAGACCTCCAGGCCAAGAGGTAACTGTTGCAACGCTGGTCATCGGGAAAGTTATTGTCGCACCGTTGCAGGGGGATGTAGTACCGTTATAGCAGGTGTAAATCGTTTTAAGCAGTGTGCTTGATCCTTGGTTAATCTGCTCCTCAGTTTGATAAATGCCATCAAATGTATATACAGTATGGTTGCCTTGCGGATCGACGACGGTAGTCGTCGCAGTAGGCCAGGCGCCTGAGCGCGTATAAGTCCAAGGCCCGTCCGGCGTCGTGCGCGTCAGACCCGCGGCGCTGCCATCAGAACAGTTGATCCCATTGTTGCTGCCGGAATAACTATAGCTAATCTTGCCGCCGGTCGGCAGCGTGACCGATGCAATGCGTCCGGTGACATTGTTTGGATGTCCGGGCGTCGGCTCGTAGGTGAACGTGTACTGCGTGCCGTCAGGAAGCTGGATTGCGCTTACCAGATCTTGGGTATAAGGCCCATATTCAGAAACATTGCTACAACCAAAGTTGGTTTGAACTGTCATCGCCGTATACGTCACGGTAACGGTAACCTGCTGATCCGAAGTATTGTCGTACGAGTACGTCATCGGGCTCGTGGGGGTTCCGTTACCGGCGATTGTGAGTGCAGTGAGCGCAAGCGTATCGGTAATCGTCTGCGATGTGCCGTTAGATGGATTCGTCGTCAGCGTGTTTCCGTTGGGATCGGTGACGCTTCCGTATCCGGAAGGGGATAACAGGTCAGCGTTTATTTGGAGACCGGAACGCGAATAGATAATGGGTGTCAACCAGTCGCTTATAGTGATGCCATACCCTGAATCATCGTCGGCAACATCAGAGGAACTAGAAGTGTACGAATCATATCCGCACGTATCATTTGACGACGAGTAAGTGCTCGTAGCGGCATGGAGGAATGGGTGGGAGGCCCCTGTTGTGTCAACATATTCCCAGTCAACGTAATCGAACCAGTACACGTATTCATTCCAGACCGACGAATAACAGGAATGCTGCACCACATCATAGAGGATATAGCCGGGTCCAGGCTTAGTGCCTTCGCGCCAGCCCCAGTTGCTGTCTCTCGTCCATACATTTGAGCTTCCTGACCAAACTGGCGTCCACACGGAGCTGTTATATGTCAACGAATAATGGACCGGTAGTCCACGACCGGCTTTGCTCAGGATGGGAATCTCGAAGTACACATTGAGATTGGCGTTGTTCACCATATCAAACCGGCCGGAGCTGAAACTAGAAAACGGCGGAACACCGGTGGCCACCTGGCCGAGCGCCGTCGCGACGGCAATGACCGCCATGCACACACAGCTACCGATCCCTTGCGTGATGTGTTTCATTGTTGTCCCCCTGTGGCGGCGGGTATGGCGGGCAGTGCAAACTCGCCCGCCGATAGACCGCTATTTACGGCTGCGCCGCTTACTTCAAGATCGAGCAGCAGACTGTGCTGAATGAATTTCTGAATATGGAACGGCACGAGCACCCCACTCACCGGGCGGTAATCGGAGAACTCAACATCCAACGGGATATCCTGGTAAAAGTTCTTGTCGGGATGCGTGTTGAACTCGATTTCGACGGGTAAGAGGCTGGAAGAGTCAAGGTAGAAATGAACCGTGCTAAGCTTCTGGATTTCAGCCGTAACCGTCGCGCTTTGATTGGGCATCACGCGCGAGAGCACTAACTCTTCCACCGCTTCGCCGTTGATGGTGGTTGGCCCGGCAAAGGCGACAGAGAGGGTGGGATCGGCAGCGGCATTTTCCAGGGTGAGGAGCGGATAGAACCAACTGGCATCCGCCCAGCAGTTGTGCCCGGCCATGGGGTGAGCCGCGCCGTCTGTGCCCGACCACGCGCCCATAAAACCGTTGCGAATTTCCTGGCGCTGGCCGTTATCCAGGTTGAGCGTCACGCGGCTTTGCTCGGCGCCCAAGGCCTGGAGCGTGGCCGTGCCTGTTTCCTGGTCCGATCCGGCCGTATAGGTAGCACTGGCAGTGAGGCTCACATCGGTTATGGCTGTGGGGGTGCTTTTGAGCCGTGATAAGACCTGACTCAAAAGCACGACCGCTTGCGGGTCGCGCACCGGCGCAGGCATCGTTGAGGGCGATTGCCCTGCTTGCCCGAATGCCGGCGCCGCTGCGAATAGGATTACAAGGAAGACACCAAGGCGAAGTGACGATCTTTCGCAAACGCGCATAGTTCACCTCTGCGTTAAAACTGCGGCTGCTGTAAAGGGCCTATTATTTCAGGGTGTTAAGGGAGGGAACGAACTGCGTGTGACTATCTTCTGTCGCCCCCCTCGCTTCAATCCGCGTTGGTGATGTCAGCCGGCGCACCGTCCGGCACGAACATGGAATTTCGGATAACCAACCGGATAATAGCCAGTCTTTTTTACAGCTTGAGCTTAGAGAGGTCAAGAAGAATCGCTTTGCAAAAACGCTGATTATTCTAATCCGTCGCGGCGGGCGCGGTACCGGGATGGAGTGATGTTGAACCTTCTGCTGAAGTCGCGGTTGAAATTTGAGACATGCCGGTATCCGATAGAGAGAGCAATCTCCTTGATGCTCAACTCGTCATCGAGCAACCGTTGAGCGGCTGCTCTGAGGCGCGCCTCGCGCAGGAAGTTTTGAAAGGTGACCCCGGTTTCTTTCCGGAAGAGATATCGGAAGTGCGATCCGCTTACGCCAAGTGACTTCGTAAGATCACGAACAGTTAGTTTTTCGTTGAAACGAGTCGCGATGATTCCTAAAGCGAATTTAATCCGGGGGTCCACACCAGCCTCGCAAGAAAGGGTCCAGAAGTCAGACATAGTTTTTTTTCGTCAGATTTCTTGGGCTTCAGGAGGGTCAGCTTTGCACAGTTGGCGGCCTGCGGTGAACACTCAGAAGCCCGCCTAAACAAAACCTGAAGTTGACAATTCGGATGACCGGCAACGCTTCTCTTTGCCGGCTTGGCCCCTTATGCCGCCGCGTTGATGGCGCTGGGCTGGATGCCTGGCTAAAGTCAACGCAACTGAGTGCAACAAATGAACTGATCGAGAGAAAGGACACTCCATGGTTCCATCTGAGGTACTACCCTGCATCGACATCAGGGAACTGACGAAGGTTTGGTTCTAGTCCCAGCAGCCGACGGAGACACGTGTGGCGGATGCTCTCATACGCCTCACGAGCTCCTGATCTCCAAATTGAGAGAGTGCAATTAGGACACCCGAGGAAGAGATATCTGACATCGAGTTAGAGCTGGCGGAGTTGGCGATTGTTCTGGAGAGCGTTGACTTCCGTAGAGCGGAAGACCAGGGCACATCGAGCGATCTCGTTTTGGCCCCGCTTGTGGGCGGCGACGGAGTTCCTCACGGCCGTCGGACACGACTGGGAAAATGAGTTGAGCTTCGACTGCCACGAGTCGTATGTGGTGCGACGGCGGGTTCCGAAGGGCCTGGTTAGCTACTTGGTCCGGCTTCTGCGAGGTGGTCGGGCTGTGACTGATATTCCCACTGAGGCGCGATACGTTGAGTTCCGGCAGAAATGTGCCGAGCTCGCCAAGAAGTTTACGGGTGCGTTGAAGCGGCACGTTGAGTGCGGCGGCACGAAACCGCGCGTAGGAGGCCCTGGGGAGTCGAGCTGCTCCGATAGTTTGTGTAAAGAGTCCGCGCCAATCAAGGCGCGCACTAGATCGATTGGCGCGATAGCGGGCCGGCGCATGTAATAAAGGCTCTTTTGTGAACTCTCAAAACTACAGGCAGCTTGACCGCCTGATCTCATACGAAAGAAGGTGCACTATATGCACGAGGTGGTACTTATCTGCGACGGGTCTGCTATCGGGAATCCTGGCCCTTCAGGCTGGGCTTGTATCTTGAAGCTCAAATCTGGCGCGCAGGAGCGAGTGGTCACTGGCAGTCATCCGGCGTCCACCAACAACCGTGCTGAATTGATGGCGGCTATCGACGGTTTGAGGGCTTTGAAACAGCCATGCCACATTGAACTGGTCAGCGATTCGCAATACCTTAAGAAAGGGATTACGGAATGGCTTCCGAAATGGCAGGCAAATGGTTTTGTCAGCGCCTCCGGCAAGCCGGTCCTGAACCAGGACTTATGGCATCAGCTCAAGCAACTGGTCGAGCAGCACGAAATTCAATGGAGCTGGACGCAAGGACACGGAGACGACAGTGATCAGAACCGTGCTGATCAGTTGGCCCTACAAGCGGCGCGGCAGCAAGCGGCGGTAATGACGCACGGATAGCGCGAGGGTGTACTTATAATGATACGCTCCCGCATCCGTGCCTCCCCTTAGGGGTTTGATGACGCAAAGGGTCGAAAACACGATGTCAGTGTTTGTGAGCAGGCAGCCGTTCGCACGTCGGCTTCGGTATACTTTCGTTTGAAGGAATACTCAAAATGGAAATTCCGCCACCAACGAGCGCTGCTGAATCTGAGTCGGTCCATATGACCCGCCGTTTTGCTGGCCCACCGGAACGTGTTTTCGAAGCCTGGGTCAATCCTGCGCTTCTGCGGTGCTGGTTGGCTCCAATTGCGGAGGCAGATGGGCGCGCTGGTGGCCGCTTACGACTTGAAGTGTCGAAACCTGGGGGCGCGCATGTAGTCAGCGGCGAATATCTGGAATTCCTCCCCAGCCAGGGCCTCGTGATGACTTGGGTGTACGAGGGCCCAATGGCGCCAGAGGGGAAAATGGAAGCACTGCTGAGAGTGGATTTTCACAAGCAAGGGCTTTACACCGAAATCAACCTGCACCACGAGCGCCTGGCCAATCCTCGCTATCTCGAGACTATTAGGCAAGGCGCATGGAGTCATGCTTTGGACGCGCTGGACGCGCTCCTGGATAAAAGTCCTACAAAGTGAAGTGATGCCCTGGCTGAAGCAGACTTCACTTGTCACCTGCCGATTCCACAGAAGGCGCTGGCTTAGTGCTCGCAACGCGGTTGGTCGCGGCCGATGCGATGGTTTTTCCGGTGGCCAAGGTGGCACGTTGGCCAACCCTAAACGAGCAGCATTGTGGCTTCCTTGTCTACGGCTTCCTCAGAAATCGCTACTTTGCGGTCCATCGCGCGTAACCTTAATAATTAAGGCTCTCGACTAGCAGAGAGGGTGATTTTTAGCGATTATAGCAAGTTGACGGAAGAGGTCATCGGTCTTTTTTGCCCAACGCCATTCGCATTCTTTTAGGTGAAGGTCGAAGTTCTTTTTAACGCCGTTAAACTTGGAAAGCCGCCGTTTCACAAACGACCAGAAGCTTTCGATGCCATTGATGTGAACACCATGCGCAGCGAAGCTTTGGGATTTGTTGATGCGAAGATGCTTGTCGAAGCCGACGTCAACCAACCCGTCGTAACCGCGCCAGCCATCGGTATGCACCACGCTCTCGGACGAGACCTGTCCGCGAATGGCTTTTTGCAGGGTTTTGGCTGAGCAATCCGGCACGATCTCGGTGTAGACTCGTCCCTCGCGCTCGAAGATGCCGAACACCGGCTGCTTTAAGGTTCCGCGCCCGCGCTTGCGGGGGCCAGGGCGGCCACGGATGCGGCTGGGGCCGAAGAAACTTTCGTCCACCTCGACCACGCCGTAGAGCACCTCGCGTTCGGTGGTTCGATGGGCATGAATGGCTTTTCGGAACCCCTGGTAATAACGGTTGATCGTGTTGCGATTGATCCCCAAAATCTCGGCGGCTTGCGTCGCGGTGACATCTATGCAGAAGAGCCTCATTATTTTTTTGACCTTGTAGGCGCTCAGAGGCCTGTTATTCTTCATCTTCTCACACTAGCAGGTACTCTCTGCTAGTCGAGAGCCTAATTAATTATCACATATACGCACAGTGCGGTCATGGGTGACTCTCGTCCCCGGAGCAATCGTACCCTCAATTCCTTTTTCAGGTATGCGCCGGACCGCAACGCGCCGTTTCGACGGTGCGTCTGGAGGCGGTCGCCCACTATCTATTTGTTGTTCGACTGGTGCGCGGCAGGCAAGCACCTAATTTTATCAACTCTCACACAGGAGGATACTTATGTTTGGCAAAGTTACGTTAACCCCAGTCGACGAGGTTTCGAGAGAAGAACCCCTTGAGTTGGCGGTAGCGAAGCTCCTCGCAATAACCGATGGTGCTGAAATTGCCCGGTGGGTGCAGTTTCGGGCCGGTTTATTGGTTTTCGTCGTGGTACCTGGTGATCCGGAATCCGGAGGGATTTATGTTTTGGACCGGAAAGCTGGAACATGGTACTTCGTGGACTTCGAGGATGACAAGTACGGTGGCTACTCGGAAGCCGATTTCGATTATCTGATGCGCGAGTGTTGCTTCGCGCGGTTGGTGGAACAACCGCGTCTACTCGAATCGTGCCGCTGGCAGGTGACCCCAGGCGTTGGTCCGGAACTGCTGGGCGCAGTTCCCCGGCAGCGCCAGGAACAACACAGAAAGAACGGAAGATTTAACTTGACAAGTTCCGCAATTCAGGCTTAGAAAGAGAGTGGAGTTCCTGTTCCCTCCATTTCACGCGCTGGCGGATTCTGACCGGCGCAGTTCCTCTGTTTTGCTTTAACAATTCCCCTAACATCGCATGTGAGCTTTTGCCTCGCGGAGGTGTGCCATGAAGATCGAAGCGAGCGCCGCAGTGGTGTCGGACTATGCGCAGCTTTTCGTCAACCGGGGCGCCTACACGGTGCAAGCATCGAAGCCCCACCCGGAAAGCGGACGGTACTACTACTATCGCCCGACGGACAAGGCAACCGGCAAGGCGCCCGGCCTCACCGCCGACACTTTGCGGCGGCACCTGGAGGGTGAGATCACCATCGCCCTCTACGCCATTAACCCGGCGACCCAGTGCTCGAAGTGGGTCGCCATTGACGCCGATTACAAGCCGGCGATGGATGACTTGTTGAAAGTACAAAGCGACCTTGAGCGGCAGAAAATCTACGCGGCGCTCGAGAAGAGCCGGCGGGGCGGACATCTGTGGATTTTCTTCGCCGATCCGCAGGCTGCGCGTGATGGCCGTATCTTAATCCACGATGTCGCATCGCGGTTAAGCGTTCCGGTAAAAGGCAACGGCACAGACGATGGGATCGAAATATTTCCAAAGCAAGACCAGGTTGGAAAAGGCGAGTTCGGAAACGCGATTCGCGGGCCGCTTGGCATCCATCGCGGCGCCGGTCAGCGCTTTTGGTTCTACGGGGCGAACTACGACTTGGTGAGCCAGTTGTCGTATCTGAAACGCCTGCCGAAGGTAACTGCGAAGCAATTGCGGCAAGTGATCGCGGGAAAGGCAGCGCCAGGAGCAGCGACCAATTCTGAAGTGAAGCGGAGATCCTTCGTTTCACGATCGCGTGGAGAGCATAAGGAATTTCGAATACTCGATCACCTCTCTGCGAAGCTCCGCACAGTCGGGCGGAACTATGTGACGCAGTGCCCGTCTTGCGCGGCAGCGGGGCATGATCGGGCAGGCGATAACCTGGCGGTGCGTATTGACGATCCAAGGTTCTACCAATGTTGGGCTGGCTGCACGAAAGACATGATCCGGGAAGCCCTAGGCTGCCCAATCCGCTACCGGCAATCGATTTAGGAGGATTCGATGGGGAAGAATCGGAATTTCTTTGGGCTGGCGCTGCCAGAGGTAGCGCGGGAGAAGCTGCGAAGGGCAGGAATCTTTGTGCAAACCGTGGTTACGGTCGAGCACCAGAACATGGCGCAGCGGTATGTGGTGCGCGGCGTCGAGTCAGGTGGAGCGGTCGAGGACTTCGGCCACTACGTGACCTTCGCGGCAGAGGATGGCAGTCCTTTGCCGTGGCTTTGCCCAGTTGAGTCGCTGGCGGTCAATGGGCCTCATGCAGTAGTGGTAGCCCCTGTACTGGTACGGGCTGAGATGCTGCGGGCAGGCAACACGCATGAATTGCTCATCACGCGGCATCAGCCTGATGCGAGGAGAAACGGAAAAAAGCCAGCACTTCTGACCGCAGTTGTATTCCGTGGAGAACATGGGCTTTTCGGCGCTGGCGAG
Organism: Terriglobia bacterium; assembly: GCA_035945515.1. GTDB lineage: Bacteria > Acidobacteriota > Terriglobia > UBA7540 > UBA7540 > RH2-MAG17b. The sequence continues at coordinate 71,385 of DASZAE010000032.1, forward strand.
GCAGGCCTCCCGAGATTCTTCACCCGAGCTGGCGAGCCGCTCGGTGTGCCGGAAAGGTTTGTGCGCCTTGTCACGAGCCTAACGGCAGCGGCGCGCTGCGCCGGTTGCAGCCACAACCACTACCTGATCGATCCGGCCGCGGGTAAAGGAGCGAGCAGTCGCGGCGATGACTCACGAATCGTGGCAGCGAGCCTTTGAAGACGGAGGAGCGTGCGGCATGAAGAGATTCGCGATTGGCACGGCGCTCTGGCTCGGGATTGTGGGGGCTGTTGTGGTGATTGCGTTGCGGTGGCCGGTGGTGTTTTGGCTGGTGGTGCTAATCGCCTGCGTTTATCTGGTATTTGGATGGAGGACCAGTATTGACCTGCGGATCGGCGCCGGCAATGGCGAGCGAGAGAGGCGGTTGTACGCGGTCGTGGTTTGGAAACGGAAAGGGAAGAGCGACAGTCTGGATTCCGAGGTCGATGGCATGAAGTTGGAGGATCGAGTTCAAGGCCGGTGAAATTTAGCTCCACAGCAAGCATAACGCGGCAGGTCATCCTGGCGGGGACGCTTGCGTTTCTGCTGCTTGCAGGCTGCTGTCTTCTAATCATCGGACTGAACCACAGCGGATGGATTTTCACGGCCGGGTGCTGCTTGATCGAAATTGGATATGCAGGAGCGCGGTGGGTCACGGGCAAAAAGTCTCACATCGAGTGGCTGCTTATGAGCGCCAAAGGTTTCATCACGCGCTGGCGCGAGAAACGGGAGGAGAGCAAGGCACGGCGGTATCAAGCCCGCGAGTGGGCAGCGGCGCGGGATGCGCACCTCGAAAGGCAGATAAATGAACTCGCGGAGCTTCATGTTGCAACCCGGCTGGCAGAGCTCGAAAGGGCCGAAGAGTTAAGAAGCCGGTAGGAGTGGAGTGAGATGCGCGACGTTTGGAGGGTGCTGGTGCTCGATCCCAACACGTCCGAGGAAATCCGCGCTTCATGCCGCGAGTGGCTGGCGAAGTACCCGGAAACACTCGATTATCTCGCGCGGCGGCTCACGCAGACGCGTTTGGTTGCTGAGAAGGACCTGGGCCTCGATGAGCAATGGGAAGAGCAGGCGCCGTACAAATGGCGCGTGCAGTAGTTTACGGCTTCGAGAAAGGAGGCTGGCGATGCGAGTCGGAACAAAGAGTATTTTGTTTGGAGCGCATAGTCTCATGGTCCACCCTTTTGCACTCTTTGAAGCGTGGCGGAGGCTCTACCACTTTCCTTGGGACCCCAGGTTATGGGTTGTGTTTGCCGTGCACGACCTGGGTTATTTTTCGCGCTCTTCCATGGACGGCGCGGGAAGCGAAGCCCATGTGGAGCTGGGTGGGAAGATCATGGAAATGCTGTTTGGGCGGTGCTGGGGCGACTTCTGCCGGCGACATAGCCGTGAGTGGTGTCGGCGGCATGGTAAGCGTTATTCGCGTCTTTGTGTCGCGGACAAACTGGCGTTTGTGCTCACGCCCGCATGGCTCTATCTCCCGATGACACGCGCAACGGGAGAGCTGACCGAATACATGGCCGTTGCGGATGGCCGGCAGGCGGGCGGGAAGTTCACCGATGCGGAGCGTTCCATGCTTCGATCAGGTGACGCGCGGTTGTGGCTGAAAGGCTTGAAGAGTTACACGGCGCGGTGGGTTGACGAGCGCCACCATGAGTACCGGCACACGCAGATTGTGTCATGTGAAGTTCCCAAAAAACTTAAGCTTGCGAGGCAAGAAAATCAACGGATGCTTGCACTTTCCGGCGTGCCGTCAAGGGTAGGAAGGAGTTCAAAGTGAAAACTGAAATCGCAGCCTCTCCGGAAGCAGGCGAAGCTCCCGCTTCGAAAGTTGGGGATAACACGCGCGATGAATCGCGACCCGCCCGTCATCGCCTTCCCGACGAACGGCAGGCGATCGTGCACCACTTTTCGGTGGGCGGGCACGAAGGATACCTGATGGTGGGCCTCTACCGGGACGGCAAACCCGGTGAAATCTTCATCCGCATGGCGAAGGCCGGGTCAACCATCGCCGGCATGATGGACTCGTTTGGGATTGCGGTTTCACTGGCGCTGCAATATGGCGTACCCCTTGAGGTGCTGACCAACAAATTCAGCCACACGCGCTTTGAGCCCAGCGGCTGGACAACGGTGAAAGAGATTGGGTATGCCAAGAGCCTGATGGATTACCTATTTCGTTGGTTGGCATTGAAGTTTCTCCCCGCCTCTTCTCCTTCCTCCACGGGCGCTGCGGGCAATGATCCTGCCCCGGCGCCCGCCCTCCTTTCGGGGAATGGCTTTGGGCATGGCGAAGCGGACGCGCCGGCCTGCAAGGACTGCGGGGCGACTATGAACCGCAACGGCTCCTGCTACAAGTGCGGAAATTGCGGCTGGACGAGCGGGTGTTCGTAGGCGTTGGCCACGGGCGCGGCAAGGTCCAAAAAAGAGGAACGATGTCACTCAACACGCTGAGAAGCATTGAGCGCGTTCAGGAGGATGACGGGTTCCCGCTCTCTCTGTACGTCTACGACCACAAGGGGTTTTACTCTGGCGCGAAGTGTTTGGGCAACAGCGAGGAGCTAAAGACAGCGTTCGAGCGTGAGATTGCTCCTGCAATTCGGGAAGGCCGCGAGGTGAGGATTTGTGATGGCAGCGACTTCCTGTGCTTCCACGCGAAGGACGGCAGAATCCTCTACCCGCCCGGCGCTTCCGCTGAAGTATCTGCAGTCATGAGGTTCTGATGACAGGCAAGGGTCTGGCGAACCAAGCTCTCCCACCAACGGGTGCAATACCGGTCGTCTCTGACGGGAGCGGGTATGCGGAGAGAATGGCGCGGCTATCGTGGCTGCCTTCTCTGACCGCACTCTCCTTTCTTGTCCCCATCGTTCTGCTCTATTGGCAGGTTGCCGGGCCTTCCGCCTTACTGGCCGATCCGAGCACAGGCGTCCATATCAGCACGGGCCAATGGATCCTCGCGCATCACGCGATCCCGCGGCGCGACCTGTTTTCCTTTACGCTTGCTGGCAAAAGCTGGTGCGACTGGGAATGGTTGGGTGATGTCCTTTTCGCAGGGGCCGACCGGCTGCACGGCTTATCCGGCGCGGCGGTCCTCAGCCTGGGGTTGCTTTGTCTGACTTCGGTGGTTATTTACCGGACGGCGCGGCTCCACGCTGGCCCGATCGTGGCAGGTGCGGTTTGCGCACTGGCGATGGCGACGACCACGATTCACTGGCTGGCGCGGCCACACCTGTTTACGTGGCTCTTGCTTGCGGTGTTTTGCTGGGTCTTGGCAAAGCAGCCTGCGGAGGCGCGACGGAGATGGTGGGTCTTGCCTTGCATTATGATTCTTTGGGTTAATCTTCACCCGGGTTTTGTGGCGGGATTTCTGGTGTTAGGGGCTTGGCTCGCGGGCAGTTGCCTCGGCTGGCGATTCGGAAGCACGAAAGAGGCCCGGGCCAATGGTTGCGGGCGGGCAACATGGGGCTTGGTCGCGCTCGCCGCTTGTGCAGCGGCAACCCTCGTCAATCCGTATTTCTTGCATCTTCACGAGCACGTCGCTCTCTATTTGTTCAGCCCTTCCACGGTCACAGCACACGTCGAGGAATGGCTTTCCCCGAACTTTCACAACGCCCGTCTGGCATGGTTTGAAATTTTTCTGCCGCTGGCAGGCGCGGCAGGCCTTTGGCACAGCCTGAAGCGGCGTTTCTACTGGTGCCTCTCGCTCTTCGGATTTATGCACCTTGCGCTCATCTCGGTGCGGAATGTGCCGCTGCTGGCCATCGTCTGTGCCGCTCCGCTCGCGGCTGCGGCGGAAGAAGCATTGGGAGAGTTCAATTCTGGCCTTATGGTGCGGGAAGCTGGCAGACTGCTGGAAGGAATGAAGTCTGCCCGTGGAACGGCTGCCGTGTGGGTGCTCGGTGTGGCGATGATTGCGGCGATCGGCGCGTCGCCACTAACGCTCGGCCGGGGTGCTTGCATTCCAACCAAAGCAATCGAGAGGCTGCCTCATGGACGCCTCTTCACGACCGATCAATGGGCGGACTATCTCGTCTATAAGGAGCCTGGACGTAGGGTCTTCTTTGACGGACGCAATGATTTTTACGGCCCAGCGTTCGTCGAGTCGTATCTTCGAGTGATGAAAGCGAAGCCTGGGTGGGAGACGATCCTCGTTAAATACCATGTGTCCATAGCACTGGTTCCTACAGACGGCGCGATCCGAGCTGCGCTCAGTCATGACGAGGCGTGGATGACAGCGTATCGGGATTCAAAGGCGACTATGTTCTTTAGGAGAAAAAGATTTAATGGAGGGCGGAAACATTGAAGTATCTGGTCAAAATCGTTATTGTGCTGCTCCTGATCTCGTGGGCGTGGCGCTACGGTCGGGAGACGGTCGATAGGTGGATGGAGAACGGCCCAGTGATCTCGCATTTTTCAGCGCCACTGACAGCGGGGTCACTGCCAGCTTTGCTGAGCGGGGAACATTTTTCATCGGCAGAGAATTTGGAGCGACTGGATTACGAAGGTATTCGCCGCGCTCATCGATCAATTGATATTGCAATGTACGCGTTCACCGACCGCCGATTGGCGGCAGCAGTTATCGCGGCCGCGCGGCGGGGGGTAAAAGTACGCATTTATCGTGACGGCGAGCAGTACGAGGAAGAGCAGGGGCGGGCGTGGCGCTATGGCTCAACCAGCGGTATGTTCCGAGGCCAGCCCAACATCCACATCCGTGTCAAGTCGCCCAGCCGCTGGTTGTTGATGCACGAAAAGTGCGTATGCGTGGACCACGCCTTGCTACGCACCGGTTCAGCGAATTGGTCTCCCAGTGGAGTGTGGGGGACAACTAACGTTGCCGACGAAGAATCAATAAGTTACAAGGGTTGCTTCATCCGTAAGTTGTTGATTCTAGGTTCGACCTCCGAGTTGTCCCACAGACTCCCAGTGGGGAGAAGCGGCAAGACGACGATGCCGATTACATCACTGATCCGCAGGCAATCAAGCGGTTTGAGCGGAATTTCGAGGTAATCTGGAACCGGGCGAGCAACCACGTGGTTCAGTAAACGACCCTCGTTTTATGGCGGCGTGGTGTCCGTGGCGTTTCATCAACGCACTGTGCAATATATTTAAGAGATTCTCCTATGGGACATCCGGTTCAGATTACGACGCCTATCCCGTCCGTCGAGGAGACGGCAAAAACGGTAGGGGTATCGCCATCGCGCACTAGAGAGCTCGCGCGATTGGCGCATGAGATCATCCTTCAGGGCCAAGGTTCGGGAGCGAAACGCCAGCCGGGCGGGAGAAGGAGAGCAAAAAAGCGTTCCGGATCAAGAGCCGGCAAATCGTGACTCCAAAAGGCCAAACCCACCTAACGCTTTTCTTAACATCCCGTATGACGACAGGTTCGAAGGGCTGTATCTGGCGTATATCGCCGGAATTGCCGCCTATGGTCTAGCGCCACGAGCGACGATGGAAGTACCCGGTGGCGAGCGGCGACTCGCCCGTATCTTTGAGCTGATTCGCAGTTGCCGGTATTCCTTCCACGACCTTTCGCGGGTAGAGCTTGACCCAAGACGTCCTGCCACGCCCCGCTTTAGCATGCCGTTCGAGCTGGGCTTGATGGTTGGGTGGGATAAGCTGCACCCACAAGAGCACACTTGGTTTGTGTTTGAAGCCAAGGAGCGGCGCTTGCTGAAGTCGCTTAGCGACTTGGCGGGAACGGATGTCTATATCCACGACGGCCAGCCACGTGGCCTGTTCAGGCAGTTATCGAATGCGCTCGTTCGGTCTGAATACCCGCCCACAGTTGAGCAGATGGTAATTGTTCGCCGGGGCCTCCAGGCCGCACTTCCTTCTATTCGGAAGCGGGCCGGGGCGCGATCCGCCTTCGAGGCCAGAGTGTTCGCGGAACTTGTGGTCACAGCGCGCACATTGAGTTTCGAAGCTCTTCAACCTCACCGGCATTAAACCTTCAACACATTCCCTCAGGAATGCTTTGCGCCACCAATGCGTGATGAGCGACGGCCCCGTTTCAACTCCTTCCACCTACAGAGACAGCGAACTGGCCTGGTGATCACTCTGGACACCGGCAAGAAAAGAGGTGTGCCATGACTGTGTTTCCACTTGATCGAACCTGGCAAAGCTCGGAAGCTGAGGCTTTCGAGACTGCCCTTCGCCAGCGCGTCATCGGGCAAGACCGCGCCATCCGGTGTTTGGCGCAAGTCTAGCAGGTGTATCTCGCAGGCATCGCTGCCCCGCGGGCCGACCGCTGGCTAACCTCCTCTTCCTTGGTCCTGCAGGTTCTGGCAAGACACGCATGGTGGAGGCTATGGCCAAGACACTCTTCGACGATAGCAAGGCCGTCGTTAAGATCGACTGTCCCGAGCTTCAGCACAGTCATGAGATTTCGAAGCTCATCGGCTCGCCGCCTGGCTATCTCGGTCACCGTGAGACTCAACCCCTCATCACCCAGGAAACTCTCGATCAGCTCCACCGGGAAAAATTGAACCTGTCTCTGGTTCTCTTTGACGAGATCGAAAAAGCCTCGGACGCCATGCGGCAACTGCTGCTTGGCATTCTGGACAAGGCCACGCTAACGCTGGGCGACAACCGGCGTATGGATTTCTCGCGAGCGATGATCTTCATGACGTCCAACCTCGGTGCGCGGGAGATGGCACGGCTCACGGAGGGTGGTATGGGGTTTCGTGCCCATCCAAGCGGAAGCGATGTGGACTTGGATGAGAAGCTTTATCGAGTGGCGACAGAGGCAGCCAGGCGGAAGTTCTCACCGGAGTTTATAAACCGGATCGACAAGGTGATTGTGTTCCGGCCTCTCGGGCACGCGGAATTGGAGCAGGTGCTGGACCTTGAGATCACGTGCGTCAGGGAGCGGGTCGCGAAATCACGCAGTGGCTGCTCGCTCGTTCTCGACTACCTTGCTGCGGCGCGGGAGTTCTTGTTGGCGGAGGGAACTGACGGCAGGTGCGGAGCGCGGCATCTTAAGCGCGCCACTGAGCGCCATGTGGTCTTTCCGCTTGCCAACCTGATCGCCACCTGGCAGGTCAGCGAGGGAGATATCGTCGTGGTGGACCACAACCCCTTGAACGCGTGTCTTTCTTTTGCGAAGCAGGCGTGCGAGGCGTTGGTTCGCATCGCGGCCGTGTGAGCAGTGTGTTGCCAGGCCCGGCGTCATTCAGATAGTCCCTGCCGTAGTGCGAGATTGTCGTTCCGCGGTCCTGATGGGCGTTAGCCACGCACAAAGTTTTCAACAAAGGAGTCATCATGATGGAGTTTACGACGGACGTGTCGAGCTTTGCCACGGCCTTGGAACAAATCCAGAGCGCAGTCGACAAGAAGAACACGATACCGATTCTTACGCATTGCATGGTTGAGGCCGAACCGCAGGGGTTGCGATTGTCGGCCACCGACCTGGAGTTGGGCATCCGGCTGTCTTGCGCGGCTCAAGTGAAAGAAGCTAGCAGCATAGCAGTTCCGGCCCGGCGGCTGCTGGATATTGCACAGTCTCTCGGCGAGGGCGAGCTGCGGGTCCAGGAGACGGAAAATCATTGGGTCCGGATCACAGCCGGCCGGTCCAGGTTTAAGTTGGCTGCCATGGCGAAAGACAACTTCCCGGCGATGCCGGTTGTTCCTCGATCCCTTGGCAGCGTGTCGGCGGTGACGCTCGGTGGATTGATCGATCGCACCGCTTTTGCGATCAGTCAGCAGGAAGGACGATACACGCTGAACGCCGCCCTAATGGTGCTTAAGCACGACAGTATTTTGATGGTCGCAACCGATGGCTCGCGATTGCCGCTGGTGGGGCATGATGCAGAAGTCAGCGGGCTCAAGAACGAGGTACGGTTGCTGATTCCACGGCGGGCGCTCGCCGCTCTCGGACGGTTAGCCGACACTCAGGAAGGCGATACGCCCGTCCAGATCGCCAAGGATGACAGCCATTTGTTCTTTACCGTTGGCGACGCCGTCCTCATCAGCCGGATGATTTCTGGACAGTTTCCCAATTACGAAGCGGCGCTGCCTCAGTCGAACGGGATAACGGCGACGGCCGACACCGCAGCCTTCCGTAAGGCGCTGGAGCGGGTGTCTCTGCTTGCCTCTGACCAGCACCACGGTGTTTCTCTGGCCTTGGATGCCGGGCGCATTACGCTATCGAGCGCGGCTGGCGAAACGGGCGAGGCCATGGAATCGCTCGACGCGGAATACTCCCAGGAACCGATTCGTCTTGGGTTCAACAGCCAATTTCTGTTGGATTTCTTCAAGGTGGTTAGGAATGGCAACATTGTAATGACTCTGAAGGATGTTCAGAGCGCTGTCGAGTTCCGACCCGCAGATTCGCAAGGTTATCGCTACCGCTACGTAGTCATGCCGATGCGGATGTAACCGTTCCGCGCCCGCGTCACAGCATTTGGCCTACGTTTTCCAGACCACCGAAGCAAGGGATATCCTCAATTCCCGCTTGGCGCTCTTTCTAGCCTGCTACGTTTCAAAACAGGGTCCGTATCTGCATGGTCAGAGCCGGTGTTTCGACCCTCTCCTCAAGACCCGGCTTCTTGGCAAGCTCCTGATGTCGACGGGCGTTTCCAATATCGTGGGCAATTGCCATCCACGAAGATGGCAACCGTCTTCGGGTATGAGCTGCTGTTTCTGTAAACGCTTCAAATCTCAGCATCACAAAAAGGGGAAGAAGGGAGAACCAGGATGTCAAAATATGCGATTACCTCGACGGAGGTGAAAGAAGAGAAGCACCTCGTCGAAGCCCTTCGTGAGATGGGCTATCACCCGGAAGTGCATCCCGAAGGCTCCCAATTAACCTCTTACTTCTCCGAGCAGGAAAGGAAGATCGCTCATGTGATTATCCGGCGGCGGGAGTTGTCGGGAGCGTTTGGCGACATCGGTTTTGTGCGTCAGCCGGACGGCCGACTAAGCAAGATCGGCGACGAGATGGACCACGACTACGGGCAACGCTGGCTTGGCCGTGTCCAGCAGCTTTACAAGGAAAAGGAAACCCTCGCCATGGCTCGCACAAAGGGATACATCCTCAAAAAGCGCGAGGTGGTGAAAACGGTCACCGGCGAACAGGTACGGCTGCAATTCGCGGTGCGGAGGTAAGCGATGCAGGAGAAAACCATCACCATTACGATCGATGAACAAGGGAGTTCGACGCTCGATCTGGAAGGCTTCGTCGGCAAGGAATGCGAGAAGCCGTTCGAGGACTTCCGGGGAGGCGACACCGTGAAGATGGTGCGAAAGAAGCCGGCGTATTTCACGAACCGGCAAGCCGAGCAGGAACAAACCCGGCATTAGGGAGGCCGCAATGCTACTTCATGCGATCATTCCGGCGAGCCGCGCCAATGGTCCCGGCCTACGGACGGTGGTGTTTTTCCAGGGTTGCCAACTGGGCTGCGTGGGATGTTTCAACCCCTTGACCCACATCTTCGCTGGAACAGACCTGGCGACTGAGACCGTGGCGGAGCAGGTGCTTCGCGCCAACGAGGAATATCCGCTTGAAGGCGTAACTCTCTCCGGCGGTGAGCCGATGCAGCAGGCCGATAGCTCGCTGGCACTGATCGAGAGTCTGCGGCTCGGAGCGCCAGGGCTCAGCTTCGGCATGTTCAGCGGTTACACCGAGTACGAACTCGATGAGGGGCGGTATTGGGTCTGGAATCAGCAGATAACTCTGCGGGAAAAACAACGCCTGTGGGGCATAATCCGCGCCCACCTCGACTTTGCTGTGCTGGGTCGCTTCAATCCGGCGATACCGGGCAACTCACCCCTTCGCACGAGCCGCAATCAGGTTCTAAGGTTCTTCAGCAACCGGTACTCAGAGGCCGATTTTGGCGAGCAGGTTGTCGAGGTTCATATCGACAACAACGGTCGCACGGAAATGACCGGCTTCCCGGTTCTGGGGCTGCCTTGGTGAAATCAACGCCATGTGGTCTTCAGTTTTTCCCTTCGTAATTTTCTTCTGAAAGGAGCGCCTCCGATGATTCGCTCGATGGAGGAGTTTACGTCGGCGTTTCGTGCTGCGCGCAGCGTCTCAACGCCGCTGGTGGCGATTCGCACCGCCGATCCGGCCAGCACAACGCGCTTAATCACGGAAGCCGTTCAGCCATATCGGGCGCTTCCTGGCGTTGTGGCGTGGGACATGATGCGCGGCATTCGCGCCGTCACCAAGGATGCAGGCGATGCCTTAGCAAATGCGCTGGGCAATCGCGAGCGCGACGCCGTGGGACCCGCCGACGCCCTGCTCGTGGCGCGGGAACTGCCGGAGGACGCAGTATTGATTTATGCAAACGCACACCGGTTCTGGAATGAGCCAAGCGTCATGCAGGGAATTTGGAACCTGCGCGACGCCTTCAAGGTGAATGGCCGACTGCTGGTGCTCTTGGCTTCGCCGGGCGCAACCCTGCCTGCGGAGCTGGCGCAAGATGTTCTGATGCTCGACGAACCTCTACCCTCGGAGGTTCACCTGGAGCGGATCGTGAAAGGGACTTTCTGCGACGCGGGGTTGGATGAGCCGGACGATCAGTTGCTTCACAGAGCGATTGATGCCTTGATGGGCTTAGCCGCATTTCCAGCCGAACAGACTCTTGCCATGGCGCTGGTTAAGGGCGCCCTCGACCCGGAAGACCTGTGGGAGCGGAAGCGGCAGATCATCGAACAGACGCCGGGCCTGTCGGTATGGCGCGGGGGAGAAACTTTCGATGATCTCGGCGGGCTCGATAACGTCAAACGATTCTTGAAAGCGGTGCTCGCTGGGATCGAGCCACCGCGCGTTGTCGTCTTTATCGACGAGATCGAAAAGGCGTTCGCTGGGACCGGAACCGACCTCTCGGGCGTAAAGACCGAAATGGCCGGCACGATGCTCACCTGGATGCAAGATCATGAGGCTGACGGTCTTATTTTCATAGGCCCGCCCGGAGCTTGCAAGTCGGCCATCGGGAAGGCTACCGGGAACACTGCCGGGATCCCCACCATCGCGTTTGATCTGACGGCGATGGAGAGCTCTCTGGTTGGAGCCTCGGGCGACCGGCTGCGGACTGCGCTCAAGGTGGTGGAAGCCGTTTCGCAAGAACGGGCGCTGTTTATCGCCACCTGTAACTCCATTACCAGTCTGCCGCCCGAGCTTCGTCGGCGCTTTACGCTGGGCACCTTCTTCTTCGACCTTCCAACAGCGGAAGAGCGCGAAGCGATCTGGGAAATCTATTTCAAAAGGTATAGCGTGTCGGGTGAGGTGCCGAACGACCAGGGCTGGACCGGCGCGGAAATCAAAGAGTGCTGCCGGAAGACTTACCGGCTAAAGACGACCCTGGTGGAGGCTTCTGAATACATCGTTCCTGTGTCGCGTTCGGCCGCTGAGCCAATCAAAGCTCTTCGCCAGATGGCGTCGGGAAAGTTCATCAGTGCGTCAAAGCCCGGCGTCTACCGCTACGAGGAAGAGACCTCTGGTCCCGCGCGGCGCATGATCCGGCTAAACGAGCCGGTCACGGTGTTGCAGCCGGCCCGCGGTGAAGCGTGACGCCAACGAGTCGGTCCGAGGCCCGAGTTGGCCATTATGCTGTTTAGCGTTACGCCATATAGCGTAACGGGGTTGTATTCCGAGGCAGCCCGGCGGAGCAGAATCTCGGAACGGCGTCCACAGAGAAAAGCGCTCGCTCAAGGCCTTGGAGTCACAGGCCGTCATCGACCGATATCAAGTCGAGTATTTCTTTCTTAATCCGCTCTTCGCTGAATGGGTCCGCCAGCGAATGAGGTCAATACCCCACCTCGGAATGGCTATCGCAAATTAGCCATTCTGATGCCCGCTCGTGTTGACATTTAACACCCGAGCCCGCATCGCCAGCTCTGATACCAACCTTTGCTTTTCTGGCAGAACGCTTCTTCCAATTCCTGGAGGTTTACTTATGGCCACAGCGCCCCTGATCTGTGATCTTCAATCCCCGGGCGACGACTTAGCCCGCAAGACTGTCTTCGTCAAACTTCGCCTGGGCGTATTGGGTAATAGCCGGAAAGTGAGCTCGGCCCAGGTTGAAGTGGATGCCGATAAAGATTCTATCCGCGTCTCCAAATCGTTGATCAACTCCGGCGAACTTGAGGCCATCCGGCGGCTGGACGGGGAGATTCGGCGTTACTTGTACGGCGTGTGCTTGCCGTTCGAGCCGGGCATTCACCTGCTGCCTATTCCATTGATCGAAACGGTCGACACGAAACTCCGTGAGTTTCAATCAAAGCGCCTAGAGTTGGTTGACGTTTTTCTGGAAACTTATCCGCGGCTTTGCGTGGAGGCCGCCAGCCGGTTGCGCACGCTTTACAATCCGCTCGATTACCCCCCGGTTGAGGAAGTCCGCTCTGCCTTTTCCTGCTCGTGGCAATACGTTAGTTATGGTGTCCCAGATCAGCTTCGCGCCGTCTCCGAACGGATGTTTCAGGAAGAGCGTGATAAGGCTGCCGACCGCATGGCTGAGGCTTATACGGAAGTACGGCGGGTGTTGCGTGAGGCGATGGTCGAACTGGTAGCCCACCTCCGAGACCGGCTCTCGGACCAACCAGATGGAACACCGCAGCGGCTGCGCGAATCAACGGTCCAAAGGTTAAGAGAATTTCTGGATACGTTCGATTTCCGCAACGTGACTAACGATCAGCAATTGAAGGAGCAGGTGGAGCGGGCGCGGGTATTGCTCGCCGGCAAAACAACCGATGCCATCCGCAACACGGCGGAACTTCGGGTGCGAGTGCGCGAAGGGATGACAGAGATCGCCGGACGGCTGGAAAACATGGTGGCGGATCGCGTAGGGCGAAAATTCCGGCTTGACGAAGCGTGAGGCACCGCCGGGAACGGCCAACCCCAGGAGAAGGTAAAGCCGCAGCCCAAGAAAGCATGAGCCAACACCCAGTAAGGTCGTCTTGATCTCTATTCTTTTACGGCGACCGCATTACGGTGAACGGGGGCGGCGTGTTGCCGTGCGCGGAATACAAGTTTGGCGCGGCTGCGGAAGTTGGCGGCAGCGCCACCGAACGGCACACGGTCTTACCGGATCGTGTGCCGCGCGTGAAGGATTCGGGAACCATGCGACAGGCCGCCGGACGGGTTGGTGACACAGTGATTCCTGAAGTTCAATTAAGCCCTAAAGGGCGCGCCATTGTGTCGAAGTATCCTCCTGCGGCAGCCTCGCGCCGGAACCTGGAGACATCCGAGCCGTAGCAGACCTGCTGAAAATGAAGTCGGAGGATTCACACCTCGAGAAAGCCTACTTCGAGGCGGTCGAGTTCGGAGAGTATTGGGCGGAAGTCTACGAAAACCTCCGTCGTGATGGCATCGCTGCTCTTGAGAATTACTACGAAGACTCTGACTTCGGAGAGGTAGACAACAGACTTGAGGCGCTCGACGCCGTCCTTTGGGCCTTGCGCTGCGACATTGTACGGTCGAAACGAGATCAACGAGCCATGGGGCTGAAGTATGGGATGCGGGTGACATCAGGCAAAACCGCGACTTTCGGTCAGATGCGCCTCTTTTGACACGTGAGAGTCCAGGTCAAGGAGAGGAAGCCATGACACGACTTATTGATCGCCGAACCCGACTCGTTTTCGAGACGCCCTTGCTGATTGGCAGGCGGCCCTTGATCGTCACCATCGAGCCCTGGGGTTTGCGGCTCCATGAAAAGGGACGCCGCCAGAGCGACCTGCCTATTAGCTGGGCGCAGGTGTGGAATCGGGCGGCGGTGATCGCGGCGGATGAAAGCCGAGCGGAACGTGCGAGGAAATTCAAGAAAGAGAAGCTATTCACCCAACGAGAAATGTGACAGTCTGCCATATCCCGTCGACGAAGCGGACAAGCACGAAGGGCGGGCAGGTCATTGCGGAAAAGAAAGCCACGGACGAGCTGTCGACACCGAGGCATCTGACACGGGAGCGTACCGAGCGCGTGGCCGCGTGCCACAACGCTCGCTTCGCCGCCAAACATCCACTTCTCACTTCGGGAAAACTTGACCCGCCGGTCCAGAGCCGAGCAATTTCTGGTGTACTTCGAGAGGCGGGGACGGGCCCGCGCGAAATTTCGCTCTGTCAGGAACCGCTGGCAGCGCGATACCGCCGACTGTCGGGCAGAAGGTGGGAGCAAAAGGGCCAGCGAGAGTAGATCGTCAGCGCGCCGTGCTGCCGTCCAGCTCAGGTTACAGCGGGGAACTTCTGGCGGAGCGAACTGGCGCGGTTGCTAGGGCGATCGGCTGGCGCTTGCCGCGAAGCACAGTCAACGTTCAAGAAAAATGAGAAGGAGGCCATTATGAGCGGATCAGTCAACAGAGTCATTCTTATCGGACGACTGGGCAAAGACCCAGAAGTCCGCTACACGGCCGAAGGCACGGCTGTGGCTAACTTCAGCCTTGCCACCGACGAAAGCTTTACTGATCGGGCTGGCGACAAGCAAACGCGGACGGAGTGGCATCGGATCGTGGCTTGGAAGCGGCTGGCGGAGGTTTGTGGTGAATACCTTGCCAAGGGGAAGCTCGTGTACATCGAAGGAACCATTCGCACCCGGAAGTGGAACGACCAGAATGGGACGGAACGGAAATCCTTTGATATTGTTGCCAGTCAGATGCGGATGCTCTCATCGAACGGCAACGGCGCGAAAGCCAAAGTTGAAAGCGCCAAGCCTGCGTCCGAGACCAAGACTTCTCAGCAGGCAGCTCAAGTCTCAGAGGCGGATAACCCCTTCGAAGCTGACAATTCCGACGTTCCCTTCTAGCGTTGGTTCTTACCGCACATGATGGATGGGAATCGAAATCAGGTGTTGGTGATGAGCACCAGTCACCGAAGGCGGAGCGTCCGAGTTGCTCTGCGAGCGCCTTTAATCTGGTTCTGGTCGATCTCCCCGCGAAACAGCTCCCCGAGATCAAAAAACTCTCTCTTTCTGTTTGCGGGTCCGGCGCTTTGGTCGATGAGTTCCGCCAGGACACGGTTATCGCTGAGGCTGTGACACTCCGGCATGGCACCCGCCCGCTTAAACACCTCTCGGGATTGCACCACACTTCGTCGAACGTGTCCGGCGGCCATGCGCTGCGGTGTGCACGGTGTATGCCTACGACTCGCTCTACTCCGCAACAAGCCCGCAGGATATCGAAGATGACCCTGATATGCCAGCCGTTATCTCAGAGATAGCGCCCGCCCCTGGATTAGGAACGGTCATGACTGCAACCGGCCGGAGGCACGAGGCCGGGAGGGCACATTCAAATGAAAGGAAAACTCACCATGCGCAAAGATGAAGATCTGGAACGCGCAATCGCTGATTTCGAGGAGCGGCGACGGCAAGAGAAGAAGGCCGCCAAAGCCGCCTTGCTAGCGATTGTGGAACAACTCCGTATCCTTCGCATCAGCCAGGTATGCGCGATCTTCAACGGCTACGGAGATGAAGGAATGATTGATAGCGTCGAGTTTCTCGACGCCCAGGGGGAGCTTGTGACCAGCGTGCGGCCGGAGCGGTTCCGTAATTTGCAAGAGAGCTTCTACCGCCTGCTTCCTGCCGGTTACGAGCAGAACGAAGGCAGTTCGGGAACGGTGTCGCTCGACGTGGAGCACGGCTACGTCGTGGTCGATGTCAACTGGAATGTCACCACTACCGAAAATGAGCGCTACGAGGTGTAACTATGGCCCATCCGATCCGGCATGCCGAATCGTCGGCTCGCAAGTTTGGGGGCAAGTTTGAAGACTATCTGGTGATTCATAGGTGGTTCGACGAGTCGAAAGCCTTCCTTGCGGACTTCCGGCATCGTGCATTGAGGCATCATACCCAGGGGATCTTCATGGCGGAGCGCTTGTTTGGAACAAGCTTCGTCAATAGCGATGGGAGAGTTGTTGCCGTCCGCTATCTCGGAGAACAGCATGTGCGGGAAGACTTGGGCCGCATTCCCACGCTTCAGGATTGGCTGGCGAACCTGAAGCCGGCGCCGTGGATGTACGGCCAAAAGCTTGAGAAAAGGGACGAAAACGCATTTACCTGACTGAAAACCCTCGACGGCCATGTTAATCTGAACCCAGCAGGAGTTGACCATGGCGACGAAAACCTTGCTGACGGTTAAAGAGTATACGGCCCTTGAGGAACCCGAGGGCGTGCGCTACGAATTGAGCAACGGAGAACTGATTGTGACCCCTTCATCGAGCCACTTTCATAATCGGATCCGCGATGATCTGAACAGCCGTCTGTGGGCTTTCGTGAAAGAGCACAAGCTGGGCGAGGTGACCAGCGAGACAGACCTGAAGTTGGCCGAGGATGTCGTTCGCCGGCCCGACGTAGCTTTTATTCGCGGCGGGCGTCTTGAAGGGATTGACCTCGATCAATCGCCGTTGCCGGTCGCTCCAGATTTGGCCATCGAAATTGTGTCCAAGAACGACCGGGCTGATGATCTACTTGTGAAGGTGGCGCAGTATCTCCACGCGGGCGCTCAGGTCGTGTGGTTGATGTACCCTAACACCCGGCTGGCCTATCGCTACCTTCCGGGTAATTTGCAACCGGAAGTTCGCACCGCCGAGGCCGGAGATAAGTTTGAGGAACCTGGATTATTGCCCGGATTTGCCCTTCGACTCGCTGAAATCTTCGGCTAACGCCCGTTCCCACCCCGCCGATACCCCCACGAATGACTTGGCAACGGTTGGACTCACAGCATCGCTGAACCTTTGTTGGCTTGCCAGACGGTGAGTCGAGGCATGGCTTTCCTTCAGGAGGGATCGTCGGGTTCTACGAGCGGCAGCGATGCCTGGAGGGCGGCGGTCGGCGTGGCAGTGATGATCAGCGTCAAGTCGGGATACTCTTTAACTAACGATTCAGGAACATGGACGGCGTGTCCCGTCACGAGAGCGATCAATTGCAGCCCATTGGCGACGGCCTTTCCACGGGCGTGATTGTTGGTGATGACGAAGGTGATCTTGCTTTGTCGAGCAATATGCCGGATGCGGTCAATCCAGGGGTCTAATTCTTCCATTCCATAAAGATAGTTGTAACGCTGGCCCGGATTCTCGTTCGACGCAAACCATTCCTTTTAGTTTCGCCCGTGCAGCCGTACATAACCGACAGCCGCCGTGACGTTCTCGGTCGGTTTGATCGACCGGCCGATCACCGGCTGGTCGATGTTGCAGAACCCGACGCCGAACTCGGTGAGCATTTCGAGGATCTCGGGCTTATTCCATGAGCTATGGCGAACTTCGAGGACCAGAGGATATTCGCGGAACCGCCTGCAAAGATCGGCAAGATACTGGCGATTTTCAGGATCGTTTTTGAATGACCACGGAAACTGCAACAACAACGCTCCCAGTCGTTTGGTTTCAGCCAGCGGCGCAATGCCTTCCTTGAATGTGCGCTCGTCTTCCGGCGTCGCACTCCGATCGTGCGTAAAGCCCTGCCATAGCTTGGCGGTGAATATGAAGTTCTGATTGTGCTCAACCTGCCTGATCCATTCCTTCATCACTCCGGGCCGCAGTGGGTTATAGAAGCTGGTGTTGATCTCTACTGTGTCAAAGAACTGTGCCAGATATTCCAGTTCATGGAAGCCTCGCGGCTTGCGTTTGGGATAGACAATCCCTCGCCAATCGGGATAGGACCAACCTGCCGGGCCGATGCGAATAACGGCTTGCGAGGGAGCGTCCGCCATAATGTGAGTTTAGCTCAGGATCGGCGGAATAGAAGCTGCGAAGGACTCGAATCTTTTAGAAAGTGACGGAGATGCAGTGGGGAAGCAAGGGAGTGCGCGAAGTGGGTGAAAGGTTGGAATGCCTTCTCCAGCGCATCCTGGTAGACGGTTACGTCGTAACCTCTCCAGGCTTCCCACAGAGTCCAGGCACGCACTCGGTCATCAAATAGTTTGGAGTGGACATCGGTGACGATGAACTGAATGTTCTCACCCGGACGTAATTCAACGCCGGCGCGGTCGAGCTGCCGGGCAACAATCGCCGTCAGATTATTTTTCTGATAATCCTTAGGGGAGCGAGTCAGCCGTCTACTTATGACCAGTTCTTCAGGCGCGACACTGCACTCAATCAGCCGGGCAAGGCATTGCTCATAGACCTCGCGCGCCTCGGCGAGCTTCGCGTGGTACGATTCGAAATCGACTGCCTCACTGAGAATGGCGAGCACTTGGCGCTGCATCCGGGCGACCAAGGGCGGCGTGTCATGACGGCGGCATTCGAGGCCCCTGATCTTAAGTTCTCCGCTTTGGGATACTGCGAAAAAGCGGTTGGGCACCGGAATCTCAGCGTCCTGCTTTGACGGCAGGAAAACAAGGTAGCGATAGACAGCTTCGACGGCCAGCGGCAGGCTGGTCTTTGCCTCGATCTGGCGGGCGAGCCGTTCGTACTCTTTGGTCCTCGCATCAGGTTTCTGAACGTAGAGCGAATCCACTAAAGCATGGAGCACCCGGTAACCGGAGGCTTCCGCCGTCTCCTTCGCCACCAGTAACTTCTCACGCGCCATTGCATTGATAGCCTCATGAGCTTCGATCTTGCCGAACCGGGCATTCTTATAACCTGTATAGCCGAAGCAGCACACTAAAAGCCACTTCAGCGCATCGCGGCGCAGCTTGTATTGTGCTGCACTTTGGGGATCATCTCTGGCTTGCTGTTTGTAGATTTGACGCTTTTCAATCAGCCGCTCCACCACCCGGCTGGTAATCCCCCGCCGGCGCTGGCAGACGCGGTAGCCAAGCTCGGGGATTCGCGGTGCATCAGGGCAGCAGCCGCAATTGATAGTTTCGGGCGAGATATTGAATCTCGCCATGATGCTCGGATACTCGCTGATAAAGTCGAGTTCGGCAACGTTTTCAAAGAAGCCCGGACGCGGGGCAAAGACCAAGCCGCCTCGATCTGCGGCCAGAAGCTCATCGGGATGCTTGGGATTCTCGGGCTCGGCCTTCTGTTCGGGAATCAGCGTTCCGTCCTTATAGGCCAGCTCCATCTGCATGTAGGAAATGCCCGTTCCGGTGGTGGTCCGAGCGGCGTATTGAATGGGAAGTTTGGTTACGCGCGCCAGCTCCCACAAGCCGTCTAGCTCGCACTGCTCGGCAATAAAAGAATTCTGGGTGTCAATATGAAGCCTGCCCAAGAGGGTGCTGGCGCTTTCCTTGAACAAGATGCGCCCGTAGCTCATATAACTTCGTGCGGCGCTTCGCTGGACGGACGCCTTATCGCGGCTGAGGGAAAGGTGAATCTTCCGTCCGGCTGCTTGCCGGAGCAGTAAGGGTAACAGCACCGAGTCGCCCCAGTCGCTCAGAATGATGTCAGGATCATGCACACGAAGTAGGCGCTCGAAGCCATCCGCAACAGGTTCATCCGCGTCCTGCAACACCCGCCACTCTCCGTCGATGCCAATCTCGACTGCGCTTTGGCGGGTTCACCCGGCTGAGGCCTTCCAGTCGAATCTGCATGATTCGCAGAGGCGGCAGATCATAAGTTGTGGACCACTCATCGTCATCGCAGACAAGCGAACGGATTTCGCCGGTGTCGTTCATCTCGATGCTGACATACGCCAGCGGAAAAACCCCTTTCTCCCAACAATAGACAGATGCAAGCATCAAGTCGGAATTGTAAAGCCGGAAGCTGGCGTCAAATCGTCGAACAAAGCGGGAAAGAGTTGGAAATAACAGCAAGTGATGAACGGCCACGCGCAGCACCCGCAGCGGCTTTCCGTCCCAGATGTTGGCGCGTTCGGTGAGGGTGCAACGGGCTGGAAATCTGGCCTCAAGCGTCTGCGCCAGGCGGGAAAGCCGAGTCTCCGGTCCCTGGACGTAAAAGCAGGGTTGGAATGACGGGTCAATCAGACGATGCCGTTTCCCGTTCGTTTCGATCAGCCACAACGCCATCCCCTCGCGGCGCGGGTAAAGGTCGAGAATCCATCCACTGTGTTTCAAGATTAACTCCTAGACGCACCTCGATGGCACGGAGCCGAATTTCGTGGTTAAGCCCGATGGCCACGTTGATCGCGTCCATGGGATTCACGGGGAACTGGTAAGTGCATGCTTGAGAGAACAGGCGAACCCGATTGAACATGGATTCAAAATAGACGCGCTCCTCCTGGCGAAGGGCGCGGCCAAAGACGCGCTGCCAGGACTGAAGCTCTTGTTCAATCAAGTCTCGAAATGTTGCGACCGTTCGCCCCATCGTTTGTCTCCCTTAATTCCCCGGCGCCACAATCCCCTTCAGTGCGTTTGGCCAACGCTGGCGTGCTGTGTTCTCCGGCGCCGTGTTGCTCATCTTGCATCCTGCGCGGCACGGTGCGCTGCCGACGGAATTGAGGTTGAAGTGACAAGGTAGGCTTCCCTTGTTCGTCATGATCGAACTTCCAGACCTCAGTCGCTGCCAACCTCGTTCGATCGGTGAAATTCCTCCGCGAGTAAGCCGCCGTGAAATCTACGGATGAAGAAAAAACTGCAACAGCGAGGGATAGCTGAGGGCGCGATGACCATTGGCTGAGGTCTCGGAGCGCACGCTCGAATGCAACGCGCGCGTCCCAGTCAGGAGTATCCTGGTCGAGATAAAGCGCCGGAAAAGCGGTCACCATCAAGACCTGAGCGGGAAAACTGGCAACGAATTGCGGAACGCGGGCAATCAGTTCGGCAAGCTGAAAACAGGTGAATGCCCGTGCAATCTGAACGGAGCGGCAGAACTGCTCAAAGGAAATGCCAGACTGCCGGGCGAGTCTTGCCATCAGATGAGGACTGGCGGAATTCGCGCCGTCCAGAAACAGAATGCGTCGTCCCTTCCGAATCAGACCCGGCAAAAAGTAATGGCTCAGCCGAAGCGCTTCCCGGTTGCCCTCAAAGAGTGCGAATCCGCGCACGGGTAAGGACCAAGGTTTTCGTAAAGGTGTCGCTGGTACTGTAAAAAATCCCATAATTTCCCTTTCCCCTTCCTTCCAAACCATAGGCGAATAAAAAGCGAATGTCAAGACAAGATCACCTGTCTGGCGCGAGGAAGCTCAGCGAAGGCATTTAGATTCTGCGACTTATTAGGCCGCCTCAAGGTCCGCCTCTTCCGTTGCGAGTATTACAAAGCAAAATGAGCACGGTTGCAGTTGGGAGTAACAGGCCAGGACGCGGATCCAAAGAAGGCGGTTGACGGCCGAATTGACGTCCCACGTCTGACGATGGATAGGGCGATTCATCACTGTGTTGTCCTTCAAATTGTTTCGAAAGGAAGTGAATTCCATGATCATCGGTGTAACTCACGACTCCGGTGGCCGCGTGATCCAGCGGTTGTCGGTTTCAACCAAGCTTGCCATCGGCTTGCCGCCGAATGGCGACCGCAATTATCCCACCAAGCTCGACCACTTTGTTTTTTTGCGCAAAAAGAGAACGACCAAGGGTGTTGAGTGGGAACTTGACCCGGAGTTAACGGAGCACTACGGCAAGGGCTGCCGCGAAGTCCGTATCGTGCTGATTGACGACGATGTGGAGAACATTTTTCCCACTTCCTACGCCTGGTGGACAGCGGTGGAGAGGAAGTGCTGGGGTGATGGAACGTCGGCAACCCGCCGCACTCCCGAAAAGCCCGGCGGGCAGCCCTGGACGCCGTGCGGTAGCGGCTGCCCGGAATTAGCTTCTGGCCTTTGCAAGCCGAGCGGCGACCTGCGTTTTGTCCTCGCGGACTTTCCAAGACTGGGAAGCGTCTGCCGGATTCACACCAGTTCCTACCGGTCGATCCGGCAGATTCATTCGGCTCTTCAGGAGATTCAGGGCTTTACGGGAGGTCGCCTCGCCGGGCTCACGGCGAAGCTGGTGGTCCGGCCTGAGGAAGCAGCCTATTTCGACGCCAAGGACAACCGCAAGAAATCTACCACCATCTGGGCACTGAGCCTGGAGGTGGATGGCGCAGACATGCAGAAGCTGGTTTCAAACCTCACCGAGAACGCCCGCGTGTTTGCCGAGACACGGAAGCTGTTGGGCGGTGGGCGGGTGATCGAGGTAGTTGAAGACGAGGAGGAGCAGGCTCCTGAGCTGGCGAAGGAGTTTTACCTGCCGGCCTCCGCTACATCCTCGCCTGGCGGGGTTACAGGCGCTGCGAGAGTCAGCGATTCCGTGAATGGGCCTGACCATTCGCACGACACCCTTCCGCCCGCTCCCTTAATTGACAAGCCGTCGACGAAACCTCCGCTCCGCGAACCGCAGCGAAGGGCGGCGCAAACGAGCGCCCAGGGAAGTGGCGCGGCAAAACAGGCGAATCTGCAGGCACCGGCTGGCGCTGCTGAAGGCGATCAGGTCAACGCGATCGCCGGCGACTCGCGAGGGGATGCGCGTCCGGATACCTCCAGCAACCATCAACCCGCAAAACCTCAAAAGCCAACCGGATCAATACCAAAAGGCACGGCGACAACGGGCGATGGACAGCCAAAGGCGAACGTATTTCGCGGCATTGTCGGGCCGCTCGAGCCGAACGAGTCGGGTAACACTTTGCGCCATAGCAGCAGCGGCGTTGACTACGTGGTGTTTAACATTTCGCAGAAAGGCTCGGCGGCCACGGTTTATTGCAACCGCCCGGAAATGCTGCCGGAGATTGCTCAGCGCCAGGGTCGAGAAGCGACCGCTCAAGTTGCGCTGATCGGCAACAACGGCCACTCATATTGCGTGCTCGATCATTTTGTGGAGGGCTGAGACTGTGGCTATCGAATTTAACTTCGATTCACAACGGCACCTCTATCTTGTTCATGGGCGGCCCGTGCCTAGCGTGACACAGGTGCTCCATGCGTCCGGCCTTGCGGCTGATTATTCGACCGTTGATGCGGAGACTCTGGAGCGCAAGCGTGTCATCGGGGAATATGTACACAAAGCCACACAATACCTGGATGAGGGAAGCCTCGACTACGAAAGCGTAGACCCATCGCTTCAAGGATACCTCGCCGCTTACGAGGCTTTTCTGAGAGAGTCCGGCTTCAAGCCCCAACTTATCGAGCAGCGGTTGGTCGGGCGCGTGAGCGGAATGCTGTGCGGTGGCACCGTCGATCGTGTCGGGGTGATGGCCGGCAAGTTGTGGATTATTGACCTCAAGTGCATCGACCGGCTCTATCCCAGTTTCGCCATTCAAACTGCTGGCTACGAATTAATCTTGCCGAAACCAGTTGTTCCACCCTTCAGGTACACCCGCGCCGTGCTGCAACTGAGGCATGACGGTTCGTATAAGCTCAGCCCATCCTATGAAGATGCGGCGGACCTCGATATCTTTCGCGCCGCACTCGCCCTCACGGTATGGAAGATCAACCATGGCTGGGCGATTGAGACGGGCGCCTGGTCAGAAGTAGACGAAGCGGCATAGCAGTTATCCGAGGAGGATTCACCAATGGCAACCGAAACGGCTTTAACCCTGATCAGCCCGCCTGATCTGAGGCTGCCGGAAACCGAGGAGACGAATCTATCGGCCCTGGTTGAGAAGAAGATCGAGGAGACGAAGACGCTCACCATGGTTTCAACCGATAAGCAGTTCGAGGCTGCCGGCGAGGAGCTGAAAGCGATCGCGCAATTGCGGTCGCACCTCGAGCGCGCCATCAGGCCTTACATCACCTTCTGGCATCAGGGCCACAAGACGCATACGCAACTCCTGGCGACGCTCGACGGGCCGCTCGAAGCCCGGGAACGGTCGATCAAACAGGGTCTATCCCGGTACCAGCGGGAGAAGGAGGAAGCACGACGCCGGGAAGAAGAGCGGCTGCGGCGGGAAACGGAAGAGCTGCGTCGCAGGCTGGAAGAGGAAGATCGCATGCGGAAGGAAATAGAAGCTGAGGCGGCCAGACGGAAGCTCGAAGAAGAGGCGCTGGCTGAAGCGGCCGCCCGCGAAGCCGAAGGCGATCACGAAACGGCAGAGTTAATTCTTGAGCACGCGGTTGAGCAAACGGAAGCTCTGCCCGAGCCTGAGCCTCAGGTTCCAATCGTGCTGGTAGCACCTGTTATCCAGGCGGTCACGCCTAAGGTGCGCGGTGTCGCTTTCCGCGAAGTACCGAGATGGCGCATGCGGTGCGGGCATGAGCGGGCCGATGACCCGAATTGTGCGACCTGCCGCTGTGTTCCGCGGGAGTATCTGGTGCTCGATCCGAAACGGGTGCAGGCGCGGATCAACGGTTTCGGGGTCAATGCTAACATCCCTGGTATTGAAGTTTGGATGGAGTGTCAAACAAGCATTCGCCGGAAACCGTGATGGGAACTTGCAGGTGAAGGAATGCGCTTCAGTCACATCGCCCGCCCCGAGCATGGCTGGCTTTGCCACGTGTTTCGCCCGGTCGGGTCTTACACAGCAGCAGGTTCTAACAGAGAAGGTCGATACCAGCCTTTTGAGCGGCGGTTCGCATCTTGCTGTCGAGGGTCGCCAGCGGCAGGTTGCGGCGGAGCGCTAGTTCAAAATATGCGGCATCATAAGCCGTCAGCCCCGACTGGCGAGCCGCTGCAATCAGGGCAGAGGGTGTCGTAGGACCGACTTCAAGGAACGCAGCGAGGCGTTCAATATCGCTGATATGTCCTGAGACAGTCTGCATCGATGCCCGGCCACTCCGTTCCACCGTTATGAGAGCATTCGAGACTTCGTAGTACCAGAGCTCAGGGACAATGCCAATCGTTCCTGACTGGAGGAGGTGTAAGACGCGCTGGGCTATGCGCGGCGTTGGTGTATCGACCATCCAACCGATCGCCGTCGAAGCGTCCAGGACCAGGTACTTCAACGGCGCCGCCCCTCATCGATCAAATCCTTGACTGTGACCCCCTTGGAAAGTTTGATCCGGGGACGGCTCGTGATGGAGTCAAAAATCTCCTTCAGGGTCCGCTCGCGTTCTGCGGGCATCGGAAGCAAACGCGCCTGCCCTTTTCCGCGGCGCGTGATGATGATCTCTTCGCCCCGGGACGCTCGCTCAACCAGTTGCGAGAGCTTCTGTTTAGCCTCGAATATCCCCACCGTCATGGGCCCCGCACCTCCTAGACAGATAAAAACCTAACAAGATGATCTTACTATCCAGATTCGTGGCACGTCAACCACGTCCAGTTTCCACGCTCGCTAAGTGCGCGGGCGGCCTTCCGACCGAACCTTCGCGCCTCAAAAGGGGACATGCGATCTATTTACTACTACTATCCACCGGAATTTTATCCATATCCCAACCAGGAGGAACCTTCATGTTTACCAAGCTCATGCCGCTGCTCGCGGGGCGTACCGTGCTCATCACGATCACCCGCGAGAGCGACAGCGCCATTCACGCTACGGTTGTGCCGAAGCGTATTAAAGAAAGTGACAATCCAGCCCTTTCAACTCCGCTGACGGTTACGGGCACGCCGGAAGAACTCGACCGCGAACTTCCGCGAGTGCTCACCGAATACATTGAGACTCACCAGCGGCTTTCAACCACGCTGGCGCAAGCCAAAGCGGAGATGGAAGCCACGGCCAAAGCCGCACAGGAAGAGGCGAAACGCAAGAGCGATGAACGCCGGAAGGCGAAAAGCCCTTCGTCAGCCGCTCCTGCTTTAGCGGAAGCCGCGACTCCGGCTAAGACCGAGCTGGCCCCGCCTCCAAGCACCAACCTGTTTGGCGGCACGGCTGCTCAGGCTGACCAATCTCAACCAGGAGGAAAATTATGTCTGTGAACGTCACCCCATGCCCGCGGGTGTTTTCTTATGCCGGACTCACGCTGCCCGATCCTAACGTCACGCTCTCGCCAGAAGAGGTGAAGGCAATTTACGCGGGCCAATATCCGGAACTTGCTACCGCCGCCATCAATGGCCCTGAGGCTATCGGTGACAAGCTGCGGTACGAGTTCGTGCGTGCAGTAGGGTCCAAAGGGTAGCTCTAATGTCTGAAACGAAGACCCCTTCAACCCGGAAGGCGGTCCTGGCCGAGTTAACGGATTTGGCCGAGGGCCGCCACCCGGACTACCAAACCATTACCGGGAGGTTTATACGCGACCCGGAATTTCAGCACGCTTCAGAGATTCTTTACCGCGCCATCCGTGCAGAACAGCGCTGTCACCGAAGCGGAGAAATCAACCCGCCTCTGGGCTGGCTGCTGCCTGCCTGATGGGTGAGAACGGCAGCGCCCTTCTGCCACGGCTGGATCGCGTCGCCGTCAAGCGCCAAATCGCGGGTGAAGACCCGCGAGCGATCGTGTTAGCTCGGACGCTGACCGAGCTGGGTATTGCGGATCCTAACGACTGGCAGCGGAGTGTGTCAGGTTATGTTCATCGAACACTCGACCGCTGGATTCGGCAACACGGCAGGGACGTGGTGCGCGACGAGTTTTCTCTCGACGCCACGCTCAGTAATACTACCGACCCTTCGAGCAGCGAGGACCTTGATCCCAACCTGCTATACCTCACAGTTGGGGCTAACGCGGCGGGCTATTTCGTCCTTGGGCCAACGGTCGATCTGCTCAAACCGGCCGATCCCCGGCTGCCGGTTACCTTCTATCACTTGCTCGTGGATGCCGTCGGGCGGTGGGTGCGAGTCTACGACTATCGAGATGCGCTGGAGCGTGTCGAGATGTGGAAGAACTGGATCGAAGGCGAAGCGAACGCGGAGGAATATGAAATCCCCGAGGTCGGAGGCTCGATCCCCGCAGCGATGAAGGAAAAGCCTTTGAGCATAGAGGCGTTACGCCGTCTGATCACCAGCTTGCAAGATGAACGCATCCGCCGCCTGCTCGATGCCGCGGTCAACCTGGACAGGATTTCACGAGCGTCAAGCCCACCAGAAATCAGCGAGAGTACGCGAGAAGCCTTTATGGACGCGAACCCGCCGCTGCCAGGGCTTGTGGTGAGTTTCAAACGCCAGGATGCCATTATGGGATGCTTTGATGAAGAGAGCGAGACCATGCTAGAGGTGACACCGGAGCCTTGCTTCCTAGCGGAAATCAATCCCCAGGATACGAGAAGCGTCCGTCGGGCTTTCGATTCGCTGGCCGCGCTGTCGATGACGCTCACGGCGGCAAGCCGTCTGGCAAGATTGCTGCCCGGCAACAGCGAAACGGAGGCGCAGGATGAAGGCACATGTCGAGATCGGGGAGACTCATAACCTGGAACTCTGCCACGCGCTGCTAGTATATGCGGACGGGCGCCGGGCGTTTGCGAGTTTGCACGATGTGACCAAGCCGGATGAAGGAGCGCCGTTGCTGGGACCTGCCCGGCCCTTGAGCCTGGCATTTGTGCGCGAACTCGCCAGCGGTCTCGGATCGCAAGCTGCACCAGAAATTCTGCCCGCAACCGTCTTGGCACGGACTCCGGAGATGATCGCCTGGTGGAGCCCGGCATCACGCCAAATCATGTTCTTTGGCGAGGCCAATGCGGAGGCAAGGAAATTGAACGGTAAGCTCTTTCCTCACCCACCGCTGGTGTTCAAGGTGTGTGGCCGCGAGCTCTTTGTCCGCGCGTTAGAGAAAAACGCCCGTCCCGAAGCTGCGACGCCGCTGAAGATCGCCCCGTTTTGGAATGTGGCCGGCGACGATGGCCGGGTTTGCCTGGGAACGGCGCGGGCGCCGGAAGACGTCTCGGCAGCCTCGATTGCGGCCTGGGAGAGCTGTTTTCATCGAAGCGAATATACGCATGTCCTGGGCGCGGTGCGGCTGACGACGCATCCCGGCGGCTTTGTGGGACTGTGGCACAGTTTAGCGGGGAAGAAGCGATTCCCGCCGCAATACCTTACCGATGCTCGTGAAACCTTGCACGAGTTTGTAAAGGGGGAGAAATAACCTATGGAAACCCACCGGCTGCACGAAGAATTACTGCGGCGAAAGGTGAACATCCTGGTGGTGGGTTGCGGCGGCAGCGGAAGCGCTGTCGTAGGAGGGTTGCCATATCTGCACGGCGCCATGCTTGCGCAAGGTCATCCGTATGGGTTGCAGGTCACGGTAATGGACGGCGACACGATTTCGCCTTTCAATTCAGTCCGCCAGCCCTTTGCGAAGAATGAAGTTGGGTTAAACAAGGCGATCGTATTGGTGAACCGCATCAATCTCTTTTGGGGACTGGGGTGGGCTGCCATACCGAGAGCCTTAACCGAAGAGCCCTTGCATCCGCAATATGCCTCTTACAATGGACAATCTTTGCACCCGGACATTGTGATCGGCTGCGTGGATACCCGCGCGGCACGGGCGATGATCGCAAAGTGCGTTTCGGGCTGGAGTCTCACCGGCTACTGGCTCGATATTGGCAATGCTTCTTCGAGCGGTCAGTTTGCACTAGGCGAGCCGCTGAACGCGAGGAACAAGCGCTCTGCCATGCGCTTGAGAACAGTGAGTGAGCTCTACCCTGAAGTGAGTAACTCTGCCCTTGACGATGACAACGAGCCAAGCTGCAGCGCGCTGGAAGCTGTCATGCGACAGGAGCCCTATGTGAACGCCGTGCTCGCTCATCACGCCTTGGCGCTACTGGCCCGATTGTTCCGTTACGGCGAAATCTCCTATCATGGAGCGTTCATTGATGTGGCGGCGGCGCGAACCGTGCCGCTGCCTGTAGATCCCCAGCTTTGGCGGCGCATCCGGAGGCGAAAAGCATGCCAGCAATTAGAAGGCAAGTCCCGGGTGGCGTAAGGGCGGCGTCACGGCCTTGGCGAGGACGGTCTGACCTTTTCCGAATGCTTTCGCATATAATGGTCACTGGGGTGGCCACAATGAAAATCAGTACAGTTCGTGAATTTCGTGACAGCGCTACGGGTTTGCTCCACTCTAAAGACCCCGTGCTGGTGACCCGGCGCGGCAGGTTGGCGGGTGTTTTCTTCCCTTGCCCCCAAACCTCGCTGCCACTTGAACTCAGGCGGGAGGTTTTTGGAATGCTGAGCAGGGTGATCGCGCGCCACCTCAAACGGCGCGGTCTCAGCGAGGAAGAAGTGCTAACTGCCTTCGAGCAGTGGCGGAAGGAACGCCGCGCTACTCGCCGCCGACGCTAATGTACTGCTTTCGGCCGTTCTGGGCGGCCGCGCAAGGCTGATTCTTGAGAGCGCTCGGGTTGATGAAATTCTGACCGTCGAAGAGGTCGTGCGTGAGGTCGAGGAGTATGCGGGATTGTTGGCCAGAAAGAAGCGCCTCGCGGAGGATGTGGTGCTTCTCGCGGTAGCGGCCTTGCCGGTAAGCATCATTGGGCTGGCTACCTACGCCGACGCGATTCCGGAAGCGCAGAGACGCATCGCGCAACGCGACCCGGATGATGTTGATCTTCTTGGCTCTCGCAATTAGCTTCAAAACGCCAGTATGGTCGAACGACAAGCACTTCAAGAGTACGGGCGTGCCGTGGTTTACGACGGAAGCTCTCCTCCGTCGACTTAACCTGCTCGACGTACATTAGACCCCGGCTACCGGCTGGCCTGCTTCCCTCATCATAATCGGTTCTCCAATCACCTTCTTTAGTTCCGCTAACCAACTGCCCGGGTTGGATCCGTGCACGAGACGACCTAGAAAGCCCAACCGTTCGGCAATATTACCGCGGTTAGTGCGGATGTCCTCCTTGGTCGCCGTCGTATAAAGCGCGAGGAACACTTGCAGGTATTGCGGCTTGGCGAACAAATATGTGGCATGGCCCAATTGCGGAGTCTCCACGGCTATGCCGGCGACAAGATCAAATATATATTCCTCCCGGAAAAGGTAGAGCCGACGCGCCCGTTCGGCTAAGTACCGGTAGAAAAAAACGTCATAGTCAGCGCGCCAGGTCACTTGGGCAACGTCAAAATTCCCGGGGACGCCAAGCTCTCCCAGGAGTCGGTTCAGCTCGGCTCTTTCCATGGGCTGGCGCTGGATACGAGCCCGGATTCGATCAAAAGCCGGCGCGTACTGGCCAAACCGATGGTAGGTCGTGCGGGCCTTGTCGAGATCTTCCTGAAAATTGGCAGGGAGTTTAACGCTCAAGCGGCTCGGCACGGCGCTTTCCCACTCGATGAGCTTCCTCTCGCCTGATTTCATGCGGTATTTACCGGCGTGCAGAAATGCGCCCTCGATTTGCACCTTCGCTCCCACCAGATGCTTCCACTGGTTCCAGGTCTGGTCCCAGAAGACCGGCATGACGCTTTGGTCCACTGCCACTTCTAACTTTCGCCGGGCATCCCGGTAAACGGCGGTTCTATCGTAAAATTCGAACTTCCGTAGCGGCGCATGAAAACACCGCTGATGCATCTTCGGCCTGAACGCTAGCAGGCGCAAGGCAAAGAACGTCTTACCATCCCGCGAGCGGTTACCCGCCACGAGGATCGAGCCGAACCCACCGTAAGGAAACAGAACTGGAGAATCCGGGTCTTTGAGGAGCGTATCGTAACAGGCCCTCAGTTCCGGCTGGGCGAGAATGTTATAAGCTCGTTCCACCGCCTTGTGTGCGCCCTTGGGCGCTCCCTCTTTTTGAAGCTCGAGCTGGCGAATTTTGAATGATAGCCGCAGCTCGGCTGGACCCGCATCTTGTGGTATCCGAACGATTTCGTACAGGGTCGGTTGTTTACCCCATTCTCGCTGCCGATCGCCCACGTAGAAATAATCGCGCAGGACATGGCAGGAAAGATAAATGGTGGCGATTCCCAGACGGCTGCTGATCGCCTCGGCTGCAACAAACAACTCCTTGCGCTTGTCTTCCTTGGGTTGGGTAATGTATCCGACCGATGCTTGGTAGAGTTCGCGGATCCGTCGCGACGTCGGGCTTTTGCGGACATGAATCTCGACGCCCGCTTGGTCCGGGCCAAGGGGAATTTCAACCTCATCTCCAGAGCCGAGGTAGGCAGCCAGAAAAGCCGGAAGGATGACCGGCGCGCCTTGGCTGAGAACGCACTCGGCGGCGCCTTCCTTTGTTGGCCGGATGTTTGTGATACAGCCACGATGAATGACTTCAAGAGACTGAGCGCTCGAGGTCGCTTGCATTTAAGGAGAGCGTAGCACGAATCCAATAGCTGTCAAATCTGGCGATCGATAGCCGGCGGCAAGGCATTCACATGCCCGATTGAGCCCGTAGGGCTGGTCGAGGGCGCCTCGTGGTCCGTCCTTTTCTGACCCGAGGAGATGGATAAAAACTTATGGCTGACTTTGAGCAATGGGATCTGATTCCAGCGCAGTTGCGGGATGGCTGCAAGTGGACAGGCGTGATTCTGATGCAAGGTCGGAGGCTGGCTACACACTTCAACTGCCGGGAATGGAAAGCCAACGAGGGCGGCGTCTTGAGGATTGCCGGCGCGCTGGTGGATACCAGCGAGCGGCATCAGGGGATCACACTTCGACCACATTGGACCTACCTGGAAGAAGGTTACTACGGCGGGCAGATGGCCTGGTTCATCCGCCCCACCCGTCTTGAGGAGAATTAAGCGGCAAGTTGATACGCGTCGAAGCGGGATCCCAACACCAACAGTAAACGAGGATGATAAACATGTCGGACCGTTGTTCTTCCACCGTCCTGTGCTCCGTGGGAAACCAGGAAGTCTTCCAGCGTCTCGGGTATCGCCGACAGGAGGCGGAGGCACTGACGTTCGAGGGGAATGAGATTGCCGGTGCAGTGCTCATGACCGATGACGAGGCCGTTGGCGGTCATTATGACGATCTGACCAGCATGAAAGGCATCCCCTTCGTCGCATCGAACACGGCCTGCCCAGGCGTCTGGGGTGATCATCTCATCGCTTCAGACGGACACGAGTGTGTCTATGTCGAGACGCTCGCTGAAAGCAATTATCCCGCAGTCCGGGTGAACCCCGACGGAGAAGTTCTTCCTGCTGACCTGGTAACAGCTCGTTCCTACTGGCAGGTCTATAACCGAGCTCTCAGAGTCTTCGAGGAGCGAGCACGGCATTCAACAAGCGCTCGTGGAGGCAAACAATGAAGCTGATTTCATTGGTCACGTCGGAGCCCGAAGCCAGCTTGGACTGTGACTATGCGCTGATCGATTTGACGCGGGAACTCGCCCTAATCGCGCTCCGCCGCATCCATGCGCTTAAAGCGCAAAAGGCCGATGACGGTGATCTCGTCGAAACGTACTTCTGGGACTACCATGCCGAATTCTTCAGCCCCTGGCTCAGTGAGAACCAGGAGGAAGCCGAAGCGTTAGAGGAATTGTTAGAAAGGCTTCCTTCGGCTGGACCTGATTTAATGACGGCTCCAAGCGATTTTTCAGTTCCCGTATCCATGGCTGCCCGCGTCGAGTGTTGTCAGATGATCGCCAGGGAAGACGCAATTGCTTTTATCGCCATCCCCAAGCACACGAATTCCTACATCCACACCTGTGAAATTCCTCTTCACCTCGTCCAGGCAGCATTCGCCTAGTGGCGACCTCCTTTTTTAATCTTCTCTCAATCAAATCAAACCCACTGGCAGCAGCCGATCCTTCAACCCCCGGCCAAATCTTCCGAGGAGTTTCGCCCATGGCAAGATTATTAAGCCAAGTCCGGATGGCGTACTTTCCGCTACCCGAAGCGGAAGCCCGGCGCATTCGGTCATGCCTTGTTTATCCCACTACACACTTTACCGCGCTTGACCCTTGTGCCGGGGAAGGAAAGGCACTGGTCATGATCACGGAGAGTGCGCACGGCCAGCGCTGCGGCATCGAGTTGGATGCGTACCGAGCCGAGCAAGCTGCAGCTCTTCTGGACCAAGTCATTTACGGAGACTGCTTTGACGTTGATTGCCGGGTCGAGTCGTGCAGTCTTCTTTACGAAAACCCGCCTTACCAGCAAACCACAGAAGACGAAGAAAAAGGCCAAAGACTCGAAGCACTCTTTCTTCAACGCACTTACCGCTGGCTCAAGCCGGGCGGCATCTTGATTCTCATCATTCCTGCTGCGCAGCTTGCCGTCTGCGGGAACCGGCTGTCTGTCCAGTTCAAAGACACCGAAGTTTACCGGCTGAGCGATCCAGCGAGCGTGCAGTACAAGCAGATTGTCGTCCTCGCCGTCCGCCGTAACCGCCGTGAGCGCGACCGATTGCAGGACCGGGAGATTAACCTGCTTAGACTCGACTACGGACGGAAGGCAAATAATTTTGAGGCGCTGCCCATCCTGACTAACCGTCCGCAAGGGCTCTATTCCGTGCCCGAGGCCCCGCCCATTCAACTCGTTCATCACGGTCTGCCCCTCGATGAGGTCGAAGATTGTCTTCCTCAATCGCCCGCATACCGCCAGGCGAAGCGCATCCTCTTCGCGCCGGAGTCGCGCGAACGCGAGCGGCCTCTGACGCCATTGCACAGCGGCCACGTTTCGATTCTGGCGTGCGCGGGCGCCTTGGATGGGATCCTGGGCGACGGTGAACTACGCCATGTGGCGCGCTGGCAGGGAGTGAAAACGATCCTGAGAGTGGAAGAAGAAACCGATGACGGCGTGACGACGATCAGGGAAAAGGAACAATTCTCGCATTGTTATATGGAATTTGGCGGGATCTCGCGGGGGCGCTCAGTCAACACAGTTTTCTTGAAACCATTTGCTGCAGTTCTGCTAGCTTTTTGCGCTTTGGTTCGTCTATCTGACAAGCAAATAGCTGTAGAGAGCAATGGATGTGCTGGAGTGGGCTCGATTTCCGGCGGTTGAAGGATGTCGCACGGGCCGGGCATGGCTCAGGATCCAGGGGAACCTGGGTCTAGCGAAAAACACACTCCAGGCTTACGGGCGGTCACTTCACGAATACCTGCTGTTCTGTGCCCAGCATGGCGTCGACGCTGAATCAGCCACACGCGAGCAGGTCTCCGGGTTCGTCCGCTCTCTACTTGAAAAAGAAGGTCGCCCTCACAAAGGGAATAGCGAAACCGATGTCCAACCGCGGTTGGCCAATGCGACTGTGCAGTTGCGGCTGACTGCAATACGACTTTTCTACGATTATCTGATTGAAGAAGGTATTCGGCCAACCAATCCGGTCGGGCGAGGAAGATATACACCCGGAAAATCTTTCGGAGCTGAGCGGGGTTTGGTGCCTCGCTATCGGAAACTACCTTGGATCCCGAACGACGACGAGTGGACCGCAGTTCTCAAAGCAGCCCGAGAGGAGCCGCTTCGGAACAGAGTGATGTTAGCGTTCTCCTATGATGCGGCCCTACGACGCGAAGAACTGTGCATGTTGGAGACAGGCGATATAGATCCTGCGCACCGACTCCTCCACATTCGGGCAGAAACAACGAAAAATCGGCAGGACCGAGTCGTTCCCTACTCGCCAGCCTCCGGTACCCTGTACGCGGCATATCTGGTTCGCCGCAACGAGCTTAGCAGAGACCGCGGTCCATTGTTCCTCTCTGAGTCCCGACGGAATCTTGCCCGGCCCCTGTCAATCTGGACTTGGTCCAAAGTCGTAACGAGAATGGCCGAACGAAGCGGGCTCCCAGGCCTCACGACACACACCGCCCGTCACCTTCGCCTAACCGACCTAGCTCGTGCCGGCTGGGACGTTCATGAGATCGCGGCATTTGCCGGGCACAGGTGTATTCAAACCACGCTTTGCTACATTCACTCGAGCGGCCGAGAACTCGCGAAGAAACTGGAGCATGGGATGGCCGAGATTCACGCGTGGAGGGCCAGAATGTTCGTGGAGATGCTGCAATGACTGAGTCGCCTGTGTGGCTGCCGCCGGATCGGGCTTGGCCGGTGGAGCTTTGCTCCAACGACCGGGCACCCGATCTTAGCGCCGCAGAGGAGAGTGCGCTCGGGCTCTACGCGCGGAGTCGCGAACTCTTTACAAAGGTACAAACCAAGCGTTTCCACGCCCGTCTAGAGCGTTTGGTTCGTCCTCTCCAGGACGTGATGAATTTAATGGCACCCTGTACAGCGCGGCGCACAGAGACGGTCAATTCCGTCTTACGTGAGGTCTACCGCCGTCACCAAGTCTACTGGGGATGGAAAACCCAGGACTGGATAGAGGTACTGAAGGGTTCTACGGGTCGGAGGCCACTCTACATGGGCGTGGCCTATCTGCTGGGTGGCTTCGTAGATTTTCCTGCAGTTGACGACCGGGTATTCGCACAACACAAATTTGCGACGAAGATTTTTGGGTGCGAGGCCGTCGAAATGGCGGTTGGCCGAGTGCAGAGTAAGCTCCGGGAGTGGGGTTATGCAGACGTCATGGTGACAGCATCTGTCCCGCGCACCGTGTGTGAGGCTATTCTGGCCAATCGGAGTCCGCGGCTGGAAGAATTCAGCCGCGAGGTATTGGAGGAACTGAGAAAGAAGCATCTGGCCATCAGCGTGAACAGGTGCCTAGTGGCTGTATCAGAGGTCCTGACAGATTTGGGTATCTTCAAGGAACCCCTCGCAGCGGATAAGGTGCGCGGCGTGGCAGTGCACCCTCACATTCTTCAGTCAGTCCCGGCTGAATGGGCTCGGATCTGCGACTGCTGGCGTGCCACCTCAACACGCGGGCGCCGCACGCGCATTGGTGGCTACTACTGGCTGCTCTGCGTAGGCCGCTGGCTCGGACGTGAGCACCCTGAAGCCATCTCCCCGGCTGCCTGGACAAGGGAATTAGCGGCCGAATATGTGGCCGTGGTCTGCTGTCTGAGGATTGGAGACTGGGCTGAGCGGTTAAATCAAGTCGGGTCATCGAAGATCGGGAAGCCCATTGCGGCGGGGACGATCCATTATCGCATCGACATCCTAGGTGCATTCTTTTCCGATTTGCAGGAATGGGGCAAAATACCCCGGCGATTCGATCCTCGTCGGTGCCTTAGAACACCACGATCTGTGCTGATGCAACTCGGGCCAAGGCCGCGGGTCGTTGCCGACGATATCTGGGCGAAGCTGCTCTGGGCTGGACTTAACCTGACGGAAGACGATCTCCCTCGGTGCCGCTTTACGCGTCGGGACGATGGAAGGACGTCCTTCTATCCACTTACCATGGTTCGAGCCCTGGTGGTGGTGTTGCTTTTCAGTGGTCTGCGCCGCGATGAGATCCGTCGTTTGCGCGTTGGATGTGTCAGATGGCAACCGAGCACGGCGGAGGCTGAGCAAAACCAAGGCAAAAGTGCCATCTGTCTCCTCGATATTCCGGTCAACAAGACGTCGCCCCCGTTTACGAAGCCTGTGGACCGTGTTGTGGGTGAGGCGATCGCCGCGTGGGAACAGGAACGTCCCGTACAACCGAAGCGGCTCGATGCCAAAACAGGGGAGAGTGTCAGTTTTCTCTTTCTGTATCGCGGCAGGAGAATCGGGCCGGAATACCTCAATGTCCGCCTGATCCCCACCCTTTGCCGCAAAGCCGGAGTGCCACCCCAGGATGTTCGCGGGAACATCACAAGCCATCGGGCGCGTTCAACGATCGCTTCGCAACTCTTCAATTCAAAGGAGCCGATGTCGCTCTTTGAGTTGCAGGAGTGGCTGGGCCATCGAACACCAACCGCAACACAGCATTACGTCAAGATCACACCGACCAGGCTGGCCAAGTCATTTTCTGATGCGGGCTACTTCGAGCGCAACCTGCGCATGGTCGAAGTGCTCATTGACAGGCAGGTCGTTATGGCCGGTGCTGCCGCACGAGAGCCGTGGAAGTACTACGATCTTGGGCACGGATATTGTTCCTATGAATTCTTTGATCAGTGCCCGCACCGAATGGCCTGCGCCAAATGTGCCTTTTACCGTCCAAAAGGATCCGCGGAAGCTCAGTTGCTAGAGGCGAAAACAAATCTGCTAAAGATGCAACAGATGATTCCCTTGAAGGATGAGGAGTTGGCCGCAGTGGAGGAAGGCATTGCAGCGATGGAGCGCTTGTTGACCCAACTGGCCGACGTTCCCACACCCGCGGGCCCCACGCCACGACAACTCCGGTCCTCTTCGCTAGTTGAGATACGAACGGCTCCTCGAAGTAACGGGTAGAGGTTTCGTCTATGTCGGGCCAGTGGGTGGATTTCCGGAAAGTCAAAGAGACCGTTTCTATGGATATGGTGTTGGCTCACTACGGAGTTCAGCTTCATCCAGTGGCTGGTAGCCGACTTCGTGGCCGATGCCCGTTACCAAGCCACGTCTCCCAAGATAGTTCTCCAAGTTTTGCTGTGGACGTGGCTCGAAATATCTGGGCGTGCCATTCTGATTCATGTGTAGCGGCTCGCTCAGGGAGGCTCGGAGGCAATGTCCTGGATTTCGTCGCATCGATGGAAAACTGTTCGATTCGTAATGCAGCCCTCAGAATCGAAAGCTGGTTTCCCTCATCGGCGGCGCTGGACAAAGGAACCGGCGGGTGCTCCGCGTTGCCGCCCCCGGTCGGAAGCCTGGCTTTACCGTTCGCTGGCGGAGATTCAGACTCGTGCGAGGTTCTAGGTTTTCAGCTTTGGCCCGTCGATACAGCTCACGAGTATCTCCATCGGCGCGGTATCGATCGCGCAACCGCAGAACATTTTGGCAGTGGATTCTACGCAGGTCCGGGCATCATGAACGGACGTGTGGTTATCCCGATACACGATGGCGAGGGCGAGCTGATCGGCTATGCGGGGCGGGCTCTCGATGCTACCCAGCCCCGATACCGATTTCCAACCGGATTTCGAAAGTCGCTGGTCCTGTTCAATCTTCATCGTGCCATCACCGCGAGAAGCCACGGAACGGTTGTTGTGGTGGAGGGCTTCTTTGATTGCCTGAAAGTGTTTCAGGCCGGGGTTCGCTGTGTTGTAGCTTTAATGGGCTGTACAATGACCGCAATCCAAGAGAGGCTTCTTGTTGAGAATTTCCAACATGTGGTCCTATTTCTTGACGGAGACGACGCGGGCCGGAGCGCCAGTTCTGAAATCGCTGCTCGCTTGGTCCGTCGTCTTTTCGTTCGCGTGGTAGACACCCCCTCTGGAGTGCAACCCGATGAGATGCCCCTGGAACATATCCGGGCTGTACTCAAGCCCGCGATGGATTGTGCCTCGGACGTGGGTAGCTAGCGAGCTGTTTTGCAATGGCAAGATAGCGCAGCCTCATTGAAACTACTGCCGGAGGAGGCCTCTCGGCATTTGCTGCGTTGAGCACTACCAACAGCCTAGCCAGCCTGACAGATCCGGAACTACATCGGTCCCCCGGTTCAGCTAATCCTACTTAGCCTCGCCCCGACCTGCCTCGACAACTGCCCACGTCTCGGAGAAGTACGCTACAGGAGGAAGCATGCGCCTCGAAGGGAAGATGAAGCTGGGCTTTTACCCTCTGCCTGTCATCGAAGCAGGGAGGATTCGCCAGTTTCTTCGTTATCCGGCAAATTCGTGCGCCGCAATCGATCCCTGTATCGGCGACGGCAAGGCCTTCGCCGAGATCACCCGCGACGCTCCCGTCCTTCGCTACGGCATCGAGCTTGATGCTTACCGCGCCGACCAAGCTCGCGGCGCGGGGCACGAAGTGATCCACAGCGACGCATTCGATATTCAATGTGCGGTGGAGTCATTCGGTCTCCTCTATCTGAATCCACCCTACGACTTCGAATGGAGTGAAGATCAGAATCGACGAACGGAGAAAACCTTTCTTGGGCAGTTCTACCAGTGGCTCAATCCAGGCGGGGTCCTCGTCTTTGTTTTACCTGGTCAGCGGCTCGAAGTCTGTGATCGGCTTCTTGCCATGCAGTTCAGAGACAAACGAATCTATCGACTGAGCGCGCCCGACTCAGCAAAATATGGCCAGGTCGTCGTCTTCGCCACCCGCCGGGCGCGCCGCGAACGCGACCGCCTGCGGGACTCGGACGTAATCAAGGCGTGTGGCCTGCTCGGTGAAATGAGTCGGAACTGGAAAGAATTGCCGACGCTTCCTGATCAGCCTGACGCGTTCTATTCGATCCCGGACGGCGGGCCTGTCAGTCTCGTTTATCATGGCCTTCCGATTGATGAGATCGAAGATGTGCTACCCAAATCGGCGGCATACCGGCAAGCGTCGCCGATTCTGTTTTGCCCCATGAAGCGTGTAAAGGGTCGGCCACTGACACCCTTGCATGCCGGCCATTTGGCCTTGCTCGCCGTGAGTTCCGGGCTCGATGGGATCTTTGGCTCAGGCCAGAGCCGCCACTTGGCTGCCTGGAGATGTGTGAAGGTGACAGATCATTCCGAAGAGGTCGAAGAGGACGGCACGATCATTCAGCGTGACCGAGAAAGATTCGCAAACGAGCTGACATTGCTCTTCTCGTCCGGAGAGATAACCACCTTGCGATAGAGCTCTTCTGCAACAGGACGTGAACTTGAACTCCCCATAGGGAACCGGTGTCCGTAGACCACGGATATCCTCTTGCCTTTTTACCTGCTGTCCCTAACTCCGCCCCAACAACCGGCCCCGCAGCACCCGTCACGGAACTAGTTCTAACCAATAACAACTGGTTTCAAGAAAACGATATTCCACGTAACTTACGTCTCAACCTGCTTTTCATCGATGGGCGTACTGTGGTGTTGACCGCCGATGAGCCAACCGAGGAAGCGCCCATAGCGACCGGTGCGCTGCCTAATGAGAGCCCCGGGGAGCTCCCGTCCTAACGGGATGTAGGTTGTCGGAATAGATGACAACGCGGGTATTGAAAATAAAGGACGATCTATTGCCTCTTGCCAGAATTGTTGACGATTCTCGCCACGATAGTTGGCAAGATCCTATGCTTTTGCCACAGTTGATGTCAAAAGCCTACCGGCGAAATGCGCTCGGTAGCTGCATGTCGTAGAAAAAGATCACCACGCGGCGGCAGCCGCGACTTGATGCCATCAATTCTGGCAAGAATTGTCAACTATTTTGTCAACCTACAACGGGGGGAGATGCCACCTCGAGGAGGGATAAGTGGAGAACGCGCACGAACGCTTCGGATGGCTCGAATTCACGCGGGTGCTGAAGGATACGACGGCGCGCGTGAGGCTGCGTCTTGACCGCATGGTTGCCGAGATGTCGGAAAACGGCCGCGAAGGCCAGTTCCATCTGCTCTCCGTGATCGGCGGAGATTCCGACGTTGGCGCCGTATGGGCCGCCGTCCAGCAAAACCAAGTGTTCAAAGTCACCGGGCCTAGCGTGGATGCTTGCCTCGAATTCAGTCTGGGCGAAAAATCCGAGTGGTTTCGAGGCAGCATCAGCGTGCTCGGTTTGAAGCGCCCGGTGCGCCACCTCGTGGCTGTTTCCGTTGAACTTGCCGCGACGCGCCTCGGAGCAGCTACCGTGAGCAACCACACGATTCTTTGCGACGACGATCCGGTCTTTGTGCTTTACAGGCTTTCAGAACGCTTTGGCTTGCCGGTAGTCCCCGAATGGGCAGGATGGTTTACGGCTGAATTGCGACGGCGGAAAGCTATAACTTCGCTCACAGGAATCGGCTGTCGACCTATCTTAATTTCGGGGACGAAGAGTAAGTTTCTGGCCTGGATCTCGCGCGGCCTCCGGCGTGGGATGATCAAATTCCCGGAGGCTAATGGCCCACTGCGCTGGCCTCAAACGGGAGACTCCTTTACTCGTGCGCCAGGTCCGGCCAGTGAAGTGAGGTTTATCCCACAGCCGGCTGCAAGAGATCCTTTTCCCCTCGATCAAATCCTGATAGAGCCTGGCACGCGCGATAGGCACCGCCTTTACGACAAACCCCGGTAGGTCGCAATTGCCAGCGAGTAAATACCGCCGGCACTCCTAAGCGTCCGATCTGTTCTCTGTCCAACCAACATAGTGCCCAACATGGCGCCCCAGTCCCGTCTTCGCTTGGAATCGAAACGCATGTGAGGAGTCTCCTGTGCAGCAGCCCACAACTATCGAGAGCTACTTAAGGCGGTTCGCAAATGAGCTGGGAGAGCGAATCCTTCAATGCCTCCCGCCGTTACAGGGGCCTCAAGATCCCCCTTCGCCGTTGCTGGCTAGCCTGCTGCGCAAGCCTTATCCGGGTCAGGCTCTGGCGGTAATGGGTGTGGTGAAGCGACTCGCCCATGCACGCTCAGCCGCAGTGGTTGCAGAATGTGGCACAGGCAAGACCCTGATTTCACTGACCAGTGCATATGTTGCCTCTGAAGGTAAGCCATTTACCGCGCTCGTGCTCGCGCCAAGTCATTTGACCGGAAAGTGGGCTCGGGAATCGCTGCAAACCGTTCCGCACGCTCGCGTGTTTCTCATCGACGGCCTGCGCGATTCAACCTGCAAGAGTCGCAACGGCATCCAGGAAGTTAAATTGCGCCGTGGGCAGGTCGTGCGTGAAGGGTTGAAAACGACGTTGACCGACCTGCGACTGCGAAAGAGCTACCGCACCGCCCGTGCACGCTGGAATTCGCTGTGTCCAGGGCCGGCAATTTTCGTAATCAGTAAAGAGGTCGCCAAACTTTCATACTTTTGGCGGCACGCATACAACATTGCCCGCTCCGGCCGGTATCGAGGCAGCGTCGTCAATCCCAATACCGGCCGGCC
Organism: Terriglobia bacterium; assembly: GCA_035945515.1. GTDB lineage: Bacteria > Acidobacteriota > Terriglobia > UBA7540 > UBA7540 > RH2-MAG17b. The sequence continues at coordinate 112,610 of DASZAE010000032.1, forward strand.
CGTCTATGCCGGCGAAGACGACGAGCGGCTGTTGACATCCGATTTCAAGAAGGTTCGACTGAGCGAGTGGATCGGGCCGGATGATGAAGCCGATGACAACGATCATTGTGCCCGCAGAAAGCTGTTCAGCCCCCTCTGGCAGGCTGACCGATCCAAGGTCCGTCGGTACGCTGTAATCGAATTTGTTGGTCGATATCTTTCCGAATTCTTCGACTTTGGCATTGCCGACGAGGTTCATGAACTGAAAGGCGGCGATACCGCTCAGGGCAATGCGCTTGGGACGCTCGCCGGTTGTGTCAAGAAGCTCATCGTCCTCACGGGCACATTGCTTGGGGGTTATGCGGACGACGTTTATAACATCCTGTTTCGCGCCGAGCCGTCGAAGATGATCGAGGTCGGATTCGAGCACGACGAGGGCGTGGGGCCCTTTATGGAAACCTACGGTCTGCTCGAAACGATTACGACCATCGAGCCGGCGGAAAACGCGTGTTCGGAAGCGAAAGTCACGCGGCGGGTGCGACGCCGTCCAGGCGCCTCACCGCAACTGTTTGGCGATTTTCTAATGCCCATGGCGGCGTTTCTTTCTTTGGAAGACATCGCCGATGCATTGCCGCCGTATCGGGAAGAGGTTGTTCCGGTTGAAATGGATGAGCCGCTGCGAGAGGCGTACGAAAAGCTCGAAGAGCAGATCAAGGAAGTCCTCAAAGAGCATCGAGGCAACAATTCGGTGGTCAGCGTCGGGATGAACGCCTTGCTGCTCTATCCGGACCGTCCGTTTGGCCTGGGTACACTCTACGGATGGGAATACGATCCAGAAGCCGGGAGGCGCGAACAGTTTGTAATCGCTGAGCCGGAAGATCTCGATGAAAGAGTGCTGTATGCGAAAGAGCGGAAGCTGGTCGAAGAAGTTCATCAGAGCCTGAGTCGAGGTCGTAAAGTTCACGTGTTCGCCGTATACACAAGGCTTAGAGACGTGACTTATCGGCTGGAACGAATTCTGCAGCGCGAAGGAGTCCGCGTGGCCGTGCTCACGGCTGACGTGAAGCCCGAAGTACGCGAAGCATGGTACGAGCGCCAATCCCGCCAGGGCGTGCAAGTAGTCATTTCGCACCCGAAGCTGGTCAGCCTCGGCCTCGACCTTTTGGAATACAAAGACCTGATCTTTTGGGAGACGGGCTATTCGCTCTATACGTTGCGCCAGGCAAGCCGACGTTCGTGGCGCATCGGCCAGACCGAGGAGGTGAATGTCAAATATTTTGCTTACGCGCGAACGGCGCAGGAGACGTGCCTGCGGTTGATGGGACGCAAGTTGCTCGTGGCGATGGGAATGGAGGGCAAATTCTCAGCAGAAGGATTACAAGCTGAAGGCGATGATGACCTCCTGATGGCAATGGCACGCGAGTTGGTGACCGAGAAAGGCATTGGCGAGAACGCGCAGATGGTCTGGCGCGCTATCCAGCAGCAGAGTGCCGTGATCGGTCACCCATCGCCGGTCACGATTCAAGCTCCGCCGGTGGCGGAATCGTCGCGGTTGGACCTCCCGATTCTTTCGCCGGCTCCGTTGGCCGACGTCAGTCAATTGTTGCTCTTTGGCGCACCGCTTTCCACTTCGCCGGTTCGCAAGTCAAGCGCGCGCCGGCGTCCTTCTACGCTTTCAGATGCGAGTATACAACTTGGTCTGTTTTGAAGGAGGCTTGGGGAGCGGTGACGCAGCAAATCCTGTTCGAGGCAACGAGTCGCACGGAGGTACACAGCACGAAGGCACCGGCCAACGATGCAAACGGCAGCATGACAATAGCGTGGACCCAGCCGTGACCCCGGTCGTGAACCTCGCCGTTCGCGAAACCTGTGCTTATTGCGGCCATGAGATAGGCGCGGCGGGACGCATCATTCCTGCCTTCGAAGAGTTGGGTTCCTTTTGCAGCCAGGACTGCGCTGACCGGCGATTTCGCACTTACTTGGAGAATGAGGCCTGATGTACTCAGGGCCGCAACTGGATGCTCGCGGGCATTCGTCGTCTAGATCGCACGAGTTGTTCTCAACAATTAGCAGTCCGTCGGCCCGCGTGGTGGCAGTGCAGGCGAAGGTTGCTGAGAGCGATATCAGTCAAGAAGGTATCAAGTGGGTAGAAAGCCGATGGAGTAGACCGATATCTTCACCGAAGTCAGCCGCCGCAAGGTGGGCAACTGCAGCGGCAAAACGTTGCCCGCCGACCAGATTACATGGCAGGGCCTGTTCGGAGGGCAGCCTATCTGTGTGATCTCTACCGTGCGCCTTTCTCTCGGAAACCTCGCGCACTCCAACGTGAATTCAGGAGCGCGAATCGGCGCTCATTCGTGGAACCTACCCGGTGGCCACTATATTGATCTGGCAGTCGAAAGCCGTCCCGATCTCAGCGACGAAGACCTCATGTCCATCGGACGGCTTTCCGCAGCCGTGGACGACCGGCAATTTCGGGTTCGGCGCCGAGCTGAGCATCTGGCTGACGGACGGCAGGTAATAACAGCCGTCGGCAAAAAAGATGGTTTTGATCAAACGAAATAACGGTCTGGCTGGCGCGGTAAGGCCACTTGGGGGCGATCAGGATAAACTCCGCCGAAGGGTTTGGCATGAACCGGGATATTAGCGACTTGCTGCGCAGTGCGACCCCTACTCGCCCGGATGATTAAGGAATAGAATGGCTGCGCTCGCGGCGGGCAGGCCAACGGTGAACATTCCATCGTCGCCAGCGATGGTTTCCTCGCGCGCTGCGTCCCAGCCGCCGTCCGAATTGACTTCGGCGCCAGCTAGTCGCACTCCGGCGGTACTGTCGATAGCCGGCGCCGTTAGGCGCCAGAGCTTTGCTTGCGGCGCGGGAGTGCCGCTCTCCAGCCTGGCGCGAACGGTCTGCCGTTCGTCTTTGTTGAAGAGTGCGACGCGCATTTCGGAGTGTGTCTTCGCGGCATAGGCTGTGACGTTCAGCGATTGCGTGTCGACTCGTGTTTCGACCATCGTCGCGCCCGCGAATTGCTCTGCGACGAGCAGTCCATAGTATATCGGTCGCGCCGAGTAGTTTGCTTCCGGGCCGCTCGCGATGGGCGTGTAAACTCCGGTGCGTCCACCATGAAAATTGACGCCCACGTAGCCGCTATGGGCGAGAAACAGCATGTAATCGGCGGCCCACAGCGCCGACGCAAACGTATCGATGACGCCCCGCTTGCCGCCGTTGTAGCAGGAATTACCCTCGGTCATGCGGAAGGGACGGTGACACCTGCGGCTCGCCGCCATGATTCGCGGGGTGTTCTCGAGCAGGCGCTCGATTGTCATGCGCGGATCCGACGGCGGTCCCTCTGCATAGTAGTGTCCGCTGAGCAGCACGATATCCTTCGCGCCCCGTTGATGAGTTCGCGGGTCTCGCCTCTCAATTCGAATTCGTTAAGCACCTCGTCGCTGAAATGTTCCGAAGTCTTCCGCCATTCCTGGAACGAAGGACAGACAGCAGGCTTCGAACGCTTCCATTGCCGTTCGCAATAGGACCAGTAGGCTTCATCGCGAAGGGCGGCGAGATCACGCACGGCGTAATAACCTACAGCATTCATCCAACCTTCCCGCCTGCGCCTGCTGAAGATATGTTCGTTGATCCACCGTTCAAGGTGATACCAGAAGAAGGGTGGACTCCGTCGATCATCCAGCCTGTGTTCCGCTACGAATTGCAGGAAGCCTGGACAGCGCTTCTCTACGGCTTCGGCGAGCCACTCCGGAAAACCGCTCTCCGTATCCTCGATGGCTCGAACCCACAGCGTGAAAGCTTCCCACTTTACATATTGTTCGCGGGCGTTCCGCAACTGCGGCCACGGAATTCGCGCCGCCTCTCTTTCAGCCATCCGGCGCGCGACTTCACCTACCCGCTGTTGAAGCTTGCCCGGTCGCCAAGGACGGCTCTGTTTAGCTGAGATCAATGTCATTGGCTCCAACCTCGGCCGCGACCGGACAGCTCCAAAGAATTACACACCCTGCTTTACGGCACAAGATAAAGGCAGCGGGCGGCGGCACAGCTTCCGGGTACGTCGTTCGACCGCAATGCTGAGATATGCCTCCAGTTTCTGAATGGATACTAGCCCAGGACGCGGTTAGCGGCGCGTAACGCCCTGTCGTGCACTGAACATGGAACATTCGGAATCCGCAAGCTCGCTTCAAGGTCAAGTGCTAGACTGAAGGCCGGACGAGGGTATACATGTTCCGGCATACCCAGGCGCTAACCGACAGTTTTTGGGAACATGATCGCAAGAGCTATCAAAGCGGAGCTGAAGGACATCCAGTCCCTTCGTGCGTTGTTTCTCCAGGAAACCAATTTCCAGATTCGATACAACTCGTGTCACGAGCGCGGCTGGACGGACTCGTATCTCTTGATTATTGACGATGTCACCGTTGGGTACGGCTCGACCAAGGGGCAAGAGATATCGAATAGGGACACCGTATTCGAGTTTTTCGTCATTCACTCGTTCGCAAAGCTGGTCAGTGTGCTGTTCCGCGAGTTGCTCTCCGCTTCTGGCGCGAAGTACATCGAATGTCAGAGCAACGACATGCTACTGTCCTCGATGCTCTATGAGTTCTCGCGAGACATAGGCGCGAACGTCGTGCTGTTCGAGGATCATGCCGTGACTGAGCACGTCATTCCTGACGGCGTGGTTCGCCCCAGGTGCAACGACGACCAGATATTTGAGCACAAGGTCGAGCCGGTTGGCGACTATGTTTTAGCGCTGCCGGGAGGGGTCGTCGCGACCGGCGGATTTATGGTCCACTACAACAGGCCATTCACAGACCTGTACATGGAGGTTCGAGAGGATTGCCGCAGGAGGGGATTTGGAAGCTTCCTTCTGCAGGAGCTGAAGAAGCAATGCTACCTCATCGGCAGCGTTCCTGCAGCTCGCTGCAACCTGGAGAACACGGCGTCACGGGGCGCGCTGATCAAGGCCGGTCTGAGAGTGTGCGGATTCATGTTAACGGGCAAGATCAAAACCGCGGGCTGCTAGATTCGCAGCACGCCATGACACGTCTGCGAAAGTCAAGAACGGATCACCACTCCTCGGTTCCAGATTTCTCAAATCCTGGATCGTCGGGGACTCGGAAACTGCCACACTACTGGGCAGTGCGTATCGTGTTTAACTCCGGCACTGTTTCGAATGGGATCTCGGGAGAAGTGATTGGCGCGCGTAGTTGTTCGATCCGGTCAGGCGACATGTTGCCGAGGAACTTCGAAGTCTCTGTGATATGCGGGATGCGCTCGGGAAGAATGCCCATCAGTCTGGCGCAAGTTGCGTCGGCGGCAACCGGATCGTCCGAAAGAATTATGCTAGTCAATCGACGACCATTTCCAGAAAGTGGCCCGTTCCCCTCCATGCACACAATTGCGTCCGCGATGACGAAATGGATTGGCACGGTTGCTGCGAGGTCCACGATACATTGCTGAATACCCCGCCAATGGAGCAGATTCTTGGGCCAGCCGTACTTGACCCCCGGCACCACGCCAAACATATTCTTCATGCTCAGCGTAACCCCAGCCCAATGGTGAGTTTTGACTTTCGGCATGGAGACGATGAACTGCGCCTCCAGCACGGTGCGGGGCAGCCAAAGATACTTGAGGCCGCTATAATCAGCCCGCAGGCGGGTCTTGACGACGGCATCGCGGTTGAGATCGACAAACGGAATTCCCTGGTCTTTGAGCTTTTGGTCGACGCCGGTTGCCCGAAGCAGCAATTGGGTGTCCCGCTGATGGCCTGGGCCTTCGGCAACGACAACTTGTTTGGCGCCGAAACGCCGGAAGCACTCCGCCGCGGCTGTGATAAGGAGGGGGTGCGTGTTGATTTCAGCCCCTGGGATGTAATCAACCAGATTCGGCTTCAGGAGAACGTACTTTCCAGAGAGGCTCACGTTGAACAATTTGAGCCCATCCCAGAGTATATTCGAAAGTTTCTCCGAGTATTCAGAACCTGGCAAAATGGCGACGCGAGAGCGGAGAGGGCGCCGGTCGGAGTCGTAGCGGGGAACAAGGAAAGGTAAGGAAGCCGCGATCCCACCGGCTTTCCGTGAGGACTGTGCGGGAATCTTGTGACGGGTCAAGGAGTCACCTTGAAGGGATTACATGAGGTTGCGCAATCGAGAGCCAGCACAACAGCGGCCAACACCGCCATGTCGTCGAGAGCATCAAATTCCGCGAGGCCGGCAAGACTTTCGTGGATCCTTTTCACGGGTTTGCCGTGGGCATGCAGCGCGAGGATAGCCCAAGCGAGGCTCCACGGAGCTTCGCAAGCGTAGGCCTCGCCTTCAAGCCATTGGACGCTGCGCGTGGTGATCTCGGTCGGCGGGTCGCCTTGAAGCGCCAGTAGCGCGATGGCGGTTGCATCAACGTGCGCTGCCATTGGACTTCCATATACCACGCCATTGCCGGCATTCCACCCGCCGCCTGAACAGGCGCGGTCAACGAGCATTTCCACGCCGCGCCGGATGCGAAAAGCTACTTTGCTCGGACAACAGCAAGGGAAGCTCTGTTTGAGTGCGAGCACAGCAAACGCGGTCGGGACGACCCAACTGCACGTGCCTGGCTGCCACGGCCAGCCGAATTTATCAGGATCGAAACGCGCGTGAGTGTCCCTGGTCCGAAACTTCCAGTTCCAAGGCCAGCTTGCCTCTTTGCCTCTGTTATTCAACAGCCAGCGGACCGCACGGCTTCGGGCGCGTTGGAAAGTTCCAAGAGTATTCAGCGTCAGTAACGCCAAGCCGCTAAGTCCTGATGCCTGGTCATCGCCAGTAAATGCTCCCCATCCTCCATCAGAGCGCTGCGTATGAACCAGAATATTGGTGTCTATGGAGCTATCCCGACGTAATGCCAACAAAGCAAGGCAGGTCGGTTCAAGCGCCGTTTGGCCGCTCCCGCGAAGGAACAGCCAGCCGCCCTGGGGCAGCTCACGGGCAATAAGCGAAGTGCGAAGACGCTTGAGAAGTGACTTCACGCAGCCAGTCTCAGCCATGAAGCGATTGGTGTCAAAATTGCCAACCTGTGCAGAGCGCAAAAACGGCAGGCCGCGAGGGATCTGATCCGGTCAAGCGATGGTGTGGTCTACGGAAGGTATGGATCCCTGCCGGAGGTGGTCAGGACCGAGCAAATCGTAGCGAGAAGTTGCTCATACCTGATTCATTTTTTTCCGGGATCGCTCTGGTCTCCGTTTTGGAGGACCTAGTCACCAATCCGCAGCAAGAGATAGTTCACACCTGATTCTTTTCCAACGTGTTCTCTGATCTTAAGGACCTGCAATCGTCCCGCACTTGGCGCTGCCCAGCATAAACCGTAGCAAGAACTTATTCGCATCCGGTTCGTTTTCTTCGACAGTCTGTCATGATGGGCGAGTTGCGACCAACTGCGGTGTGGCACTGCCAGGAGCCAATCGTAGCAAGAAGAACTTCACACCCGGTTCATTTTTTGGCGCAATCGCTCTGGTCACCGTTTTGGAAGACCGAATCACCAATCCGTAGCAAGTGATAGTTCACACCTGATTCTTTTCCACGGAAGTCCGGAGGGGGAGTCACGATCACCTGCCCACTGGCGCTGCCTGGGCGAAACCGTTGCAAGAAGAAGTTCACATCGGGTTCGGAGGCCGCTGCGATCCGTTGAAGAGGTTCTAATCCGGCTGTTGCGCTGCAGAAGCGGCCTCTGGCTTTGGCAAGAGCGCCGGTCCCATTGTAGTGTCAGCGTTGTGATGTTCACTTCGGTCCAGGAACTAGCAGAGAAACTTTGGGCGCCCCATTACGTGATCGATCCCGTCACGCTAGAGGATTTGTATCTCGCGGCGCGCCTCCAAAAGCCCCTACTTGTCGAAGGCCCTCCCGGTTGCGGAAAGACTGAGTTGGCTTACGCGATTGCTGAGGCGGCGAGAACCACCGTCGAGCGCCTTCAGTGCTACGAGGGCATCAACGAGGAGAAAGCCATCGGCCGGTTCGACGAGGGCCTGCAGAAACTATTTCTCGAAACGCAAGCCGAGCATCCCGACGGGGACTGGGAGGCCATCCGCAAGCGCCTGCATTCTCTTGAATTCTTTGCAGAAGGGCCCATCGTGCGGGCCGTGCTTCGCAAGGGCAAGCCCTGCGTGCTGTTGGTCGATGAGATCGACAAGATCAGCCAGGAGTTTGAGGCCACGCTGCTTGAAATTCTCAGCGCCTGGCAGGTGACGGTGCCCAAGCTGGGCACCCTCAAAGCCGATCCGGCGGTGATTCCCTTCGTGGTCTTGTCGTCGAACGAGGAGCGGAGACTTGGGGACCCGTTACGGCGGCGCTGTATTTACTTACGGTTTGAATATCCGACAGTCGAGCGCGAAGCGGAAATCCTGGCCCTACGAACCCAGGGTCTGAATGAGCCGCTGCAGGCGCAAATCGTGGGTTTAGCGCACGCCTTGCGCGGTTGGGTGATGGAGAAGCCCACGTCGATTGCGGAAATGCTGGATCTGGCCCGGGCGCTCGATCTCTGGGTGTCGAAGTAAGACAGACGGACGCCAAGCTGATCGGCCCAAGATCGCGCGTGCCGCCCACGATGTAATCCGGTTGTGGGTCATCGATCCTCCGCTCGTGAGCGAGGCTGATTTCGCGCGCGTGCACGAGATGATGAACCTTAAGAGACAGCGTCATTGGCGAAGTGAGCCGAGTAACGGCCAGAGCCATCATCGATGGACGTACAACGGCTTTCTTACTTGCTCCGAATGCGGCCATTTGGTCTACACGTCGTTTCGACGGCGCGACTACTACGTGTGTTCGACGAAGCGTACCAAGGGAGGGGGCTGGCGAACCCAATACATGCGACGCGAGTCACAGCGGCAACTTTCCTAAGCAATCTGGCAAACTTCTGGCAATCTACAGCGACTTTCAGCGAGGAACGCTGCCGTCGCGCGGAACTCGAGTCGGAGTTGGAATCCTTGATCGAAAAGCGCGAGCGCGTGTTGGACAGCTACTTCGAGGGCATCATCAGCCGGGAGGAGCGCGACCGGAGGCTGGCGGCGATTCAGCGCGATCAGGAGCTTTATCAGAGGCTGCTATTGCGGGCAAGGCCCACAGCGGAGTTGTCAGCAGACGCCCTGGCGCGGGTCTTCAGCCCTTTCTTTGAGTGGGAATATCTCGGTCGGCACGATAAGGGGTTTCCACCATCCCAAATGGAGACACCAATGCTTTCCACGACCTCACTGGGGAGGATACTTGTTTGGAACGACAGTGTCCAAAACAGACTGTAACTATTTAAATCTTAGAGCACTTGAGGGCCTGCATGAATTCACCCTGGAAATTATGCTTCCCGCCATCGTTCAATAGAGATACAATCGGAATAATGACGCAGCGGCAATTTAGCCCACGTTACTGTCGTGATTGAACCTGCAACGGAAGCCACCAGTGTGGACAGAGTGGCAGTAGTCTGACGATGGGCCGAGACCGCTAGCAAGAGCACTTTCGCGTGAGGTGTAGTTCGGCACCGGGCAGCGCCGCGACCAATAGCAAAGCAGCGTACTCATGGACCTCGATAAACGGAACCCGACCGAATTGAACATGCCTCTTCGATTTCGGCTTGTAAATGGACATCCTGTGGTGGCCCAATGCAACGAACGAATCGTCGAGATACCTTTTGTGCATCGAGCCTTACCCTCTCCTTTCCGAGGCCGGGTTCTAGATGTCGGTTGTCGCGAGAGTCAACTATGTTTCGAAGTGTCCTGTCTAGGCTTCGAGACATGGGCCATTGATATAAGACCTCAGCCGATAAGATTTCCTGGTGTACACTACGTTCAGGCTGACATTTGTAGAGATCCGTTCACGTCGGCAGTCTTTGATGTCATTATCGCGTGCTCCACCATTGAACACATCGGACTGCTTACTTATGGCAATGAGGAGCTTAATCCGGAGGGCGATTCGCTCGCCATAATGGCCATCTATCGGCTGCTAAAGACCGAAGGACGACTTATCCTGACGGTGCCTTTCGGTAGACCGGGAGCGACGGACTGGTACCGCGTCTATGACTATGAATCGTTACATAAGTTACTGTCACCTAATATATTCAAAATACAGAAGGAAGGCTTCTGGCTTAAGGACAATTTATGCTGGATATCTGGATCTTGGCAAGAGGCTGAGCAAGTGGATTCGCTCTCGCAAGGTGCATGTGCAGTCGCCTGTGTTGTTGTGAGACCCACGTGAAGTCCCAGCGGCACTAGAAAAGTCACAGCAGTGTGAGGTCGCAGCGATCCGGGCCCAAGGCGACGAGACTATGAAAAAGTGTGGGGTGCATACTGCATACTGGACCCCTGAAGGAGCGAGACAGCTGATAGGATGATAGAAGGCAATCCATGGCGATGGGGAGCCTAACGGAAGGAGCCCGTAGGGCAACTGGAGTTAGGCTCCCCGACGACTTCTCGTGCCTACTGCCGATCAGCCAGGAGTTTGTTTCCCCAAGTCGATGTCCAGTTCTGTATCGTTCATCTTCAGCGCAACAGCGCAATGCCAAGAGCCACTTCAGCAAAACCGATGCCGCCGAATTCAATCAACAAATCCTTACCCTGAAAGCGGCCTGGAACGCCGAGGTCGCCGCCACCCAGTTCGAGGATCTCCGCCAGCACTTCGAGTCCCGCTCCCCCTGCTTCATCCGCGAGATCCGCAAAAAGCGGTGTCATTACTTGGCTTTCCTCAACTCCCCCGATGTCATCCGCCGCTTCCTGTCCACCACCAACGTCGTCGAGGCCGTCAACGGCCAGCTCGAAATCATGCGCCGCAACATCGGGTGCTATTTCCATTCGGAGCAGACCTTGAAGTGGAAGCTGGGCCTAGCGTCTCGCAGCTGGAAACCGGACGCTGGCGCCGCGTCGCTACCTCCGTCCAGAACGCCCTGGATCAATTCAACGCAATCTTTCAGGCCAGGTTCGAAACCGAGGAGTCCACATCCTTATGCTTTCAGACACAAAATTCTTGACAAGCGCCCGTTAGTCCCGGAAAGCCAAGCCTTCCTTCAGGTCGCTTTCGAGCGCGGCGAATCCGCCGCCCGGCTCACCGCTCAACTCCTTCGCCTGCTCGATGACTATGGCGCCGCGGAACTGGCCGCCGCTCTCCACGAGGCCCTCGACCATCACACCCCGCGCCTTTCCTCGGTCGCCTTTATTCTGGCTCGCCGCCACCGCCAGCAGCAGCGCCGCACTCCACTCGCCGTCAACTTCTCGCGCCGCCCCGACCTGGAAAACTTGACCGTTTCAAATCCTTCCCTGGAGGCCTTACGATGAACTCTCCGAAAACACCCAAGACCCCGACGATGAACAATGACCTGACCACGCAATTGAAATATCTGGGCCTGCTGGTTACGGCTCAGGGCCTCGATGATCTCCTGGCCCGTGCCGCCACCCAGCGCTGGATCCCGCGCCAGCTGCCCGAACAAATCGCTCGCTCGGAAACCGAGGACCTCGCCCGCCGCAGCCTCGAACACCGCCTCGCGCAGGCCCGCCTTGGCCGCTTCAAACCCCTCGCCGACTTCGATTGGTACTGGCCCAGGAAAATCGACTGCCCTTTGATCGAGCGTGCCATCACTCTGGACTTCCTCGCCGAGGCCCGCAACTGCGTGATTGTTGGCGCCAATGGTTTGTGAAAAGCTCTCAGTGCCAAAAATATCGCGCATGCCACCGTGCTCGCCGGTCACTTCGTCCTGTTCCGTACTATCTCCGATCTGCTGGCCGACCTCGACGGCGATTCCCCTGGCCTGCGCCGCCGCAAGTTTCGCTTCTACGCCCGCCCCGCTTTGCTATGCCTGGATGAATGTGGCTATTTGTCTTACGATGCCCACGTCGCAGACCTGTTCTTCGAAATCATCAACCACCCTTACGAGCGCAACTCGATCCTGCTGACGACGAATAAAGCCTTCAAGGACTGGAACACCGTCTTCCCCAACGCCACCTGCATCGTCGCTCTGCTGGACCGCCTTTACTCATCATGCCGATGTCACCCTGATCGAGAGTACTTCCTACAACGTTCGCGAAAGCGCGTTGGAAGCTGCCGCCCGCAGGAAGCAAAAGAACGAAGGGAAACCGCATGCTCCCCGACCTCGATGCTTATCGCCAAGCTCTGATCGATCTCTATCTCCGCCTGCCGGATATGCCGCGCCGCCTCAGGCGCCATGGCCTGCGTCTTGTCCGTCAACTCTGGGATTGGCAAGTCCCTCTCGGCGTCGTCGAAACCGCTTTCTTGCTGGTCTTGGCTCGCCGCGCGGCTCGCCCCGCCGACGCAATGCCCCTGGGGTCGGTCCGCTCCGTGTATTGCTTTCTACCCGTGATCGAAGAACTGTTCGCCCATCCAGTCCCGGAGTCCTACTTCGCCTACTTGTGCAGCAAAGTCGCTCTCCGTCCTACAACCGGCCACGTACCTGCTACCACCGGCTGAACCTCGTTCATAGTTCCGCCAACCGGCCTCTGTTCAAATTTCTACGTTTTCATATGCGCGCCGACAGACTGACGCATGAGACCAATAAGGAGACAACATGCGCTGGATCATCACAGTGGAATGCATCGGAGATGACGACGAGAAATCTACGATCACGCTGGGTACGATTGGGCGAGCAGCCGACAGCACGGTCACTGAAAACGTTGGAGTCAACTTGCGGGAGTCGAAAAAAGTTCTGCCCCACCTGCAGGAAACGGTCGTCGGCCAGCAGTTGCAAGAGCATTGTGAACAAAAGAGAAAGTGTCCGAATTGCAGCGCCAGGCATACGGTCAAGCATTCCCGGCACCGGTGCTTGGATACCGTCCTGGGAACCGTTCGGGTCGAGGCCCCACGATATCAACCTTGCTGCTGCCGTTCGGGATCTGGCATCTCGATCCCGATTTCTGAACTGCTTCCGGAGAGGACAACGCCCGAATTGCTCCACCTGCAGGGGACCCTCGGCGCGCAGATTTCCTACCCAAGGTGGCCGCCCTGCCGCGGGAACTTCTGGCGCCAACGGGCGGAACGACTCACACCATGACGCGTAACCGTGTCGTAGCTATTGGCGAGCTGATCGACGAAGAGATTCGGCAGGAAATCACGGAGAATCGAACAGCCGATAAGCCTGCGAAGCAGATGGTCGTTGGCATCGGCGGAGCTTTCGTCAAGGGCCGCTGTCCGACAGATCTGGCCAGCTTGGAGATTATCACGGCGCGAATTGAGACGGAAACTGGCCCGGGCAAGATGCTTGCGATCGTGCGAGATCGTGACAGACAGGCCAGGCAACAGCTCCAGGCATTGCTGCGCCGATGCGGACGGGCTTCGGAAACAAGGGTTCGCGTCCTCTCAGACGGTGAAGAGGGGATACGGTCGATGGTGGGCCGCTGGTTCAACGCGAATTAGCAGCACATTTTAGATTGGTACCATATCGCGCGCCGATTCGACGCCATCCGGAAAAGCCCCCTCTATCTTCCACACCTTGAGGACTTCGGATCCTGGCTGGGCCGTCACTGGGGTCATCTGAATCGGGCGAAATAGAAGGTCTGGCACGACAACTTGTACGGAACCTACATCGCGCTGACGTCCTTTTACGACGGGGTCGATATTCACACCATGCTTGCGGAGAAGTAATCGCACCGGACGATGAACCTTCAGGAGGTTCGCACGCGCGTGAACGAGCTGTGCTCGTGCCTCAGTGCCAACGAAAAGCGGTTGATTGACTACGGGAAGGAAATCCCATCTCCACGGCTCGGGTGGAGTCCACGGTGAACCAACTGGTGGACTGGCGGATGGAGAAGAAACAGCACATGCGGTGGACCCAGTGCGGTGCCCAGGCATTGCTGCACGTCCGCTGCGCGTTACTCAACGGGAACCTCGGCAAACGCACCGGGTGGTTACAGTCGCAAGCACCCGCCGTGGAGGCAGTGGCAGCGTGAACCCCCAGGTTCTTTCCAGTCCCGATTTAAGTGCCATAAATTACTCCTCAGATTAAAAATCCTGGATTTAGGTACGGGGCGACACCTACAGAGACTGGCGAGGGATCGTGTATCCGGCCAACAAACCCCGCGGCTTTCATGAGACGGCCTATAATCCATGCTCTCTAATGCCTGTTTTCGCGGTGAACCCGGTTCTTCCGGTGGGCTAGTTCCGCTCGCACACTCTGCGCGGCCAACTGTCCACAGCAACGCGCCGTCGGTAGCGCGAGCGCGCCTTGACGTTCATGTCCTTGACTCAAAGTGACGATGACAAGGCAGGACGAATTTTCGTGGCCTATGATCTAGCTAGCCTTTGTAAAATGGTTCAAGAGGCTCTTGCTAGAGGCCGGCGAACTGGTCTTGCCAAGCTGGCAGAGCAGGTAAACGTTGACCGTCATACGCTTGAGAAGGCTGTTCGTATAACAACGGGAAAATCATTCCGGCAGCTGCAACAACAAGCGCTCTTCGAGAAGTCCATGAAACTTCTGCACAACGAGCCTGCGCTATCCATTAAAGACATTGCCTTCCGCATAGGCTTTGGCTCACCCCAAGCGTTTCACCGCTTCATTAGGCGTACTTCAGGGAAAACTCCTGTTCAAATCCGACGAGCAACATCCCCAAAGCTCCCCCAATAAAAACCGCCACAAATGGTACTGAATTAGCCATGCAGTTAACAAAATATACTTGTCCGACAATTGAATTTGATTAAGAATTACTCAAGCGGATTGTAACCACATGATAAAAACTCAGAACACGTTACGAAGAAGATTCGTCTCTAAACGTGTTCCTATTAACTCGCCGCCGCTGATGGATACGTTGTAAAGCGCATGACGATCACCTCGACTCTTAGTGAAGGCGGATAACCGAAGGCACATCGGGCAATTGGACGAAGAGTTGCGGAGATCTCGTCGTGCTTCGTGTAATTACAAATTGGGTAAACACAGTGGTGTTGTCGGCGGCCCGCTGTTACCCAATCTATAACCACGCGTTTAGCGCAGGTCTTGACGGAGGTCGACATAGCTCGTAATTGGAGGGCAGCGAAATATTTATAGAACTGAATGAATCAAGCGATATTTCAGCAACTACCAAACGTGTCTTTTCGGCGAAAATCCCGTACAGAGTCCGCATGGCGTTGGTCTGACTAATTCGTGCGGGAACGGAAGGTCCGGCCCCGCATTGAGGGGCGGAGTATAGAAAGCACGAGGTAGTCAGGAGCATCGAGGAGCCTCTGGCGGAAGGTGGGTAAAAGAATGGCGCGCTTATTCTGCGAAAGATGTAAGGCTGAGGCGCAATTTGTATCGGTAACTACCGCTAGTAACATGCTCGATGTCTGCCGATCCACGATATACTATTGGATTGATCATGGCTGGGTGCACTGGTACGAGCTGCCGAGCGGCAGACGCCTCTTATGTATGTGTTCCCTGGCTCGTACGGACTATCATAATCGAGCCATGCCTGCGAGCAGCGAACGACCTTTACCGGGCGGGATGGTTGCTAACTATGCGGCGAAGCGACGTTGCTGATGTCCATGGATACCAGGGCCTCGAGAACATCCTTACGCTCCAAGAATACGATTCTCGAGATGTTTGTTAGGAAGGGCCCGGGCTTTAGTTAATCAGTTAATCAGATCCGACCTCGGCGCCCAGATTGTCATGCTTGCGCACGACACCTCTTCAACGCTTGGTAGTATTGACCGGCAGCCGCCGGCTCAATCAAGTGCCTAACTCTGAGCGGCGCTTTCGGATGAAGCTCATCTCCATCTCCGGTTGTGAAAGAGGAACGCGCCGGACCGGTGTGCCATCCATAGCCTCAGGCGTCACAACAACGAATGGGCGAGAGCCACCAAAAAACAAAGAAGTCGTATTAGAAGGCGTCATCGGTACACTGTAATCCATTCATAATTTTACCTGAATTAACAGGTTGAAAGAATACTCGCGTGCCCGTCAAGGTATGTTACGTACATTCACGCTATCAAAGCCTCGCACGGGCAGCCTTGGACTATATTGTGGCATTGAGGAAGAGATGCCTGTTTAGTAAGTTAACAGAAGCCGACGTTGTCATCTTCCACTGCTTGCCTCGGGAGTTGGATTCCTTCTTTAAAGCGCACCCTGAGGTTCTCAGTAAGAACATAATTGCCTACTGCTATTGGGAGGCAACAGATCTTCCTGAATGTCTAAAATATTTGATTTCGTTCGCACGCGAAGTATGGACTTGCTCGAAGTACTGCAAGACGGTTTTCGAGAAATACCACCCATCCGTGATCCATGTGCCACACATCGTCGCTCGCAATATCACATGCTCGGATGAAAGTCTCGTTGAGATCAAGCGCGTGATCTCCCACGCAGGCAGTTACACCTATTTCCTAACAATCGCTTCCTTAGGAGATCGGCGAAAGAATGTACATCTACTTATTAAGGAGTTTCATCGCCTTTCAAGTATGATGCCAGGTGCTCGCCTCATCGTTAAGACATCTCCTGTTGACGACAATCAACAGAACATTTGGGATGGAAACGTCATCTTCATATCGCGACAACTAACCTACGAGCAGATCAACGCCCTATACTCTCTGGCCGACGTGTATGTCAGCGTTCACCACTCCGAGGCGTGGGGTTTGACTTTGTCTGACAGCATACTGTTTAGGAAGCCAATTATTGCCACAGGATATTCCGGAAATATGGAGTTCATGAATTCCGAAAACTCTTTTCCATTGGATTATAAGGAAGAATACATACACGCGGAAGACCGAGTATATTTGTTTAACGGAAATATGAAGTGGGCGTATCCACACGTCGAACATCTTGATGAGACGCTCCTGTGGCTGTACCACCACAAGGGAGACCCGTGTATACGCAATAGGGTCGAAAAAGCATGCACAGATATTCGGGGGTTCAATGAAAGCGCAATTCTAGAGATTATGAGTGCCCGCCTTGGAGCACTTCACATGTAAGTGAATCACGCAGGATAGATCCTACGCATCCCATCCTCTCGAACTGCGAGAGCCGACCATCATCGCCAACACATTTCTCCTGTGTTCATGACCTGACCGGGGTTTTCTGTACCAGGTGAAATGAGAGAGAATCCACCTGAGGAGGAAGACCGGTCATGGCAAAGCAAAGGTACAAGGCGGAGCAGATCGTGAATCTGCTGCGGAAAATTGAGGTGGAGATAGGCAACGGCAAGACGACGCCGCAAGCGGCCCGCGAAGTGGGGATCACCGAGCAGACGTACTACCGCGGGCGAAAGGAATTCGGAGGGTTGAAGTTGGATCAGGCGAAGCGTCTGAAGGAACTGGAAAAAGAGAATGGTCGATTGAAGCGGTTGGTGGCGGAACTTTCCCTGGAGACGCAAGTGCTGCGCGATGTGGCACAGGGAAACTTCTAAGCCCCAAGCGGCGGCGTTGTGCGGTGGGGCATGCGCGCGAGCGATACGGATTGAGCGAACGGCATGCCTGCCGGCTGCTGGGGCGAGGGACACAACGGTATGCTCCGATTCTGCGCCGCGATGAGGATGGATTGACGCGCGCGATCATCACGTTGGCAGGCCAGTACGGGCGGTATGGCTATCGACGGATCACAGCGCTGCTGCGAGAGGCAGGATGGAAGGTAGGCAAGGATCGGGTACAGCGGATCTGGCGACGGAAAGGGCTGAAAGTCCCGCAAAAACAGAAGGCGCGAGGGCGGTTATGGTTGAACGAAGGCTCCTGTGTGTGGCTGCGGCCGGAACGAGCGAACCATGTTTGGAGCTACGACTTCGTGAAGGCAGTGACGCACGATGGCAGAAGGCTCGCTCATTGATGAGTTCACGCGGGAGTGGCTGGCGATCCGGGTGGCGCGAAGGCTGGGCAGCCAGGAAGTGATCGAGGCGCTAGCGGAGGTGATGGTGCGGCGTGGGATCCCGGAGCATTTGCGCTCCGACAATGGTCCGGAGTTCATCGCCCAGGAGTTGCGGAAGTGGCTGGGAAGCTTAGGAACGGGAACGTTGTATATCGAACCGGGAAGTCCCTGGGAAAATGGCTACTGCGAAAGTTTCAACGGGAAACTACGGGACGAATGTCTGAATGGGGAGATCTTCTATTCGCTCAAGGAGGCACAGATCGTGATCGAGTGGTGGCGGGTGGAATACAACACGCGGCTCCCCCATTCGGCGCTCGGCTATAGGCCGCCGGTACCGGCGGCCTATAGCCCCCTGATGCACGCAGATCAAGTTTCACAGCCCCGACCTGTGATATAGACTCTCTCACACGGATTGGTACAAACGCTCGGTCAGGTCACCCCCGGCTGCGTCTCTCGTTCGCTTAGCCGGTGGCTTCGGCCTTCCCCGTTATTGTGGCGGGTCGGCTTCCACATTGACCTTTTCGAGTCCTGCTCGGTGTTCACTCACGTTGCAGCCCGCACGGGCCACTGACCCTCTTCAGGGCCGTTTCCCAAAGTGCTTCAGACCATTCGTCGCCTCCTGATCGGCTTCAGGTGTTTCCGGCTGGAACGAGAGTTAGCCGGCCCGGATTTTCACCGGGGAGAACAGTGCACCTTTTCAAGGCACACACAATAATTTAGTCGAGGATGCGCTCCGGCCCGCGGCAGTGGGCCGCAAACGATGGCTCTTCATCGGCCATCCGCAAGCCGGATGTCGCCGCGCGGTAATCTATTCGATCCCGATCAGTTGTCAGTGGGAGGTATGGACCCGCAGCAATACCTTACCGATGTGCTGGCTCGTCTCCGTTCCCTGAAAACGACCCAGACCCAAGACTTGCTGCATGCCCATTGGAAACCTCCCGCGCCAAACACTTCTTGAAACCCAGCTTGGGGGTGGGTTGCAGGGTGACGATGAAGAAAAGTTATACCCACTAAATAAGGCCAATACCTGGCTTTCCGCTCAGATTCCGGCGTTTTGATGCGATAAAGCCCGCAAGATAGCACCGAGAACTGGATCGAGGTTTTTGCCAACGTCTTCGGCGAGGAACCGGAGAACCAGATAGCCGTTCTCCCGTAGCAAAGCATCCTTGCGGCGGTCTCGCCTGTAAGCGTCCGCGTTGCCAAGATGCTGGCCGCCCAACTCGATGGCGATGTGTTGCGGAGCGCGCAAAGCAGATCAACTCCCATACGGCCCCAGCCATCGAACGGATTCGGCAGTTCCGCGTTCTAACTAAACCTTCCGACTGTTTTCGGCCAATGTTTCTACTCGCCGGTATCGAAATGCTTCGGTCGCGCTGCTCCTGCAGGTCTTACGGATTTCGAAGCGGCGCGGATAAACATCGTCTCGTCCGTGAAACAGAGAACCGAAGAGGGCAATTTTGGCCTGGGCGGATAAACGTTGATTCACTCCAGCTTGCTCGAAGACAGGCAATCCCCACGGCGTGGCCACGATCCTATTTTACATTTTGTATTCTGACGAAGCTCCACGCACCATCGAAACCGGCCAAGAGCTTCGCCGGTCCGACCTTCTTCCCCGGCCTCGATCGGATGGATTTCACGGATCCCCTTGAGGCGCTTCTACAGCTGCCTAATGCCGAGTTTCACGTGGTTGGCAACCCCAAAGAGCCGCGACTAATTCCCGGGCATCACACGGCATTCGTTGTATGCACCTCCCTTGAGGTTTGCTCTGTAGACCTGCAATTTCGGTTTGCGCAAGGTCGCAAAACTGTTCAACTATGTCGGGTTTTGCGTGTTGTGCGTGTTTCCTTTCATGCCTAAATTCATATAGATGGAAGGACAGCGGTCGCGAAGCCGACACTCCTAGTGCGAGACGTCTCCGAGCACACGCCCATGATGATCGCTGTCTCATTGAACGGCGACATTTTTTCTCGACGGTGCTTACAGCAGGGATTCGCAGCCGGAAGATTCACTGCACTTTGTACCCCGAGGGACGGGTTACTTCGGCCCGTGATGCACCGAAGACGTGACGAAATGTCTTTGATGCGGACTTCATTTTCCTCGACTTATGCACGACCGTTATATCTGGTTTGACGAGGAGAGCCATATCATCTGAGGGGCCGGTGCGGAAAAGGAGTAGAACTAAGATGCCACCAGTGTCTCGTCAAGAGAAAACTATATGTCCGATTCGGGGTAGTAGCCTAAGACATCTGGATCCTAGGATAACGTTTCGCTTCGATCTTGGAAAGGCCATTGCGATTACTCTTCTAATGGCTGGAGCAAGCGGTCTTAGCGCGGCCGCCTCGCGGGGTCGATGGCATTCCCAGGTCTTGAGCAACGGACTACGGATCTTCGCTTTACAAGACGCTTCAATCAATACAGCTACCGTTTACGTGACCTACTTTGTCGGAGCCGTTGAGGATCCGCATGGTCTCTGCGGTGACGCGCATCTATTGGAACATATGATGTTTCGGGGTTCCCCAAATGTTGCCAGCGGCGAATTCGCCTTTTGGATTCGGGAAGTCGGCGGTGAGCTCCAAGGGTCGACGGGTCTTGACCGAAGTGTGTTTTATGAGACTATACCTTCGACCGATCTGGAATTAGCCCTATACTTGGAAGCGGATAGGATGCGGTCGTTGCAGCTCTCACCAGGTGCTTTTATCAATGAGAGGCGCGTGGTGGTGTCAGAAGCTGAAGGCCGAGCTGATAGTGAAACCGAGCAAATTCGCAATGTTGCTTGGGCAGCATTAACTCACACTCAGCAAGACACCTGTCCTGCCGTAGGGCTGCCAGTCGCAATACGTCGGCTGACCATTAATGACGTGAGAGAACTCTATCAACGTTACTACTGTCCGCGCGATGCTGTAGTCATCATTGTTGGCAATGCCGAACCCAGTCGCATGATCAAGCTAGCCACAAAATATTTTGACGGTATTCCTTCAAGCCGAGAGTGTTGGCGGAGTAAGACGCATGAAGCTCCCACGGAGAAAGCCCCGAACACACCCGTCATCGTAATTAGGTCTAACGGACGGAGCTCCGGCATTTACCTTTGCTTTAATTTGGGGAGCCCTTTTACAAAGCGGTGGTATTCCATGTTCCTCTTTGGCCGTTTGTTTGGCGAGGGAACCGATTCTTTCCTCCATAAATTGCTTGTGCAAGGAGGCAATTGGGCTGGGCCGGTTCAGTTTTCTGTGGAGCCGCGCGAAGGTGGTGCGATCGGATCAATTTTTGTAGGGGGGGTTGTATCAAATCAATTGGACCGGTTGGCTGAACGTGTTGTCTACGCCCTTAGAGTTGCTGCAGACACTTCTATTGATGAAGGTAGCCTTAAAAGAATGAAAAGACTGACCCAGGCCGAGCTCACCGCTGAATGGATTACCAGTCAAGGCAAAGCCAACATGCTGAGTCAAGCAATCACGCTTTATCGGCGCGATTATCGTCTAGACGGTGCCATCAAGCTCCTGAGGGAAGTTACCGCGGCTGATGTCAAATCAACAGCAAAGAGCATGGTCGCGGAATCTCCGATTATCATAAGTGAGGACAGTAAATAGGGTGTGAGTGATAACAAATGGGCATAAATATTACGCGACTACTCGCAAAATCTCTAACTGTCAGCATTCTCTTTCTCTCTGTCGGAGGACTGGGTGAGCACGTAGTGCTTGCGCAGTCAGGGACACTCGAATTGAGGTGTCATAAGTGTTCGCAATTAATCCAGGAACCCGTGATTCGTAAATCTAGGATACTGAGCCTTGCTAACTCTGAAATAACCCTCGTTGAGACTTCTCGGTTGCGGACAACGATACAGCTTGACATCTTAGGGGCTGGACCTGCATGCGCCGATGATCCTCTGAAGGCAATCATCGCGGCTGCGGTAGTGCGAAGAAGCGTGGACAAGTCCGGCTTGATTGATGATGGTGCCACTGCAGACCTCGTTGATCGGGTGGCAGAACCTGATGTCACGATAGTCGCGTCCGGCCCTTCTTCATCCTCGGGTCGCTGGTTCAGCGAACTCGAAGGGTCCATCCTCACGCCCACAATAGGTCAATCCGAGTTTGATACAATCAGGCGCAACGTCGTAACGAGCGTAGCAAGAGCACCCACGCGCCCCCTACGTTATGGGTCTTTGCTGGCCGATACCGCATATACACCCGTCGATGTGTCCACACTGATACGAACGGTTCGCAATTCCGCGTCCGCTGATTCCCGGGTAAGCATTCTCAAGTGGATCCGTCAGCATTATCGCGTGCCAAGCTTCAGAATGGCGGTTTCCGCACCATCCAATTCGTCTATTATCCGGCAGGTTGTCGGAATCGTCCAATCATTCGACCACACTCCCCAGGTTGTCGTAGAAAGCCGCTGCGAACTTCACGACCAGTCGCGACGAGTATTGCCTTCGCACTTTCATTTAACTGCGAATACGCCACAAGATGCAATTTTTATTGCCGGTTCCCCTTTGCTCATGAACAGGCGAGAGAGCCCCCTCCTCATGGTTGCCAACCGCCTATTAGGTAGCGGACCCGAATCTCGATTGCGCAGGACAGTGCGTGATCAACGAGGGCTTTCGTATGACGTTCGTAGTACAATCGATCTTCAGGCAAGTGGAATTCCATGGGTGATCACCGCCTCTTCCTCGCGAAAGGACTTCCTCGCTTTGGTGGGAGAAATTGCTTCGCAGGTTCAGCAGTTGGGAAAACAAGGCCCTACGTCGCAAGAACTTTCATGGGCAAAGGAGAGTCTTCTGAACGAAAGGGCGATGAACTCGGAGAATCCCTCGCACGAGTTGTACGGATTGCTGTCGGGCATTCCGCAAGATGAGACACTAAGAATCACGTTAGAAACTATTACGTGCTCAGATATCGCTAACGTAGTTTCTGAGGCGTTCCTTTCACACTGTGGGCGTATCGTTGTAGTAGGTTCAGAGATCGACTTTAAATTAATAGACAAGCTGCTCGGACCTATTTGCAGTGGAAATGAAGGAAATGTTGAGTGGATCGGATTAGGAGAGCTTACCAACGGTCGATTTGATTCTGAACGCCGACGTCAAGACTGACCCAGCCGGAAGAGGTTTTTATACTGGTCTGTCGACCTGGCGTCGGCCGACGCAGGCAAGCCGCGCTAATGGTGTACGAAATCTGTGGTCATAACAATCCAACGACGCGCTTCGCGACACAGTGTGCTCAGTGTCCCCTTGTTGGGTTTTACGGTGATGGGCACATAGAGTTGCCGCCGGTCTATCATAATCCGGTCCGTCGCGCCGGCCCGGCGTAGAGGCGAAAGCGGCAGAGCGGTTACCTCTTTGGTCGATACGGCATCGCTCGATGCCACCCTAAGCGCAATAGGGTGCGCGATGAATTGGAAGCAACGGTACAGAGATGGCGTGGGTTGCGCCGATCTCGTCCCGGTGTCGGTCTCACATGGTGTATTTTTCCGCCCCCGCCCCCTCCGACACAACAAATGCGAATCTGGCTCCCACTTCAGGCGCGCCCAGAAAACTAAGTATTTCGGTTACCTTTAAGCTCGGATACGGAACCACAGATAGGCAGCGGACCTGTCAAGCAATTTAAAAATGTTACTTTTGATGAATGGTCCTGCAATTTAAGAATGTTACCCGTCGTGGTTGTCTCTTCCTTCTGCTTTTAGTTGTAAACCAGCCGCCGCCGTCGCTGTGGAAATGTGGGAATCTGGCGCTGTTTGCCGGATTTCCAAGCGCGGAGGAAAGAGTGGGAAACTCGTGTTTTGAGTTTTCCACGCTTTCCTCGGCGCGTCATTTCCACAGCGTGTCGCCCGGCGTTTTTTCAACGGCCGACTCCGCCGCGAACCGGCTGACGTCTTCGAGGCCGGCGCGAAAAATCTCGCCTCCGTGCCGGCTCGGGTGGCACGTCATCGGGCTTCGGGGGAGCATTCCTCGACTCCTCTGCGCTGATCTGGAAAATCCTTTGCAGCTTCGCCTGAATCGTGGCCGAGAGCTGGAACGGATCGAGCCGCTCGTGCTGCCGTCGGAGTTCCGTCACGCGCGCCGGGTCAGCTACCGGCGAAGCCGCGGCGCACTGAAACGGGGTCTGGGGCGCTTCGTAATGCCGCCGCAGGCGTGAGCCCACCCGATCCTTGCGCGCCAGCTTCACCGAGGGTAGAAACAGATTCTGAAACAGCCGCAGTTCGTTCCGGTACAGATCATCGATGGCCTGCCGTGCCGCTTCCGTATCGTAACGGACATAGCCCAGCAACCGGCGGACGTGCGTCCAGTTCTTCTGCTCGATGTGCGCGTTGTCGTCTTTCTTGTACGGCCTTCCCCGCGTGAATTGAATGGCCTGGGCACGGCAATAGCGAAACAGATGCTCGTTGATGAATTCCGAGCCGTTGTCCGAGTCAATGCCACGCAGGGGAAAAGGCAGGGCCTGGCGGATCGCCTCGAGAGCGTCTCGCACCCCCTGCTGGCCCTTCCCTAACACCGCCCGCGTCTCCGTCCAGCCGGTGTGGATGTCGGTGACGTTCAGCGAGTAACAGAAATCACCCGAAGCCGAGTTGCCCGAGTGCGAGACCAGGTCGATCTCGGTGAACCCCGGCACCTGGACATCCCAGCGATCCGTCTTCAGCGGGATGTGATGCTTCAGCAAGGTTCCCGGCTTGGTGCGGCCATAAAGCCTTCGCCGCCGCTTTCGCTTCTCCGGCCCCAGCCGGTAATCCATGCTGCGGGCGCTGATCTGGAGCAGTTGCCGCTCGGTCGCGGGCGTCAGGCGGAAACGGCGGCGAATCCAAGGCATCCATTCCGGCACCAGCGCCTTCACAGGCTGCGGAAAAACTCTTGATTTCAGGTCGCATTATGACATATTTCCTCCTGGTGGGAGGATGCCTCAAGGAGGTGGAACGGATGCGCGGACCCGATGTTCAGCAAACGGCGATGTTTAGCTATGTGACCCTGGAGC
>DASZAE010000033.1:0-13043 GCA_035945515.1 Terriglobia bacterium
GTGATTCCGCCTTGTATTCCGCGCTAAAAACAAAAACGCCCGCTAACGTCTTTACCGTTAGCGGGCGTTTTGAAGATCGGCCTGTAAACGAGGCTTACAAGGCGGTTATCTCCGGGGAACAACGGCCGCAGACGGTCACACAACAACAACAACAGACCGCGAGGGCCAACGTCTCAGAAGCTACGAAAACCGCATTGTTGATTTCTGGAGCCATCGTCTAAAGTCTTAATATATATTAAGACCGTGTAAAATACAAGTTATTTGAAACATCGGTAGTAGGCCGGTTTGAATCCACAAACCGAAGAGCGGCCACAGAGGACCCTATAGACGGCTTTTAAGGGAACTCTCCGAATACGACACCTGTATGAATGCAAGGAACCCGCTGGACAGGTAGTGTCATGCGGTTTTTTTAGAGGAGAAGGATCTGGTTTACTTGAAGCGGGTAAGAATGGATAAGGGGAGCGCCTGTGGTACTCGACGACATCAAGATAAATGTGCGATTCAAGCTCTTCGCGTTGTGGTCTTCGGTAATGTTCTTTTACATATATGGAGACTATTTCGAGCTTTATCAACCTGGGAAATTGCAAGGAATGATCGCTGGAAGGATGGCCTTCGGCGCCGTGTCTCAACGTATCTTGCTGGGAATGGCGGCGGTCATGATAATTCCGAGCTTGATGCCTTTTCTCTCCCTTGCTTTGCCGGCAGTAGTGAGTCGCTGGATGAATATTGTGTTCGGCGCGATATACACCGCTATCATGATTTTGGCGATTAGAGGTGGTTGGCACTTCTATATTGTTTTTGGATTAATAGAAATTGCTCTCACTGCGCTTATCATCTGGCAAGCATGGACTTGGCCGAAGCAATCAGCGCGCTAAGGGGGGATGGTAGTTTGTTGAAGTGCTTGGGTATTGATGGGAGGGACTTGCGGGCCGCGCATCAACGTAGAACCGCAGTTTGAGAGCGATTACAGGAAAGAGCCACTTATCCCTGCTGTTAATTCAAACTGACCTACTACCGAAACATCACCCCATCATGCGCTGTAAGGCTCTATGATATTATCCTGAGCCAGGTTCTATGGCCGAAAAAACCATTTCGCACTATCGCATTATGGAAAAGGTGGGTGGCGGCGGGATGGGCGTGGTCTATAAAGCCGAAGACACGCGCCTACACCGCCCGGTGGCGCTCAAATTCCTGCCTGAATCCGTTGCCGTGCCCGCGGAGGGCGGGAGCAGCGAAAGCCCCGCGCACAAGCGCGAAGCTCTGGAGCGGTTCCAGCGCGAGGCGCTTGCCATTGCCGCGCTCAACCACCCCAACATCTGCACGATTTATGACATTGGCGAGGACCAAGGACAACCCTACATCGTCATGGAGCTGCTCGAGGGCCAGACCCTGCGCGATCTGCTCGCTGGAACAGGGGCGCCCCATCCGCCGGCGAGCGGTGGCGTGAAGCCGCCGATGCGAATCGAAACGCTTCTCGATCTCGCCATTCAAATCGCTGACGCGCTGGACGCGGCGCACGCCAAGGGCATCATTCATCGGGACATCAAGCCCGCGAACATTTTCGTCACTGCGCGCGGTCAAGCGAAGGTGCTGGACTTCGGCTTAGCCAAGCTAACGGACTTTGGCGCGGATGCCACGCCCCAGGATTCGCCCACCGCGCCCACCGCGACGGGAAACCTTACAATCCCCGGCACCACGATGGGCACCGTCGCCTACATGTCGCCCGAGCAGGCTCGCAATGAGCCGCTCGATGCGCGCACCGACCTTTTCAGTTTCGGAGCGGTGCTCTATGAGATGGCCGCCGGGCGGCAGGCGTTCGGCGGAAATACGACGGCCGTGATGTTTGCCGCCATTCTCACCCAAAATCCTTCGCCGCCGCAGGAGATCAATCCTGCGCTCCCGCCCAAGCTGGTTGAGATCATCGGCAAGGCGCTCGAAAAGGACCGTGAAATCCGCTACCAGAGCGCCGCCGACATGCGCGCCGATCTGAAGCGGCTGAAACGCGATTCCGATTCCGGCCGCAGCAGCGCTGTCTTTGCCTCCGGCGCGCACGCTCCCGCAGGCGCGGAGCACAGAACTGCGGCTTCCTCCGGCCCCACGCCATCAGCGCACGGCTCAGGGGAAATAGTCAAACCGCCTGAGAATGCCTCTGTTCAATCGAACGCCTCAGTTCCGGGCCCAACAGAAGAAGCTAAAACGCCGTGGTGGTTGGAGGTAGCGCGCGAGCAAGCGAAAGCACGGAGTTCCGGCGCGTTGCCCTCCTGGCGCGCATACCGGACCATTTTCATCCTGGTCGGCATCGCTGTCGTAATTTTTCTGATCGCGCTATTTGCCGGTGGAGGGGGCGGCGGAAGCCACACCACGCAGCAAACTCCCAATATTGCACCGCCGCAATCCATGCAGGTGACGCAGCTTACTCATTCAGGCCACGTGAGCGCGGTGTCCATTTCGCCAGACGGCAAATACGTGGCCTATACCATCAAGAACAATGGCGAGGCAAGCTTGTGGGTTGAACAGGTTTCAACCCAAAGCGCCATTCAGGTCGAACCGCCCCCGCCTCATGGAGGATATGAGCATCTCAGCTTCTCGCCAGACGGCAGCTACATCTATTACGTTTCGTTTACAGGCTCGAGCGACCTCGGCACGCTGTTTCAAATACCTACGCTCGGCGGACAGCCGCGCCAGGTAGCGACCGGCGTCGATTCAGCGGCGGGGATTTCACCGGACGGCAAGCAAGCTGCTTTTATCAGCTATGCCGGTGTGAAGCTGGGCGAAACCTCGCTCATCGTCGCTAATATTGACGGCAGCGTCCAGCGGGTGCTGGCTGTGCGCAAACTGCCCAATATCTTTGACCATCGCGGCCCGGCGTGGTCGCCCGACGGCAAGGTGATCGTCGCAGCGGTTGAAGATATGGGCCGCGGCAATCTATATCACAGCATCGTCGCCATTCAAGTGGACAGCCGGCAGGAGACGCGCATCGGCGATGCGCAGTGGGGCTATGTTGGCCGCATGGCCTGGCTTGCCGACGGCAGCGCGCTGATCGTCTGCGCCAACTTAGCCTCAGGCAATAATAACAGTCAAATCTGGCAAATTTCATATCCTGGTGGCCAGGCGCACCGGATCACCCATGATCTTAATAGTTACTTCGGCTTGGGCCTCACAACTGACGGAACAACGCTGGTGACCATAAGCGGCAGCAGCCCGTCAAATCTTTGGGTTGCGCCAAAGGGGGGTTCTGACCGCGTCCGCCAGATCTCATTTGGGACGGGAGGAAACGATGGGCAGGCTGGCCTTGCGTGGCTTTCCGCCAATAAGATCATGTATGCCGCGAATCCGGGAGGAACTTCACAACTTTGGCTAATTGACGCGTCGGGAGGCAATCCGCAAGAGTTGGCGAACCCGTCCAACGATGATTTAGCGACTCCCTCGGTATGCGGAAACAACATCATTTATTCCGCCTTTTCACAGGGAAACCTCAATATATGGAAGGCAAATTTGGACGGCCGCGGCGCCACCCCGCTAACTCATGGGAGCTCGGAGCTATCGCCGACTTGCTCGCCGGATGGCAAATGGGTGGTCTTCAACTCTCTGCAATCCGGTCAAGTGACGCTTTGGAAAATCCCGATGTCAGGCGGCGCGGCAACTGAGATCACGAATTACGCCTCGCAGCTTGCCGCGATTTCTCCCGACAGCCGCTCCATCGCTTTTCTTGACATCGTCGATTTGAAAAACGTGAAAATTGCCATCGTTCCGATGAGCGGCGGCGCGCCGGCGAAGACGTTCCCTTATACCGCCGACCCGCCGAATGGGGCCCCCTATCTCCTCTGGAGTCCCGACGGGCGGTCGATTGATTACGTCGATGTTCATAAGGGCGTCTCCAACATCTGGGCGCAACCTATCGACGGCGGCCCGCCCAGGCAAGTGACGCATTTTAACTCCGGCGCGATTTTCAATTTCGCCTGGTCGAAAAAAGGCGACCTTGCCCTCTCGCGCGGCACGCAGAGCAGCGACGTGGTGCTGATTAAGAACTTCAGATGACTTCCGGCATCGGCATCTTATCAATGCTGGGATGTGCTCATAGCACACATGTATGTTTCTGTAGCGGCGGCCTCTGGCCGCCGGCCTTTACTGATTAAAACCGGCGGCCAGAGGCCGCCGCTACAATACAAAACGCCCTACAATTCATGCCAACCCGCGCCCGGCTTCTCGCTGCCTTCTTATCTGTATTTATATTCTTAATCATCTTACACCTCCCCTTTCTCAGGCTTCCCTATTACTGGGACGAAGCGGGTTATTACATCCCCGCCGCGCTCGATTTCATGCGGCATGGCTTACTGATTCCGCGCGACACACTGCCCACGGGCCACACGCCGCTGGTCATGGCATACCTGGGCGCAGTCTGGCGGCTGTTCGGCTTTTCGGAAGTCGTCACCCGCGCCGCAATGATTCTGATCGCCGCCGCCACAGTGATTACAACTTACACGCTCGGCCGGCGCGTGGCGGGCAGGGAAGCCGGACTATGGGCTGCGGCGCTGCTCGCGCTCTCGCCGCTTTTTTTCGCTCAGAGCTCACTGGTGTTTCTCGATCTCACCGCGACGCTCTTCACTACGCTCGCGCTGCTGTTTGCACTCGATCGCCGCTGGGCGGCCTTTGCGCTCGCGGCGTCGCTCGCGGTGCTGAGCAAGGAAACCGCGGTCGTGGTGCTCCCCGCGGTATGGGCCTTGATGCTGGTTCGCCGCCGGGAGCGCGAAATGCGCGCCTGGGTGTTCTCCATTGTTCCAATAGTCTTGCTTGCCGCATGGGCGCTTTTCTACCACAGCCGGACGGGCTTTTGGACCGGCAACGAGGACTATCTGCAATACAATCTCTACTCCGCCTTCACCCCGCTTCATGTCGCCCGTGCCTTTCTTGCCCGGTTTGCGGAGATATTTGCGCAAGGCTTCAACTGGCTCGTGGTGGCCGCTGCGGTGGCGGGAATCTGGTGGATGCAAAAGCGGACACCAGGCGCTCTGCCGGATAGCGCGGACACAGCGCGCGAAGATCGGGTTTTTGGCGATTGCAAGTTTCTCACTTTGGCGTTGATTGCGGTCTACATTCTGATGCTGAGCGTGGTGGGCGGCGCGATCCTGCCTCGATACATGCTTCCGGTGTTTCCAGCCTTTTATGCGCTCGCGGCGGCGCTCATCTTCCGCTTGCCGAAATCGATGGCGCGGCTGGCCTGCTGCGGGATCATCGTCTGTTTCGTGGCGGCCTGGTTCATCAACCCGCCCTACCCGTTTCCTTACGAAGATAATCTTTCGTATGCCACCTTTATTCACTTGCATAAGCGAGCCGCCGGCTATCTGGAGTCACTGCCGGGCGACCCGGTGATCCTTACCGCGTGGCCTGCCACTGACGAGTTGCGGCAGCCCGCGCTTGGCTATGTCCACCGTCCGCTGCGCGTTGCCCAGGTTGACGATTTCGCGCCGTCGTGCTTCGCCAGCGCGCCGCGTTTCGACGTGCTCTACCTTTACTCGCGCAAATGGGATCCGCCAGATAACTGGCTTACGAGTTTGCGCCCGCTGCACGCCATCAGCCGGCAGTTCTATGATTATCAGCCTGCGGCGCAGCCTGGCGAACTCGCCGCGCGTTTCCACCTGCGACTTGTTAAGGAGTTCGACAGAAAGGGTCAATGGGTGAAGATTTACCAGCGTCCATGACGCGCGGCGGGCGTAAATCTGCAAATTCCCTTTGCGAGAGCTTTGTGTTCCCGCGCCGTTTCGAGAGGTTTTTGCTTCTCAGTCCACAGCGAGTGTTTATGCTAAACTCTCTTCGTAATTGAGGGTATGTTGCGCGGGGGTGGCGGAACTGGTAGACGCAAGGGACTTAAAATCCCTTTTGTATACTTTGTGTATACCCATCCATCAACGTGCATGTTAGCATCAGAGCCGCATAAATACGGCCTTTAATCCATTTACATTTATTACATAGTAATCCACCGCCATCCACCGCAGAACAGCCAAAACTGACACCACAACTGACATTAAGATGTCTAGGGAGCACTCTACTTTGGTGCATTCGCGGGAGGACGAACCTCCGTCCAGCAACCCACTACCCAAACTGCTGGCAAACCACGCCTACGTTTTTACGGGGCAAATTTACCCGTTCTTACCCGTCTACACGTTGTGGATTGGCCTACCTCGATGGAGAGAACGCGCCTGCGGGTCACCGTGCGTTGCGGCTGGTAGTTTAGCGGGGTGCTGCGGGGATGCCCACGCGCAAGCCAGGAGCGGTCGCGGTAGTGGTGCGGAAGACGCAGGCGAATGCGAAGCCCAGGGCCTTGAGGTTATGCCGGTTGCGGCGCTGGCGCGATCGGCGCGCGCCTGGCTCGGGAATATTATTCCTTACCGATTCCTTCGCCTGCCCGACGCTCCGGCTCCGGCGTGGGATGCCTTACAGGGCATCGCGGAACTGGCGGAAGTTTGGCATGGCCACCTCGTACTGAAGGTTGTAGAGGTCTGCATGGGTTCTGGCGATTTTCCCTTCGTGTCTGTGATGTTCCAGCCTCTCTCTGGCTGGACCCATAAATGAAACGTACCCTTTTAGTTGTTCTTCAAAAAATGTCATCAGGTCCAGCCCGCAAGCTCTGCCTCACTCAGGGGCTCTACGAATTCTGCGGCGTCTTTCCATGCCCGGCGGGCAAATTCGTCGAGCCACTCGGCGGCGTCCCTGTCTCCGCGCGAAGCCATCTCTTCGAGAAGCTTGATTCCTTCTACGACATAAAGCGTATTAAGTGAAACCTCTTCAGTTGAGCCGTGCGGAGTTGGAACTCCCGCATTAGACGAGCCGCTGGGGTTCGCAGAGTTTTCCTCGCTCTTTCGTTCATTCTCGTCCATACGCGCCTCCGCAAAGGGCGCCACCAGTCGCGGGTAATTTAAGGGGTGCTTGGTTGACGCCCTAAGAGACTGTCACTTATCGAGTCGATTACCAATCCGTAATTAACTGCGCCTTTAGGAAGTGAAAGACGGCCGATTGCACTACCTTCTACACCTCAGAACTGCTTGGGGATGCCGGCCTGTTTTAGCACAGCATTTGCTGTATGGCGGGACTTAATGTCGTGGTCGACTGGAAAGCGCCGATGGGTGATCGGACTGTACCAGATTTCATGATCGCCACGGCCTGGACGATCAAAACTACATCCGTGGATACGAAGGACTTCCTTCAGCTTCGGCGTGTAGCTCGCCATCAGGACGCCACGGGCACCAGAGCAGTCTCTTCATGGTGGGCGCGAATAACGACGCTAATCGTCTTCTGGCCCGGTTCGAGACCTCCGTTTAATCTGAGAAGCTCCGGCGCAAGAATGCGAACCTTCTCCACCAAGGCGCTGATGGATTCCGCTTCCGCCACCAGACCAGAGATATCTTCGCTCTCAGCTACCCAAACGCCGGCCTCCGGGTCCCAATGGGCGTCCACCCCGTAGGTGCGACTCATCACGTCAGGCATGGCTATTTCAGGCTACCACGCAGCATCACCCATTACAACGTAACTATTACGTATCATCGCGTACTGAAGGGAAGAACCGTGGGCATACCACACTCGCTGAGGGCTTCGGAGCGCGGCGCCAGGTCTCATGTCCACTGTGCGCGCTGTCGATAGGGTGTCTGGAGGGCGTAAATGAAAAAACTCTGGCTGTGCCTTTTCCTACCTTTGCTTGCAACCCCAGCGGTTGCCAAGAAGCGTACCCCGCAAGCGACCTGCGAAACCCAGTTCACGATAGTGCGCGAAGACGCCTTAAAGAACCTCACGCAAGGGCTTTCTAGGAAGCAGGCTGAGTGGTACGAGAAAAAGATTCAAAAGAAGTATCCCGACGTTTGCTACGTAGACCCAGCCCCGGATGTTCCTCTGGTGTTCTTCATCTCGGAGACCATTGCGGTCTATCATGGAACGCAAATCATGAAGACTCGGAGCCGGTCCGAAACCACCTTTAACGCTGACACGGATGTGACCGGGGATGTAAACGCCGATGCCGATACGACCGGGACAGCCACCACTACGACGACTCACTCAACTCCGGTACGCTATTCCTTCGATTATCGACTTTTCATCTTGACTGCCGAAACCAAAGAGGCCCCCGTAGCTGGAAAGGGCGTCACCGCTTCCAGGGAAGGGGCGTCCACGCGGTGATTAAGGAAGCAGCCCAATGGATACACGAGGGCGGTCTAAACAATCCTCTCGAAACCGTTGCGCCTCAATTGGCTTCACCGGTGGGTGTGCCAAAACGTGCACCAACCGTGCGAATCCATAGGTTCACCTATGGATTGAGGCTTCGCGGCGTGCCGGGATCTGCCGGCTCAGGGGCGGAGAGATCGATCACTGTGATTTGAATCGCCGGCGGGTCGGTTACGGCTTGAATCTTGACGGCCTGGTTCTGAATCTCGAAGATGGCGCCCAAGGTCTGCCGAAGCTCCCGCGTGAGCGCCGTAAAACCGATGCGGTCCCGCTCGATTTCGGCGGCTTCCAGCATCTTCCAAACTTTCGTCTTGAGGCGGTCGACCTCATCCAGCACGGATTCGCCAATCTTCATGCCCCTGCGCTCGCTGGCTTTCACGATTGTGGCCATAGCGTGATCCCCCTTGTGCCTCAGCAAGCCAGCCGGCGATATCGAAACACGTTTCGCTATGTTTCTTAATGGCTCGTTGGTCGCAAGGGCAGCGTCAATCGCCTTGCGGTTCGGGCTTATGCAAGCTTTGCATGTTCTTGGCATAGGTTAAGTGCTTACCCGTGATAGCCTTCTGGCAGGTACCCCATCCGGGCGGCTTCCTTGGCGAGTGCGAGCATTCGTTCCGAGAGTTGGCGCCAGGACTTGAAGGCTGCGGGAAGGCTGTCACCGCGTTCGAGCTTTTGAATCAGGCTGTCGATTTCATCAAGGCCGCGCTCCATCCCGGCCAATAATCCGGCGTGGGTCAAGACCACGTCGCGTTTCCCTAAACCCTCCATATCGGTCTACCCGCCAAGTCTCACGTCAGGCGCTCTCCGGCCGCGCTCAATGGGCTTGGGCATCCTGTTCGGGTCTTCGTGCGCCCGGAACTGCGGCAGCATCGAAGGCAAGATGGTATCGGGAGCGCGAACGGCGCGCCGGTTCCGCTTGGGTTTTCCAGAATGAGAACCGACACGCTGCCGGCGTGCCCGGCCAAGCTTTTCCTGCCCCGCCTCGGCCACAGCTCGCAAACCTTAATGAGCGGTGATTTTCGGCTGTCGGTTTCATCCATCGGCTATCTCGCTTGCATCCCACAAATCCCAATCGCTCACCAGCACGCAGTGCGCATTCCGAAACGCATTCGGCCCCGGCTCCGGCTCGGGGTCATCCTCCGCCTCCGCGCCGGCATCGAACAGGCTAAGTTGCTCCGATGGCTCAGGCAATGGATCGGCATGGCGCTTATCGCTCATCCTCGCTCAGACTCCGCACTTCTCTCTGTTCCAGCCTCTCTTCGGCCGGACGCATCGTTACGGAAGCTTCGGCTGTAACCGTTCCCGGTTTGATCTTCGCTTCCGTAACATCCTCTCTCGATTTTCAACTCCAAGCCAGCCGCGCCCAGCTTCCCTAATATGTCGCTCAGGGGTGGGCAGTGGTAGCCTTCTGGCTTTTCGAGCCGCCGTGCAAGGTCAGCGAAATGCGCACGGTAGAACCTGCCGGCATTCGTCACAATGTTTGCCACGTTCACAGCAAATGGGGCCTCCTTCGGTTGATAGGAGACGAGACGCACACCGGCGGGAAGTATCGCCTTAACCTCTTCAACGGACGGGGCGCGGCTCTCCTGGTCCTTCAGCATGGCAGCAATGACATCCCGATTGAGCCGAACCGATTCCGTCAAGGCGTCAGCTTCGGGAACGTCCGGCAGGACTAATTCGACACGCTCCCCATTTAGCCCCAGACTTCCGCCCATTAACGCAACCTGCTCAAAGACTTCCCCAATGGTTAATACGCCCATCGCTTAACCCCTCCTGCGTGCGGTGGGACCGGAATTGGTTCCTCTTGACTCGTGTTTCCGCTCTCCCGTACCCCGGTTTTCATCCGTGACAGCGTGACAAGGCGCGTCTTTATTGAGCGAAACCCCATTTTCGGCGGCGTGACAGGCTTCCGGCGTCACGGTTCCAAAATCGCCGTTTCGCTCAATGTCTATGCGGGTTGTCACGTTGTGAAGTCGGGGATAGGGGAGAGGGAGAAGGCGAATCGGGCGGTAGGTACAGCGCCCACGCCTCCCCAAACTGGTCATGCTCATAACCCTTGAGCCGGCGTTCATCCGGCAGCCGGAGTGTTTTTGGGCCAATGTCGTAGCGGGAGAGAAGGTGTCAATCTGCGGTGGGGTGATGGGCTTCTTCTGCTTGCCGAATTCGGGCCAGGGGCGATTCTCCATCTCGTGTAGAGCCTTCACCAGGTCCGCTGACGCAATCCGCTCAAGTTTGGGCAGTGGGTTGCCGTCATCGTCCTCTGGGTAAAAGATTCGCTTGATGTCTCCGAGGAGCATCACACCAATCGAGCGATCATCCGCGTGCGCTCCCACGCAGAGTTCTACCAGCGCCTTCCGCGATTTTTCAGGCCAATCTCCACCTGCCAAATCTGCAATCGCCAGTAGCGGCTCGCAGCAGTCCGCCTGCCTGTCTGTGAGGTTATCCGGGATCTCGGGCAGAGCATCCCGCAGCGCGTCGATGTTCTTGCCAGCCCAGGCCGCAATCTTCGCGTTGAGTTCGGCAGCCTCACGTGCTACAAGCCTTTCGCGGAACCGCTGGACCTGACCCTTTGGAGCGCGCTTTAGGCGGATGGGAATGGCCCGGGACGCCACAGTGTCAGGCAACTTGCCGATGCCGGCGATGGCCTTCGGCGAGAACGTCGAAAAGTCCTGGTAAGTCAGGTTCGCGCCTTGCCCTACGCATAACGAGGCACAACCACCGCGCCAATAGCCGCTATTGAGCACTCCGCGAAGGGCCTCAGCATACTCTTTATCGCTCGAAAAGGCCGCGTCCGACTCATCCAGTAGCAGGCTCGGCGCCACCGCGTGGATCTTCCGCACGAGGACGGCAGCCGAAACGCGGCTCGTGAACCACTCCCGCAGCACGAGTAGCCGCATGACCTCGAGTAGGCGGGTCTTGCCTGATTCTTTCTCGGCTGAGTTGATCGAGAGGTAAGGCGTGCAATCGGCGGCGTCGACCGCATGGGCGTGAATGATCCAAAGGGCCACGGCGCGCGCCTGAGCCATCGTAAGCCGGACAAAGCGCAGAAAGAAGACCATGACGTCATCCAGTATTTCGGCGCCGGTTGCTGGCTTCCACAAGGGCGCGTCATGGAAGAGTGTCAGTAACCGTTCCCGCGTCCAGCCGGCCTCGATTGCGTCGGCCAAGTCCTTTGAGCCGGGGATCTCCACCACCTTGATGCTGGCAGCCTTGCCGTGCAGAGATGTGGCTCTCTTCTGGGCGTCGGTGCGCCCGGCCTCGTCCGAATCTGCGATTATCACCACGTCTTTGCTGCGCAGAGTCTCGCTGTGATAGTCCTCCCACGAGCCGGTCCCCCCCCACTGGTGGTAGTGGGAAGCTCGATTTGCGCGCCGGCGTCGGCATCCTTTTCGCCTTCAGTGCTTACGATGAGAGACTCGTCCTTGATCTGGGGTAGGCGGTAAAGGGGCACCTTGACTGCTCTTCCGTTCTGTCCGAGTCCGCTCAGCCAGCGGCCATCGTGCCATCGCCCCACGCGAAGTCCTTCTTTTTTCCGTTGGCGCCCGGCTCAAATCGCAGCTTCCGTGCAATGGGATTCCCGTCCGCGTCTGTGTACACGTAAGTTGCGACGCACGGCCCACGCCCGTCTGTTTTTGCGTTGCCCTTACCCTCCGGCTTCGATGCTGGCAATAAACCTTTCTCGACGAGCCATGCGGCCACGGCTTTCTTATCCTTGCCGTCGATATTTGCAATGAATGCCGCCAGCGCCCATGCCTTGCCCTTCGCGCCGCAGGCAGCATCAAGAAAGACGTCTTTTCTCGGGTTGATTCCAAGCGAGGGGTGTTGGTCGCCGTGGCTATGGCGCTCAGGATGAGGGCAACGGTAGAGCAATTCCGCGCCTTCTTTTTTCAGCGGCGGCCCGAGGGCGGCTTTGGCGATGGCCTCGCAGGTCAGGGTAACTCGGCGGAGCATCATGCCGCGCCTCGCTCTCTGCGCCTGCGCGCGGCCCAGCGATCAATGACGCGGAGCATCCCCCGCTCAGCGGCGCGGATCACACGCGCCAGCTCCCGCCCGGCCTGGTCGTCGCCCGCCACGCGGCGCCGGGTGATTTGTGCGAGTCGCGCAAGCTCATACCCGCGCTCGCTCTTACAACAGAGTCGATTGGCGCTCACTGGCACGCCGCCTCCTCGCGCCCGGGATTGTCTATGGGCTGAGGCCGGGACCGGTTCCGCCGGGGGGCATTCGGCAAAGGGGTCGGGGGTGTGAGAGCGCCAGACCGGTCCTCGCCAAAAAGCAGCGCGCGCAAGCTCTGCCAGACGACTAGTCTTTTGCGATCGAGCGTACAAGTCCGAAGCCGGCCAGTGCGGATGTACTGATATAGCTTGCTGCGGCTCACGCCGGATGCCGTTACCGCCTCAGCAATAGAGCCAGTCAGCTTCTCTGTAGCTTTTTTCTTTGTCTTTGTTCGTCTCTGTGCGTATGTAGTCATGTGCACAGTATCGAGGACGATCACAATCCTGGATAGATTGATAGTTAGTTCTGGTTCTGACTTTGATTTGTAACCTAAGCTAGTTGGAGCTAATACGATGGCGGGATCTTGACCGGAGGCTGCAGAGGTAATCGGGGGTGTACTGATGGAGCCCCCGCAGCTTGAGTAGCTTGGAGAGCTCAGGGTCGTGGTACTTGCCGGTTCCCCGCTTGATCAGATAACTAAGAGCTTATCCGTAAATAACTATAGTCTGCCGCCAGCAGATCATGGCCGCAGCCAGGCTCAGTAAGGCGACATCGCTTTCCTCGGTCTTCTCAAAGCTCACCAGCACCTTGCGGTATCGGTTGAACCACGAATGGGTCCGCTC
>DASZAE010000034.1:0-2723 GCA_035945515.1 Terriglobia bacterium
CTTGGGTCAACGCGCCGCAAACCGGCCCTTGCCTTGCGCCCGAAGACGTAGGCTCAATTGCCCTGCGACTGACGCTTAACCTGGAGCTGGCGAAGGGATTTGAACCCCCGACCCTCTGATTACAAATCAGATGCTCTACCAACTGAGCTACGCCAGCGCCGAAACTTCTAATACTAAATTCGCTTACGCCAAAATGCAAGGGTAGGTGTTTAGCCCGCATTCCGCGCGCCCAAATGGAGCGCCGCGACGCCACCCATGAGGTTATTATAGCGGACCTGGACGAACCCCGCCTGCCGCATATCCTCGGCAAAAGCCTCCTGATCGGGAAAGCGAGAGGCAGATTCGTGCAAGTATTGATACGGCCCCGCAACGCCCGAAAGCCACGTCCCCAGACGCGGGAGAACGTGCGCAAAGTACCAGCGAAATGCGGGGCCGAAGAGCGGCCATCGCACGCGGGAAAATTCCAGGATAGCCACGCTTCCACCCGGCTTGAGCACTCGACGCATTTCACGCAATCCAAGCGCATAATTCGCCAGATTGCGGAAACCGAACGCGCTTGCGATCACATCCACCGATTGATCGGGAAGCGGAAGCGAAAGCGTGTCCGCCGCCAATAATGGAATCCGGGAACCCTGGCCCGAGTCGAGCTTCGCTTGAGCTCGCGCGAGCATTGGAGCGCAAAAATCAGCGGCAATCACCCTGCCGGCAGAGACGCGAAGCAGTGCTGCGGCCAAGTCTCCCGTCCCACAACAAACATCAACAGCAATGGACCCTGGCCTCGAAAGCGGTTCCCGCAGCGCCCGCGCCGCCGCTCTCCGCCATGCCAAGTCCATCCCTGCCGAGAGAAAATGATTCAAAAAATCGTATCGCGGCGCGACGGCACTGAACATCTCCTGCACGGAGCGCGAGGTAGCAGCAACGTCTGCCGGAGAACCCAGCGGGCTGCCCTCCAGAGGTGGGTTGGCGGGTATTCGCATAGGCGTGGATTGATCCATTGAATCATTGTTTCTTTGAACTAAGTTGCGTTCAATGGCTCAACGATTCAATTCATTCTCTGGATGTCCCGGAACGCCGCCGCGACGGAGCTGGCTGGCGCATTGGCTATAAAGCGTATTTTGCCAATTTTTCCCGGTACAACCCATTGAATCTTGCCGCCGACGGTTTTCTTGTCCTGGGGAAGCAGCCGCAGAATTTTGGCCGGCGAAAGGTCTCGAACCTTGGGCAAAGATCCAAATTTCCAGACTAAATTTTCCATGCGTTTGCCTTCCGAAGCTCTAAGCACGTCTAGCCGCTGACCCAGCCTCGAAATAGCGAGCAAGCCCCACGCTACCGCCTCGCCGTGTACAAACCGCTCGTAATGCGTCACCTCTTCTAAAGCATGGCCAAAAGTGTGCCCTAGATTAAGAACCATGCGGAGGCCCGCCTCGCGCTCATCACGGTTTACAACATCGATTTTCACCTTTGCGGCCCTCGGCAGAATCGACTCGATGGCGCTCGCATCGTCAGGTCGCAGAGAAACAGCGCACTGCTCAAGCTGGCTGAAAAAATCCGGTCCATCAAGAATCGCGTGTTTGACGACCTCGTACAAGCCGGAGCGAAAATCACGCTTGCTCAGCGAGGCCAGCACGCACGGGTCGGAAAGCACCAGCTTAGGAGGATAAAACGTTCCGATCAGGTTTTTCATTTCGCTCAGATTGACCGCCGTCTTGCCGCCAATCGAGCTATCCACCTGCGCCAGGACCGTCGTCGGCACGTTGACGTAATCAATGCCGCGCATATAGACCGACGCCAGAAATCCTCCCAAATCACCTATGACGCCGCCTCCAAAAAGCACCAGCAGCGAGCGCCGGTCCGCGCCCAGCTTCAACAGCCGTCCAGCCAACCGATCGAGATCAGGTAGCGATTTTGACGTTTCTCCCGCCGGAACAAAAAGCGTGCTTGCTCTCGAAAGGCGGCCTTCTTGGACGAGTCGTTTACCCCAGAGGGTCCAAAGCTTCTTTTCTGTGATGATGAAGATAGACGTGTACCGCTCAAGCGGAAAATCGCGCAAGGCGCTCCACGCGCCTTCTCCGATGATCACTTTGTAGCTGGAACTGCCAGCGTTCACCTTAAATGTTTGCATCGTTTCTACAACCAGGACCTACGGTAGTTCCTTCACCTTTAGATGGCGAAACTGGATGAGCGAGCCTTCGGCATCGAGTCCGAGATAGCCTTTCGGATTGTTGCACTGCATAAATTCGCTCTGCTTCACCCCATTCACCCACAAGGTCATCGTCTTACCCACGCAGCGGATTTTGTAGCTGTTCCAATGGCCCGGCGGCTTCATGTGGTTGCCCGTGACCATCGATTTCAGGTTAAACCGCTAGTCGCCGCTACAGCAAGAGTTGCCACTATAATCTGCAACGCTAAATCATCATAGCATTCCGAACCTTGCTCACATTGCCGCCGTGGTAAAATCACAGCTTCAAACGCCTGGAGAGAGCCTGTACTACTCATAAGGCTTCCCTATGCCCAAAGCGCAACTTCAATATCTGGCCGATGAAGTCCAAAAATTAAAAAATCAGGGACTCTACCAGCGGCTTCGCATCCTCGAAGGCGGGCAGTTACCAGTGGCGCGCTTCGACGGGCGCGAGGTGATCAACCTTTCCTCCAATAAT
The DNA here is from genome assembly GCA_035945515.1 of Terriglobia bacterium. Taxonomy (GTDB): domain Bacteria; phylum Acidobacteriota; class Terriglobia; order UBA7540; family UBA7540; genus RH2-MAG17b. The sequence continues at coordinate 2,658 of DASZAE010000034.1, forward strand.
TATCTCGGTCTCACCACCCATCCCAAACTCATACGGCGCGCGATTGAAGCTCTGGAAAATTACGGC
>DASZAE010000035.1:0-3574 GCA_035945515.1 Terriglobia bacterium
TCACGTCGTGGCCTATGATTACGGCATCAAGCACAATATTCTGAGGCGGCTGGTGGATGAAGGCTGCCGCGTCACGGTGGTTCCCGCGCAGACCACGGCGCAGGAAGCGATGGAGTTAAAACCCGACGGCGTATTTCTCTCGAATGGCCCCGGCGATCCCGAACCGCTGCGCTACGCCGCGCAGTCAGTGCGCGACTTAATGGGGCGCGTGCCCGTGTTTGGGATTTGTCTCGGGCATCAGATTATCGGTCTGGCGCTTGGCGGAAAAACTTACAAGCTCCCTTTCGGCCACCACGGCGGAAATCATCCGGTTCTCAACCTTGAAACGCAGAAAGTAGAAATCACGGCGCAGAATCACGGCTTCTCGGTCGATCCCGATTCTCTCAAGACAAGCGAAGTGGTGTTCACTCATCTGAACTTAAACGACCAGACGCTCGAAGGCTTGCGCCATAAGACTATTCCGCTCTTTAGCGTGCAGTACCACCCGGAAGCTTCCCCTGGACCGCACGACTCGGCCTACTTGTTCGATGAATTCGTGAAGATGATGGAAGAATGGAAAGGCGAAAAATAAAGGCCTAAACCGCGCTAGACCTTGGCCTCGACGGGGGCGGGCTTTGCCGGTATCCAGTAGATTTCCTCGCGCACTGATTCTTTAGCAAATCCCCGGCGCTTCAGAATTCCTTTGCAGTTTTCAATCATTTGCGGATGGCCGCATAAATAAACGGTCGTGTTCGACGGATTCAGGCCAAAAGAATCCAGATACTTTCGCGTGATGTCGTCCACACGGCCTACCTCTCCTTGCCAGCCGCCGTCTTCCCAAGGCCTGCTCACCGCGGGAATATAATGGAACCACGGCAGCCGCTCCGCAAGCGCGCGAAGCTCGTCCGCATAGGCGAATTCCCAAGAACGGCTGGCGGCCTGAACCACGATCAGTTGCTGGTCGCACGGCTCCCCGCTGCTTTCTTTACGGGCGAGCGCGCGCGCCATGCTGACGTAAGGAGCGACGCCGGTAACGGTGCAGAGCAGCAGGTGCTTCGAGTGCCCGCTCACCGCATCGAGGGTGAATAGCCCGCGCGCCTGCCTGCGCATCCACAGCGAATCCCCTGCCTGCCCCTTAAAGAGCAATGGCGTAAGCTCGCCTTCCGGGACCAGCTCGAAAAAAAATTCAAGCTCATCTTCGAGCGGACTCGAGACAATAGAGTAAGCGCGCTGAACCATGCGGCCATTCTGCTCCACCGCCAGCGTGGCATATTGACCGGGCTTAAAGTTCAGCTTTTCTTGCGCGCGAGCGCGAATCGACCAAAGCTCATCGCTGTGGTCTCTGCGTTCGACGATCTCGATTTTTTGATACTTCTCGTTCAGCACAGCCATTAAGTCCACCCTCGGGATACAAGAAATTAGGAACAAACCGCGGCATTCCGCTGTAATTGCTGAATCAGAATCATCCTATGAAGCTGTAGCAGCGGCCTCTGGCCGCCGGCTTTTAGATATTGAAGACCGGCGGCCAGAGGCCGCCGCTACAGCCACATTGACTAACTGAACCACGTCCGCCCTTTTTTTTCAAGGCGAGAAGTAGGTATATTGAGCGGCAAAGAAACAGGCGACGCTTACAAATCCAACCGTAACACTCAGAACGCATTAGGCCATTATGCTAAACTTGAGTTGATTACTGTAAATTAAAAAAGCGGGTGGGACTCGCCCTTTCGGAGTGCACAGTGTGCGAAACGGCGTGAGGCCATGCCCCGCTCCTCCGGGTGGCGCATACATCGCGTTTTTGCGATATGTGCAATCATCGAAACCGTATGACCACTTACCCCGCCGCCCTATTGAGGATTACAGATTATAGCGACGACAAATGTTGTAGCGGCGGCCTCTGGCCGCCGGTTTTTCGGCGCTCAGAGAGCGCCGCTACAGAAAAAATTGCCACTATAATTTGTAATCCTTAATAATTGAGGCTTCGCGTTCCAATGGATTAAGGTCTTTGGAAAGACGGGACGATCACCGCATGTTTAGCGGCATTGTTGAAACGACGAGCACGGTTTTAGCCGTCGAAGATTTTTCCGGACGCCAGAGCGCGGTCATTCGCAAACCGCGAGGCTGGCGATTGCGCGAAGGCGAGAGCGTGTGTGTCGAGGGCGTTTGTTCCACGGTTCAGACGGTGAAACCTGCCGCGTTCCAGGTCATCTATATGCCTGAGACCCTTCGCCGGAGCACGCTGGCCGATTTGCGCTGTGGAAACTTTGTTAACCTCGAGCGCAGCCTTGCCTTGCGGAGTTTGATCGGAGGTCACCTCGTGCAGGGGCACGTTGACGCTGTGGCCCGAGTGGTGAAAACGCGCAAAGACGGGGCGGCGATGATGTACGAGTTTGCTGTGCCACGGCGTATTTTGCGATATATCGTGGAGAAGGGATCTGTCGCTATCGATGGCATTAGCCTGACGGTGGCGCGCGCTCTTCGGGATGGCTTTACGGTTTCGCTGCTCGAGTACACCTTGAGTCATACGACCCTCGGTGAAAAGGGGCGCGGCAGCCGCGTGAATATTGAAGTAGATATCATCGCAAAATACGTCGAAAAACTTTTAGTCTGATGAAAAGAAAAATGGTGATTTCAGAAATTTCGTCGCAGGCTCTGAGTCCAGAACATTTGCGGAGAATACGGATTGCAATCATCCGCGCCGAATATAATGGCGAGATCACGCAGAGTCTTGAGTCAAAATGCCTCGAAGGGTTGCGGGAAGCCGGCCTCCGGCAGGATCAAATCGAGTGCCACAACGTACCGGGATGCTTTGAGATTCCCCTGGCAGCGCAACGTCTCGCCATGAGAAAACGCTTCGACGCCTTGATTGCGCTAGGCGCCGTCATCCGGGGCGAGACATTGCATTTCGATCTCGTGGCCGGCGAATGCGCGAGAGGCGTCATGGAGATTTCGCTGAAATTCAACCTCCCGGTTATTTTTGAAGTTCTCGCCACAAAAAACCGGCGCGACGCGATTGCTCGTTCCGGGAAAAACCGGCTGAACAAAGGGTTTGAGGCCGCTCAGTCTGCTTTGGCGGCACTGGCAAGCCTGCGCCGGATCGAGGAATCAAACTAATGCTGCGCGGTTCTGATATTGAGGATGCAATCAAAGACGTCCGGCAGGGACGCATGGTGATCGTGTGCGACAGCTCGGAGCGCGAAAATGAAGCCGACTTGGTCATGGCCGCCCAGAAGGCCGCTCCCCGTGACCTTAATTTTATGATCCGGCACGGGGGCGGGCTGATTTGCGCCGCGCTCAGCCGGGAGCGCGCGCTTAAACTCGGTCTGAACTCCATGGTTCCGGAAGAAGAAAACACCCAGCCCTTCGGTTGCAACTTCACCGTTTCGGTCGATGCGCGCAAGGGCGTGACCACTGGCATCTCGGCCGCCGACCGCGCGGCCACGGTTCGCGTGCTGGCGAATCCGCGCTCGGCCTCCTATGATTTGGTAAGGCCGGGCCACGTGTTTCCCGTGCGAGCGCGGGCCGGTGGCGTGCTCGACCGCCCCGGCCATACTGAAGCGGCAGTGGACTTGGCGCGGCTTGCAGGCTTCTCCCCTGT
>DASZAE010000036.1:0-9229 GCA_035945515.1 Terriglobia bacterium
AATGCGACCTGAAATCAAGAGTTTTTCCGCAGCCTGTGAAGCCGGCATTTCTTCTTCGGCATCTCGGCACGGCTGAAGCCGTGCCCTGATACAAGCCGGCCACGATAATGCCCGGATGTCTACTAACTTCTGGCCTCCTTAGTATTATCTAAAAGCCGGCGGCCAGAGGCCGCCGCTACAACTTTGGTTGCTTTTATTCCCGCGCCCGGGACTGAAAGACCATCCCGCCCGCCTGGTACAGGCACTCAACCACCCCGCCTGCCAGGGGGACAAAAAGTCCCGCAAGCACGGCCTCAACCGGCAGCCATTTTGTGCGGTAGAAGAGGTAAAGTGCGCCTACCAAAATAGGATAGCGTATGACCAGCTTTATGACTAGCCCCTTTGTGACGCGCGCTGCTTCGCTGCCCAGGGTGGCGGAAAGCGCCTCCAGCAGCCAGACATAGCCGAGAATGGCAATGGCCGCGCCGGTTGCAACCCCTGCGGCGAATGTCACGCGCCATAAAGCCGCAACCGCAAGCGTTGCCGCCGCGCCCAGCACAATCATCCAGCCGAGCAACCGGCGCTCAATCTGACCGGTTGTTTCTTCGATCGCCTGCATTCTTCTCGGTCCTTTGAATCAACTGAACCACTTCGTAAATGCCGACTCCGGTGCCCGCGAAAATGCCCAACACTGAAAGCACAGACCCGGTGCGCAGATGATGATCCAAAAACCAACCGAAAAAGTACCCCGCTACGCCGCTGGCCGGAATGATGGAGCCCAGCGTCGCATAAAAAGCGGCCCGCGCCCAAAGATCCGAGGTCTTCCCCGCCACCGCGCTCTCCGTTCAGAATTTGTGGTCTTAAACCCGCAGGCTCCAGCCCTTAGCGCCCTTATTGTCCGGGCAAAGCAGCGTGGATGTGGCTGAAATCCCGTGCTCGCTCAGTGTTTTCCGGATAGCTTCGCCGGTCTCAAGTCCATGATCCTTGCTCAAGGCAAGAATAGCAGGTCCGGCGCCGCTCAAGCACACGCCCTGCAATCCGGGCAGGCGCAGCTTCAAGACTTCGGGCAAGCCGGGAACGAGGGGCGCCCGATACGGCTGATGCCAGCGGTCGTCAAAGAGCAGCCGGTTCAGGTCAGCAATGCCCGAAAAGAACTTGGCCGCGACAATTGCCGCCCTCTGCAGATTGTGGATGGCGTCGGCGCGAGAATAGCTTTCGGGCAACACTTCGCGGGCCTTTTCCGTAGCCAGCGGATAATCCGGGATGACGAGCACCACCTGAAGCCGGTCTGGAATGGGGCATGACACGGACACCACCTTTTCTCCCACCTGCGCGGAGAGAGTGAATCCACCGAGCCACGCAGCCGCGGCGTTATCCGGGTGCCCCTCGATTTGGGATGCCAGCGCAATGAGTTCTTCATCGAGCAAGACGTGATCGGCCAGCACGTGGGACACAGCGAGCGCGGCCACGATGGCTGCGGCGCTTGAGCCTAGACCCGCGCCTACGGGAATCTGGTTTTCAATTTCTAGGCTGAAACCGCGGCTCTTACCCCAGGTCTCAAGCCTTTGGCGAATGGTGTGCGCGATCAGGTTAGTCTCATCCAACGGAATGCGCTCAGGGGTGACGCCTTGATAACTTATGCGGACCTCGTTCCCGCTGAGCGGCGTCACGTGCACGTCAAGATAGAGGCCAAGCGCAATCGCAGCGCAGTCGAACAGACACCCGAGGTTGGCGCTTGTGGCAGGCACTCGAACCGAGATTCGTTTGGACATATTGGGATTTTAACAGGTTGCTGAGCAGTCTGAATGGTGAGATGTAGAGGCGGCTTCACGCCGTCACGCATTCTCCGGTTTCTTCTATCTAGCCCCAACACTGTTCACTTAAGCGCGTAGCGCAGCGCGCAGCCGCAATCGACGATGAATGTCATGCTGAGCCCTTCGCTCGTCATCCTGAGCGGAGCGAAGGATCCCGGCATTTGTAAAATCAAGCAAATACAGAGATCCTTCGTCGCCTTCGGCTCCTCAGGATGACAGTCTTGGTTTTTTCAGCAACCTGTTTAACCGTGCCAATAGAGATCGCCTGTAAGTTTAGTCAGTTTGCCGTATGATCCCGTCCTTGATTCTTGCCCTCTCCCGGCGGGAGAGGGTGGCGAGCGTAGCGAGCCGGGTGAGGGGTGACTCTGATCCCAACCAATCCGGTGCAGGCTCCCGGAACTGTCAAACTTCTACTCTCACTCCGGCAGAGATGGGGAAACTCCCGTTGGATCAGAAAACGCACGCTTTTGGCGGGGTTAAAACCTCACCCCTAACAAAGCTAGCCGATTCACGAATAAACCGCTATACTGCGGCCGTCGCGGCCACGGCAAACTGCTCCTCAAAATCCGCCAGCTTGGGACGGATCACGGGCGCTTCCTCGCGGATTTCATCCACCGCGCTCAACGTCTTCAGGCCGTTTCCGGTAATTGCCAGCACGATGGATTCGTCCGGATTCAGCCGCCCTTCGCGGATCAGCTTGCGCGCCACCGCGACGGTGACCCCGCCGGCGGTTTCGGCAAAGACGCCTTCCGTCTCCGCCAGCAGCCGGATGCCTTCGACGATTTCCGGGTCGCTCACGTCTTCCCCCGCGCCGCCGCTCGCTAGAATGGTCTTCACGGCGAAGTAGCCGTCCGCCGGGTTGCCAATCGCCAGTGACTTGCAAAGCGTGTTCGGCTTTTGCGGCTCGATTTCAGGGTCGCCCTTCTTCGCCGCCGTGGTAATGGGCGAGCAACCGGTGGCCTGCGCGCCGTAAAACTTCACGGGCGTAGGTTCCACCCAACCCAGCTTCTTGAGTTCCTCAAACGCTTTGCTGACCTTGGTAATCAGCGCGCCGCCCGCCATCGGGATGACAATGTTTTGCGGCAGCCGCCAGCCGAGTTGCTCCGCCACTTCATAGCCCACCGTTTTCGAGCCTTCCGCATAGTAAGACCGCAAATTAACGTTGACGATGCCCCAAGGATATTTCATGGCAATCTCGGAACACAGCCGGTTCACCTGGTCATAGTTGCCGTCAATGCGCACCAACTTGCGAGCAAAAACATCCGTAGAAACGATCTTCTCGTGCTCAATGCTGGCGGGAATAAAAATGTAGGCGTTAAATCCGCCGGCCGCGGCTTGCGCCGCCACGGAATTCCCCAGATTGCCGGTAGAAGAACACGCCACCGTCTCAAACCCAAACTCCCGCGCCTTGCTCAGAGCCACGGCCACGACGCGGTCCTTGAAAGAAAGCGTGGGATGATTTACGGCGTCGTTCTTAACATAAACTTCCCTCGCGCCCAGAGCGCGGGCCAGCCGCTTGGCGCGGAAAAAGGGCGTGAAGCCCGTATGATGCCCCACGGCCGGGTCGCCCGTGAGCGGGAGCAGCTCCCGGTAGCGCCACATATTATGAGCGCGAGAAGCGATCTCTTCCCGCTTCAAATCTGAGCTCAGCCGCCCATAGTCATAGACCACTTCGAGCGGCGCCCAGCACTCTTCACAAGCGGCAATGGGTTTTAATTCGTACGTCCGGCTACAGCTTCTACACTGCAACTGCAATGCGTAAGTCACGGTTTCTCCTCCCCTGAAATCTCATTCCGGAGTGACGTGGGCGTCCGTGATGTTTTGGATGATTAAACCGAGGAACCGGGAAGGAGGCAACAAAAAAGCCTCCGCAGGTTCATCGGGGAGGCTTGGCAAGACCATGAAGGCCCCTCTCATCTTCCCCAAAACCGGGCAGGAGTTAGCACCTGACCCCCGCTGGGAAGCGGGGCGGTTGCCGTGGCGTCATCGGGCCCGTCCCTCGGCCACTCTAGATGAGATTCAGGGTTACTGAATCGATATTCAATTGTAAAGGCTAATATACGATCCGCCTGACCGCCTGTCAAGCCCATTTTGGGTAGTGTCCTAAAATCACTTGACGAGCTTACTCCCTTGCTTAACCCGGTTGTTGCTCAATAATTTGAATCTCTTCATCTGTCAGCCCGTACAGGTCGTAGACGAGGCGGTTGATTTGGCGGTCGAGGGCGGCGCACTTGTTTTCGTAGTAGGCCTTGTCCTTGTCCGTCTTCGCCTTCGCCAACTGCGTCTTCGCCTTCAGCATTGCATCCACCTTCGCCACAATCTCGTCGTGCTTCCGCTTCACAGCGGTTTGTGAAAAGTCGATGCGAGGGATTGGCAAGCGTGCCAACTGATTTGTCCTCAGTTTTGTAAACGCGCCCTTAGTAAGTTCAAGAGCCACTTTTTTCACGAAGTAACTTGCGACGGAAGAGTTCAGGATGCCTAGGAGATAACGCAATGCAGGTCTCTCAGACGGGGATTTTGGATACACTGCATATAGAGAACTGAGGAAATATCGATTCTCTAAATCAAGCGTCGCTGCAATCCGGCTTCCGGTCTCCCGAATCGCAATCTTGGGTGTTTCGTAGAAAGATTTATTCGCCCAATTGCGTGCGAGCCACGAGCCATATTTAACAAAGAGCGCCTTCTCTCTCGTGAAGTATCGCTCAACGGATTTTCCCCGCAATGACGGCTGCCATTGCAACCCCGGAGACGTTGCAGAACACTTCACATACTTGTTGTCGTTTCCTGTTTTGATGCACTGTCTGATAAAGTAGTTTTCGCCTAGTGGCTGCCCCACGAACGAGAGTTTATTCAATAAGATAGATGCTTGCGGATCGAAGAAAATATCGAGAACACTGTTCGGATTCGCGCCAAGTTTATCTTGCGGAATTTCATAGTCGTAGGCCTCGTGGAGGGCGTCTTGCACTCTGACTTGTTTGCGCACCTTGACACTAACATTCGGCCTGCGCATGCTTTCCAGGATAATGATGCAGGTGTGGACTGTGGGGTCCGCGAAAACGTCATACCCAAAGTTCGTAATCTCCTCTACGGAACAGTGGTCGAGCATGTAGCGACGGAGGCGGCGCGCGTACAAATTACTGAGAAGCGGGCTAGGCAGAATATAACCAACCAAGCCCATGGGTGAAAGCTTAGTTGCACGCTCTAAAAATAGCCCAAATGTGTCGAATCGGCCTTCCGTTGCTGCGAAATGGTTTCCGAAATATGCCTTCTGCATCGAGTCAGTTACCATCCCGTACGGTGGGTTGCCAAGGACGCAATCAAAGCCACCGCGCTTCATTACCTCCGGGAAGGCGTCTTCGAAGTCCATAGGGTTGAGTTTACGTTCTTCTCCGAATAGATCGCCATTGATATCCCTGCCAATGAGCGAGTTGCCGCAAACGATGTTCTTGCTGAGATCGGGGAGGAGCTTCTTCATCTGCGCGATATGCGCAAAGTCCAGCAGATATTGATGGGTGCTGGCTTCCGTCTCTTCCTGGAGGAGTTTCAAGAAGAGAGAGAGTTGGCAGACCTCGACGGCCTGAGCATCAATGTCCACGCCATAGATGTTATTGAGCAGGATTTCGCGTTTCTTTCCGAGCGAAAGGTAAAGTCTACCCTCACGGTTGATACAATCGCCTCTGCGGGCCTTCTTAGGGTTGCCGTTGTAATAGTGGCCGTGATATGCCAACAGCAAGTCGAAGACGCCCAGCAGGAACGAGCCGCTGCCGCACGCGATATCGGCGAAGCGCATCTCTGCGATTTGGTCTGGTGTCTTGCCCGCAATGAGTTTGCCAACGGTGTTCTCGACGATGTAGCGGACGATATACTCTGGGGTGTAGTAGACGCCGCCTGCCTTGCGAACCTCAGGTTTTGGCTCGACGCGAACGCGTTTGTCAGTGGCGACGATAACGTTGCCGAGAAAGCGTTCGTATATCGAGCCCAGGATGTGGATGGGGATGTAATTGAAGTCGTAAGGCGAATTGACGTGCGCGAGGCTCTCGCAGATGTTAGCAAAAGCGTTGTCGTCCACTTGGAATCCGCCGTCATCCAGAATATCGTGGCGCTTGAAGACGATGCCGTTGTAGATGCTGTCGAGACGGCGGCTGGCGGCGATGAAGTCCTCCCAAGCTGTGCCTTTCTCGCCAAACTTGTCCACGAGGCGCTGGGGTTCGATGCCCTTATCCTCGAGAAAACGGAGAAAGACGAGGCGGTCAAGGGCGCGCTGGGTCAGTTCGGTGAGCGTTTCACTGTTGAGGGCCCGGTTCTCATTCTTGAAGGCGCGGGCCAGGGCGTTGCGGTATTCATCGAGTTCCTTGAGGAAGGATTCGTCAATGTTCTGATAGCCGCCGGGGAAAAGACCGCGTTGGACGGCTTTCCCACGCGGCTTGGGCAGCTCCTTGGTGCGCTTCTCCAGCGAGCGGTCAGCTACTGCCTCACGGGAGAATAGCCAGTAGATTTCGGCGAACTTCTTCCGGTCGGTGTATTCGCTGTAGTGGTATTTGGCAATGCAGCGGTTTGAAGCCGTGTCGAGGTCAGGCTTGAAACGGCAGTCGAGAACATGAAATTGGCTGAAGTCGGTTAGCACAGCCAAAGGCGTCTCGCTGTTCCAGCCGTAGCGGATGGTCTGGAAGTAGTTCTCGGCGGTGGCGATATCGCCGTAGGGTTTCTTGGCTTCGACGAAGAAGCGGACTTCACGGTAGGTCGGGGCGATGTGAAAAGCATAGTCAGCGCGGCGTTGACCGCCAGCCTGGACGGACGGCTCCACTTTGACTTCCTGCTCATAGGGGTTGGTTTGCCGATCGTGGTTCACGTCCCAGCCAAGCGCGATGAAGAACTTATCGATGAAGTCCTTGCGGGCTTCAGCCTCCTGGTAATCCGGGGACTGGTAGTGGCGTTCGTTGGCTTGAAACGTTGCGGCAAGTCTGCTGACCTTCTCGAACGCCTCCTCAAACGCGGGTGTGGACATAATCGGAAATTTTATCAGGGCTCAGTAGGCAGTCAACTTTATAATTATTGAGCATCTATGAGACGGGAATTCCTTCCGGGCCACAGAAAGGCTCTTGGAGGTTCACCGCGATATGAAGGCGGCGGTTTCTCAAGTGATTTTAGGACACTACCCCATTTTGGGTTCGGATTCGGCTGCTTCCGTGGAGCGGTGTTTACACCCTCCTGAAAGCCCGGCAAGGTGGCATTTCCGTCAGTCCAGTCAATTCTGTTTTTAACCGTTTTGCTTGTGTTCAGTGCGGCCTTGGCAGATGTCAATGGCGTGAGGAAGGATATCGATGACGCTTTCGAGCGACTCGCAGGCCCCGCGCGGGCTGCCGGGAAGGTTGACAATCAATTTCCCTTTGCAAATTCCGGCCACCCCCCTGGACAGCGCGGCGCGGCGCGTTTTCTTGACGCCTTCAGCCCGGGTCAACTCCGCGAGGCCCGGCACTTCCTTTTCGATCACGGCGCGCGTCGCCTCAGGGGTAATATCGCGCGGGCCAAGTCCGGTGCCGCCGCAGGTGACAATGACATCACAATCGTTAACATCTGCCCAGACAATCAGTTGCGTGCGCACGGTGGCGAGATCGTCGGGCAGCACTTGGCACGCAACTACGTGCCAGTGGCGCGCTTCGAACACGGCGCGCAGCGCGGGGCCGGAGGCGTCTGGCCTTTCGCCGCGCGCGCTCGAATCGCTCGTGACCAGAATTTTGACACGAGGCGCAGGTTGCTTAAGCTTGCTCTTTACCTTCGTTGATCCATCCTCTTTGCGTGTAAAGGCCTGAGAAGCACTCTTATCTTGCCGCTCTCCGCACATATTTGCCGCTCTTGCCCCCGGATTTCTCAATAAGGCGTAAGGCGGTAATCTCGATTCCATGATCGAGCGCCTTGCACATATCGTAGACCGTAAGGGCGGCGACCGCGGCAGCGGTAAGCGCCTCCATTTCAACGCCGGTCGGGCCGGTGGACCGGACGGTGGAAGTGATCAAAACTCCACCGCGAATCAAACGAGTCTCCACATCAACATGGCTGAGCAGCAGCGTGTGGCAAAGGGGAATGAGATTGGCCGTTTTCTTGGCTGCCGCAATGCCTGCGATGCGCGCGATTTCAAGCGGATTGCCTTTCGGATTGCGCGATAGAGCCTTGAGCGTCGCGGCGTTCATCTTGACGCTGGCCTCGGCAATCGCCTCGCGGACAGTCTCCGGCTTGGCAGAAACGTCCACCATCCGCACGCGCCCCGCAGAGTCGAAATGAGAAAGTTTCTTCTTCATCGAAAGCCGGGAGTCACCCTAATTGTAATCCTCAAATTTCACCAGCCAGGGCCGCTATTTCGCATGATTCGATGGAACCGCGACGACAGGGGCGCTGAAGGTATACGCGCGTCCGGGGGCTTCCACCAGCACGCCTTTGAACCTAGGAATCTGGCCGGTAAGTTGATCTGACTTGGTCAGAACGACCCGAATACCTCGCGCGTAGGGAGAAATCACCGGCTCGATCGTGTTATTAACCTGATTAGGATCAAGGGGAAAGAAGCCCATTGCTGTCTGCCGCCGGCCTGTATCGATCTGAACGATAAAGTGGCCACGCTCTGAACCCACTTCGATTTTCCAGCTCTTTGGCGCGGGCGTTGGAATTTCTGCCCGAGCCTTTTCTATTAAATCGCGCCAGCGCGAGTAGGCCACCCCGGTCCCTGCAATTACCGGCAAAGGCAAATCAACCGTAGCTTGTGCTGGGACGCAGACATCACGGCAGACAAGCCATTCGACGGACGCCCGCATATTAACTGTCCGGCCGATAGTCAGATTAGCCGGCGCACGGACAGGCGCGATCAACACGACATCGTTTTCATATCCGTAGTCCACCATCGAGTGATCTGGGATGCGATTAGGCACAGGCCATAGGAGAGGGCCGGATTGCCATCCCGGAGGAAGTTGCCAGCGGACAAACGCTGCTTGCCCCGAATCACCTGGATTAATCCAGTAAGTGTGCCAACCGCTCTCAAGTGTGAAATGCAGTCCCAGCAAAATTTGCTGGCCGGGATGAATCGCGCTCTCTTCCGAAATCAACGCGACGCTACTGTGAGCCGGTGGCGGCGCTTGCCCGAAGGCGAGGGGGGTGAACAGAAGAATAAGCGCAAAATCCAAGGCCCGGCCACGCGAGAATGTTCTTGGCCTCGCGCTCATTTCTTCACCGCCTTTCTTTGAGTAAGCCCCTCCGGCGGCTTACTGGCTGGCGACTCCTGCGGCTCAGCCGCGCCTTCGTCCTGCATCGTGAGCCATACGCTGGCCACAGTCCAATCCCCGTACTTCTTTTGCAAAACGATTCGATAGTTTTCACTGACGCCTTCATCCTCGAAGCTTACGCGGGCAAGAGCGCGGGCCTGGCCGGGGCTAAATTCCACGTGTTGAATT
>DASZAE010000037.1:0-10193 GCA_035945515.1 Terriglobia bacterium
CGTGTGCCCGCCTGCAAGAGAATCATCGATGGCCACGGACTTTTGAGCCGCTGTTCTCGCTTCCGCTACGTCGCGCTGTGAGTCCCAACCCTCCATGGCAAGCAGCAGATAACAGTCAGCAGCCCCAGCGTAAGCTTCCGCATAAGAAGGCTCTTCCTGGATGGCGCGGGTGAAGCTTGCAATCCCGTTTTGCAGGCCGGCCGCGTCTCGCCGGTTAAGGAAGTAGAGGCCGCGCAGGTAGGCGTCATAGGCTTCCGGATTGGTGGGAGAACGCCGGGTTGCAAGGGTGAACGGAGTGAGTCCCAGCCTTTCCGAAATGGCCTTCTGCGCGCCACTGGCAACATCCATCTGAAGAGCAAGAATTTCATGGAGCGGGCGCTCAAAGTCGCTCGCCCAGATCTCCGTTCGGTCTGAAGCCCTAACAAGTTGCGCGGATATCCTCACGAGATCGTTCGACCGGCGCACACTGCCTTCAAGGATATAATCCACGCCCAGCTCGGCCGCGATCTGATGCGTTTCCGCCTGTCCGTCTTTGTAACGAGCGACGGAGGTCCAGGCGATAATTCCCAGATGATTTGGATCAACACGGCCAAGCTGTGTGATGATCTCTTGGGTCAACCCGTCGCTCAGATAGTCCTGGCTCGCGTCTCCGGTAAGATTATCAAAGGGAAGAACGGCAAGCATCTGGCGTGGCGCCGGCGGCGTTGCTTTTTTTGCGCTCCGCTTCAATAGTGGTCCTGCCATGTGTGTCTGCCGCACTACCAGAACCCCTGCGAGCAGAACGGCAACCGCCCCAATCACTACTATCCATGCCGGACTGAAGCGGGCAGGCACAGCCAGCATTTTGCCGAGCGTTGGATCTTCTGCCGGCGAACCGCCCACGGTTAATTCAGACGCCGAATTCACTGTGACGGCCAACGCAGACGCCTGATTCCCGTTTTCCCCCGGCACGGGCGCGGCAGAAGAAAGCCTCTTCACATTGCCTGCAAACCGGTAGCCCTGTCTGGGAACTGTAACAATATACTGGCCCTGGTCCGAGTCTTTTCCGAGAGCCTTGCGCAGCGTGTAGATGGCCTGAGTAAGATTGTTCTCCTCAACGATGGTCTCGCCCCAAACGCGGCCCATCAGTAGTTCCTTCTCGACGGTTTTGCCGCTTTCTTGAACGAGCATCAAGAGCGTTTCGAGCGCCTTGGAGGTAAGCGGCACGGTTTCGCCGTTGCAGGTGAGCAGTCGCTTGAGCGGGTCGAGACGGAAGGGCCCGAACTCATAGAAATAGGGCGCTTCGTCGCTCATGAGCACTTTTGAGAAGATTTTATAAATTTTGAGGCTTGCCTTAAGGACATTTTATATTCTCCTCGCATAGCCTCTGTTCGTTGGGCCATAGCTTTTACCATGAGGGGCGTTGACCTACCGCAAATCGTAGTGTGTGCGGCGATTGGTTGTCAATGACAAAGCCGTACACGCTTCTCTAGTAAAAATGGCGCGACTTCGTGTAGCGGCGTCATCCTGTCGGCATTTTGGGGGAATCTGTCGCCTGGAGGGTGGCGCGGCCTTATGTAGTTTGAACCCGTGCTTTCGGGCACGGGCACTTCATTCCAAAAACGGGGGAAATAAAAATGGTAAGAACAATCGAAGGTCTTGGTAGTTTTTCAAAAAGGGGCGTTACCGCCGCTCTCGTGGCGCTCATGCTCGCAATACTGGCGCCGCACTCCGCCTCGGCAAACAATATCACGACGTGGAGCGTCAATGTTTCCTCCACCGCAGACGCCGCAGGCAATTCCCAGCAGGGCTTTTTGCAAGTCGGAGGCAGTGAAAGTTATGGCAGCAATTTTGCCGTCTATAACATTCCAGGCGGCACGCAAGAGAATAACTTCGGGGGATGCTGCGCAACGTTCGATACGGTCCCAACAACCCCTTCACTCACATCGGCGACGCTGGGGATTGCCGCCACCAACTCAGCCAACCCCCAAGGCGCAATATTTGCCAACTCGAATGCCTATGCCAACCTTGCGACAGGTTCTATGGGAGTCTCCGGCAGCAGCAACTTGCTAGGCTTCGCAGGCGGCAATGGCGTATCAGAGGCATGGATGGAGGATACGCTCACATTTAACATCCCGGGCGCGACGAACTCGACTATTACCGATATCGGGGTTCAATGGAAACTTGATGGTAGTCTGGCCAGCGCCAATGGCAATAATGGGACTAACGTTGGAGCGTATCTGTACTTTGCCGGAGCGCCCGGAAGCCCCCTGGCCAACGCTTCGGCTGTGTGGTCCTCGTCTCACGGCGTGCCTGGCGGCGCCGGCGCCGGAACAGGCGGCGGCTGGGCGAGCGTCAGCATCATTGCAGACACGGCCAACAGCACTATCATTGACGGCGTGCTTCCATTGACCGGCCCGGATCCCACACTCCCGTTGGAGCTCGGCTTGAATTGCACCTTCGGCTACGATGTTTCGTGTGATTATTACAACACCGAATCCATCAGCTTTACGCTTCCCGCTGGTGTTACTTACACCTCGGCTTCCGGCGTATTCCTGACGCAAGCTTCAAGCGCAACGCCCGAGCCTGCCTCCTTATTGCTCTTCGGAACGGGCCTGATCGCGCTTGCTGGGCTCGCGCGCCGAAGAAAGCAGGCAGCAAGGTACAAGCACAGAGTTGCTTTTTAACTCTGCGGCCATTTGATTCAGCCCAATCGTCGCCGTCTCATCGGCATACAGACGCGCCGGATTCGAGGGCGCCGGCGAATCAGCCACGCTCGCCGGCTACCTCCCTGCGCGGCGGGCCGCAAAGGTCGACCCGATGATTGCGCTGCGCTACGAATAAAGCAGTAACTATGCTGTAGCGGCGGCCTCTGGCCGCCGGATTTTAATAGTAAAGACCGGCGGCCAGAGGCCGCCGCTACAGAATCAGGCGTCGCCGACTTATGGCGTTACGTATAGTACCCGCAAGAAGCGCGAGCAGCCCTTGTTTGATACTCGCCCTCCTCACGAAAGTGTCCTAATTCTGGAAAATCACGCATGAGGAAGACACAGTGAAAGCGGAGAGGAGCGGATCTTCAGCTCCGTCAGATTCGGATACAACTCTCTCGCTATACAGAGCGCCATAAATTAGCGACGGTCATTGGCTTTGCCCGTCGCTACAGAATCAGGCGCCGACGACTTATGGCGTCACGTATACTTAGCGCCTGCCACTCACACCTAGCCTCCGCCCATGCCCACTTTTTCCAGATCGATGCCGGTAGCGGCGGCCACATGCTCGTGCAGCGAATTGCCGCGCGCGTCCATCGTGACAATGGCGGGGAAGTTGCGCGCCTCGAAGCGCCACATGGCTTCGGGGACGCCCAGCTCGTCGAGCAAGTCCACGCCAGTCACGCGCGGTAGGCAGCGCGCGTAATATTGCGCCGCGCCGCCGATGGCATGGAAATAGACCGCGCCATATTCCTTGAGCGCCGCGAGCGTTTTCTTGCCCATGCCGCCTTTGCCCATGACGCCCCGCAGCCCGTATTTCTTGATCACGTCCGCTTCGTAAGGCTCCTCGCGGATGCTGGTGGTGGGGCCGGCGGCCATCACGCGCCAGTGCTGGTTCGGCGGCGTTCCCTCTTTCATCATCACCGGACCGCAATGATAAAGGATTTGGCCCCGCAAGTCCGTGGGCGGGTCATGGTGGAGCAGGTAATGATGCAGCGCGTCCCGCCCGGTGAGCAGCGGCCCGTTGATCACCACAAAATCCCCCACCTTTAGCGCCCGCACCTTTTCTTCACTCAGCGGGGGCTCAATTTGCACTTCGCGCCCGGTCAGCTTGAAGCCAGTTCCTTGGGCAATCAGGCGTTCGACGGGGCGGTTTGGGTCCCGGTAGAGCCACTTGAGGATGGCGCCGTTTTTGGCGTCAAGCCTCACGCCGAGGCGGCGAAACGCCCAGCAGTCGTAGGCCACGGAGACAAAGAAGCTCGCGGGCAGCCGGTTCGCTGCCGTGATCTTGCACCCGATCAATGACGCCTTCCCGCCAAAGCCCATCGTGCCCACGCCGATTTTGTTGGCTTCCTCCATAACGGTGCGCTCAAGCTCGGCAAGCTGCGGGTTTGGGTTTACATCGTCAAGCGGGCGAAAAAGCTGCTGCTTGGCAAGATCGTATCCGTGCGCGCGGTCGCTGCCAATGCAGACGCCGATGGCGCCCGGAGCGCATCCCTGGCCCTGCGCCTGCCAGACGGAGTGCAGGATGCACTTGCGCGCGCCCTCTAGGTCGCGGTCGGCCCGGCCCAAGTGATCGAGCGTGCAAGGCACGGAGTATTGGATGTTCTTGTTCTCGCAGCCGCCGCCTTTTAGAATCAGACGCACTTCAATTTCGTCCTGCTCCCACTGCTCAAAGTGCATCACTGGCATCTCGGCGCCCAGGTTATTGCCGCTGTTTTTGCCGGTAATTGCGTCTACCGAATTCGGCCGGAGCTTGCCGCGCTGGGTCGCCTCAACCACGGCGTCGAGGATTTGCCGCTTCATGGCCATCTGATTCACGCCCACCGGCGTCTTGATTTCGAAAGTTGGAAAGCCCGTGTCTTGGCAGATGGCGCCCTCGTTCTCGAAGGCCATATCAATATTCTCGCCAATGATGCTCAGCGCCTGCCCCGCCTGCGTCGCGGGATTCTCCTGCTGGAGCGCCCACGCCATCGCCTGCCGCACGTCCGGCGGCATATTGGTGGAAGTCTGAATCAAAAGAGCGAGAATGCTTTCTTTCAAGAATTCCATAGTGCCTCCTGCCCGGCAACGCCCCGGCGCGCGGCATAAAGCTCGGAATTACAGACGGCGCCTCATCCAATATATCAGCCACAATGAGATTTTTGAGACAAACGAGACGATGTTTCACGTGAAACATAGCCTTGAAGCCCACAATGAGAAATTTGAGACAAACGAGACGATGTTTCACGTGAAACATACATCTTCAAGCCCGCGCCGGCTGCTCGGACCCTTCACTAGCTTAGCGCGAACACCCACAGAAAAGACAGAGGAGGGCCGTACACGATGAAGGCGAGATGGGCGGAGGAGCGACCGGCCTGGAATCATTTCCCTGCTTCGGAGTTTGCGCCGTTGCTCAAGAATAATCCGGCCGCGCCATAGATGCCCACGTTTTGTTGCAGTTTAGCGGGCAATATTGGGATTTTGGAGGCGATTCGAGGGTTAATGGTGTAGTGAACGATAGTGCCAGAGATTTTGGTAAAGAGGGGCTTGCCGATCCGCGCCACGCCCCCGCCAATCACAATCGCATCGGGGTCGAGCAGGGAAATCATTCCGCCCAGCCACACGCCGAGGAAGAAGCCCGTCTCATCCAGGACCTTTTGGGCGATTTCATCGCCCTTGCGCGCGGCATCGGCGATCATTTCCGGTGTAATCGCGTCGCCGCAATCGCGCAGCGCGCTGGGCACAACGTACTGCTGCTCAAGCTCGACGAGGGCGCGGCGGACGATCGCGGGTCCTGAGGCCAGCGCCTCAATGCAGCCAAGCGTGCCGCACCCGCAACGGTAAGGACTCTTGTAGTCGATGCACACGTGGCCGCCTTCGCCCGCGACGCCCTTGTGTCCGTGGTAGACCTTTCCGTCGATGATAATCCCAGTGCCGATGCCCGTTGAAACGGTGACATAAAACACGTTCTTGCGGCCCCGCCCGGCGCCGAAAAGGACTTCTGCAAGTCCCGCCGCGTTAGCATCGTTTTCCACGCGCGCCGGCAAACCGAAAATCCGCTCTACCTCGGCGGCCAGCCGCAAGGTTTCCCATCCCGGCATGTTCGGGGCGTTAATGATCATGCCCGTCTCCGAATCCAGCGCGCCCGGCGAGCAGATGCCGATGCCTTGGACGTTCCGCTTCCCGTTCGCGCGGCGGATCAGCCGCTCGACCACGCGCCTGACTTGGAGGAAGCTGCGCTTCACTCCGCCTTCGGCGTGCGTCGGAAGCACCGTAGTTTCGACCAGCCGCCCCTGGGGCGTCATCAAGCCGCCGGCAATCTTCGTTCCGCCCACGTCAATCCCTACAATCAGGTTTTGCATAGGATTGTGTAATTCTCCTTGTTCCAGTCTTCTCAATAGTAGCGCCGCCGCCCCGGCGTCATTGCCGGCTTTGTATCGCTGCTCTTTAGAGTTTGTGTGAAAACTACGGCTGTAGCGGCGGCCTCTGGCCGCCGGTTTTAGATAATAAAGACCGGCGGCCCCTTACAGGCTTTGCCCGCCGCTACAGCCGCACGGCGCCACAAGAAATCGCATTATCTGCTCATGTTGCTGACAAAGGTCAGTAAGTTCGCAAGTATATCGCATTCGGGGGTAAGAACGTGATTTTTGCCAAGTTTCGTTTATATGTCAGTTTGGCGAGAGTAGCGGCGAGTTTACCTCGCCAATTGGCGGCGTAAAGCCGCCCCTACTTCTGTGTTGCGGGCTGGTGGCAACATCGAGAGGGCGGGCCGTTACATACCCCGCCTTAACGGAATTTTATCGAAATCCGCGGAGGGATCCTGATCACATCATGGCCCGGAAGCTTCTACGAGCGGGCCGACGGCATCGCCGCAGAACGCTTGTGGAAGAACCCCATCAGCAGGAGGAGCATCGCTCCGCTAACGAACAGCACGACGGAAGCGGGCTCCGGCGTGGCGCCAGCTTGGCCGATTGTCGCGTCACCCATGACAAAACTCTGGTTGATCGCCGTGGCAAAACTAATTGAACTAATGCCGCTCGTGCTCGTAAAACCGAAGAAGCCGAGGTTGCTGAATCCCGGGGCGGAGATCGTATAGGCCGTGCCGTCGGAAAGCGTGACCAGGAACGACCCGGGGCTGAAGAAGGATCCAATGTCAAAGGCAATGGCGCTGTCCCCTGCGGGCGGAGTCACGGTGAGAAGGTTCGTCACGGCAATGGCGTTGGACGCCTCGATCAGGAAATCTTCAGGATACGTGCCCGTTCCATAGTAGTCCTTCCCGGTCACGTTGATTGCGCCGGCAGCGATGGTAAATCCCGTTCCGGTGACCGGGTCAGTATAGGTTGGGCTGTAACTCGTGAAAGTCGTGGAGCTTGGGGCGGCAAAAGTAACGAGCTGGTCGCCGTGCGTGGCGGCGTCGAAGGCTGAGGCTGAAGTGTAAAGCATATCGCTGGCGCGAAGGGTTGCGATTGAGCAAAAAATAGCCAGCAAGAGAAGCACATAGCAACTGCGATTTCGCATGGGAGTCTCCCCTCCAGAATTTAGAAACAGCACGATCTTATCCCGGCCTTTGCAAAGGCGTCAATGAAAAAGTAAATATCTCCCGGCAGAGCCGAGTGACGGGTTCCTGGCACAAAGAATACGTAACCGTAATTGTGAATCGCAGCACGAAAGGAGTTGTTCAATTGTAGCGGCGGCCTCTGGCCGCCGGTTTTTAATAGTAAAGGCCAGCGGCCAGAGGCCGCCGCTACAACTCAAAAATCGCACCGCGATTGACTTGAGGTGGCCGCCTCGTTATAGTGGCGTCAGGGGTGCCCCGGATCGTATATGTCGCGTTGGTTCCCGAAGCGCCCGCTTTGTGGATGGATCATCGCGCTTTACCCCTTTTGGTCCAAGAGCTACAGGGAGTCTGCTATTCAGCGGTACATGAGTCTTCCCAATTCGCTTACCTTGTTGCGGATTTTTTTCGTTCCCCTGCTGGTCGCGCTGCTGCTCACAAAAGGTCCGAACATGGACCTGTGGGCGGTCGCGGTCTTCCTTGTCGCGGCGGTTACCGATCTGCTGGATGGCTATCTCGCGCGCCGGAACGGGCAAGTCTCGCGCCTGGGCATCCTGCTCGACCCCATCGCCGATAAGCTGCTCACCTCCGCCGCGTTTATTTCGCTGGTGGAACTGCATTTGATTCCCGCCTGGATTGTAGTGATTATTATTGGACGCGAGTTTGCGGTTTCAGGGCTGCGCGCGATTGCGGCGGCCGAAGGCGCGGTGATTTCGGCGTCGGAGCTGGGCAAGACCAAGATGGTCTTCGAGGTGATCGCTATTACGGTGATCGCCCTGGTGCCCCGCTTTCCCCGCTTCGATATTCTGGGGCAGGTGCTTCTGTGGCTTGTGATATGGTTTGCCTTGCATTCGGCTGCGCAATATTTCTGGAGCTATTGGCGCAGGATCGAGACGCTGGATAAAGAATCGGGCGCGGAGGCGGGAGCGCCACCGCGCATGGTGGTGATCCGCGGCGGCGAGGCCAAGCCGGAGGCCAAGAAAGATGTCGCCGCTCACTGAAGCTGACCAGCAACTCTTGTTGCGCACTGCGCGGCGGGCCCTTGAAGAAAAAATCCGGCTGCAGAACCTTCCGCCGCCGGCTGAAATGCCCCCTTCCGTGGCGCGTCCGGGCGGGGCATTCGTAACTCTCCACGTAGGCGGCGCGCTACGAGGTTGTGTTGGCCGCGTTGAATCTTCCCACCCTCTCTATCAAACCGTGTATGAGTGCGCGATTAGCGCGGCTCTCAGCGATTCGCGGTTTGACCCTGTGCTGCCCGAAGAAGTGCCTCGCCTGCAAATTGAAGTCTCTGCCCTTTCACCCCTCGCGGATATCCGCCCGGAAGACATCGAGGTGGGCGTGCACGGCCTCCTGATCTCGCAGGGAATGCGGCATGGATTGCTTCTGCCCCAAGTGGCCACCGAATGGCAGTGGGACCGCGCAAAGTTCCTCGATCAGACTTGCGTGAAAGCCGGTCTTGCCCAAGACGCCTGGAAGCGCGGAGCGCGCATCCAGGCTTTCACCGCGCAAGTTTTTGCTGAAGGCGGGGTATAGGGCGGGTAGCCACGGCACATATATCGTGCAGTGGCTACCCGCTCGCCCGGATTATTCATGAAGCGACTACTCGTAAGAGGGGCGGGGTTTCAACCCAACACTGTTTACTTAAGCGCGTAGCGCAGTGCGCAGCCGCAATCGACGATGAATGTCATGCTGAGCCCTTCGCTCGTCATCCTGAGCGGAGCGAAGGATCCCGGCATTTGGCTCAGGGTAAACTCCGCGAAGCATCTGCTTGTAAATCAATGCAGAAAAAGCAGATTCTTCGCTACGCTCAGAAAGACACGTGCGTAAATTTTGAGCGCCATCCCCTAAGTGAACAGTATTGGGGTTAGGTATACGCGGGGCGGCTACGCGAATTCTGTGATGCTCAATACATTTCCATCCGGGTCCTTAAACCAAGCTATTTTAGCGCCGTCCGACGCCGTCCAGATGCCGATGGAATCTTGTTTCATCCCATCGTATCGCTCGAAACTGACTCCCCGCTCTCTCAAGTCCGCCGTAGCCTTCCCAATATCTGGCACTTCCCACCCCAGAATGGTGAATGGATTGGGCTTAAACTCCCGAACATTCGTCACGCGCAGCATAATGCCGTGGGCGTCAAACACCACGGCAAATGAATCTTCACTCATCAAGTGCAACCCCAGGATGCCTTGGTAAAACCCTTTGGCCATCTTCGGGTCTCGCGTCGGAACGAACGTCATGATCTTTGCGGAATCTAACATAAAACCTCATTAGCGACGGAATCTCATCCCGCTCAGTGGTCTTTAATTTCTAAAAACCGGCGGCCAGAGGCCGCCGCTACAGATCAAAATCGCGCTTCACCACTGCGTAAATTCATCGTGGGTGACAAACTCAGGGTACGCGCCCGCGCCGAGTTCGTGCAGATCCATGCCTTGCCGCTCGCCCTCCACCGCCACGCGCTGAGGAAAGACCCTGTTCAAAAGCCAGTTCAAAACATAAGTCATCGGCAGCACGAAGCCGATGAGCGTGGCCACTCCAATCACTTGCGCCAGCCCCTGGCCGGGCAAACCGGAAAACAGGCCAACCGCCAGGAGGCCCCAAATGCCGCATACGGCGTGAACCGAAATAGAGCCGCCAGGATCATCCACCGCCGCTTTGGTTTCGAGCCACTCAACGGAGAACGCGACCAGCGCCCCTGCAACGATTCCCGTCATCACCGCCAAGGCGGGCGCAAACGAGACGCAGACGGCGCTGCTTGCCACTAACCCTCCTACCCAGCCGTTGGCGCTGAGTGACGCATCGGGCTTTCCAAAGCGGCTGCGTGTAATCAACGCGGCGGTTCCAGCGGCTGCGCCCGCGGCGAGCAGCGTATTGATGGCAATCAGCGGCACGCGGACCGGATGCGCGCCTGCGAATAGGATGGCGCCAGCGGAATTCAAACCCAGCCAACCGGTCAATGCCATAAAGCAGCC
>DASZAE010000038.1:0-3208 GCA_035945515.1 Terriglobia bacterium
GCCCTTGAGCGCCGCCAGAAACACCAGAACGTCCAGCACCTTCATGCGCGGATACAGGCCGCGCTCCTCGGGCAGATAGCCGATCATATTCTGCACGCGGTCAGGGTGGGTCTCGCCGAAGACGCGCACGTGGCCGTCGTCCGGGATAATCACGCTCATAATCATGCGCAGGGTGGTGGTCTTGCCCGCGCCGTTCGGACCGAGCAATCCAAAAAGGTCGCCGCGCTTGATATGGAGCGACAACTGGTCGACCGCCGTCACCGTATCAAAATGCTTGCTCACTCCTTCGGCGCTCACTGCATCGGCCGCAGCCGTCATCGTTTCGAGCATGTTCAAGGCAACCTTGAAATTGATGATCTGCTAATTGAGGATTATAGTGACAACAAATATTGTAGCGGCGCCCTCTGGACGCCGGTTTTCGGCGCTCAGAGAGCGCCGCTACAGAAACAATTGTCACTATAATCCTCAATAAGTAATCGCCTTATCGTACTACAATCCCTCTCCGCAGGCTGCTCAAAAGGTCTGGGGTTTGTCACGCGATCGTCCCCGCTACCGTTAGGTCTGCCCAGCGAAAAAACGTCCCATTTATCCCATTTGTCTCAAAATTCTCAGCATGGCGTGATAGGCTTTTTGTAGCGCAGGCCTCCGTATTTAAGGTCTGCGGTTTTTTGCGCATTCAAAGGCCGCAGACCGCAAAGGCGGCGGTCTGCGCTACAGAGAGGCTTCCGTAGCGCCGGCATCTTGCCGGCAAATGCCGCCGAGACGGCGGCGCTACCTTAGAATTGGCGAACGCATAAAAAATCACGGAACGAACCCTAGGGGTCCTTTAGAATCAGCATTTCTAATTTTCGGAGGCGGCGATGCGGCTTGCGAACCGTCCCATTTGTCTCAAAAATCTCAGAGTGGATAATGGCTTTGTGGCGCAGACCGCCATGGTTAAAACTCTGCGGCTTGTAGTTGTAGCGGCGGCCTCTGGCCGCCGGTCTTTACTTTTTAAAAACCGGCGGCCAGAGGCCGCCGCTACAGTGAGCCTCCAAAGATTAGAAAACGGCGGAAGGAAGAGGCGAAGCGCACAAAAAAATTACGGGATGAATATCAAGACTGCTCCGGTGCCGTTCCCCTCACCCGCCCTCCTTCGTCGGGCACCCTCTCCCCCCCACGGGGGAGTCTGTGGGACAACTCGGAGGTCGAACCTAGAATCAACAACTTACGGATGAAGCAACCCTTGTAACTTATTGATTCTTCGTCGGCAAAGTTAGTTGTCCCACAGACTCCCACGGGAGAGGGTGGCGAGCCCTTCGCTTGTCATTCTGAGCGAAGCGAAGAATCCCGGCATTTCCGCTCAGGATAAACTCCGCGAGCCGGGTGAGGGATCTCGGCGAGAACTACCTGATCAGACCACGCCCGCCCATCTCTGCCGGAGCAAGCTTGATAATCATAATTTACGGAACGAACCCAAGAAGTTATTTAGGATCAATGTTTCTAATAAAACTGTCTCAATTGTCTCGAAAATCTCGTAGTAACCCGATAGATTTATGGAGTGCGGCAGCTTGCTGCCGCTTTGAAACGGAGGGGGCTTGCCCCCACCGGGAACGGGGCGCCGGAAGCAAGCTTTCGGCGGAATACAGCGGGAGCACGCTCCCGCACTCCAAATTCACGGAACGAACCCAAGAAGTTGTTTAGAATCAATGTTTCTAATAATAGTCGTCTCATTCGTCTCAAAAGTCTCATGGCGGAGCTTAGAAATCGAAAATTAGAAGTACCCAAAGTTTCGAAAAGCAAACCCTGCGCGCTACACTGCGGCGCGACGGCCCGCTTGCGGCTGACGGGTTTTCGCTTGATAATCTTAGTTTTCACTGGCTGGCGGACGGAGAGAATCCTATGAAGACCACGGGCAAGCGAAACTACGAGATTACGGCCTTGCAGCGCGGGCTAGAACTGCTTGCTCTTTTTGCGAAGTCCGACACGGGCCTTACCGCCTCGCAGGTGGTTAAGCTTTCGGGGCTGCCGGTCAGCACCGTGCATCGCTTTCTGGTGAATCTTGAGAACGCCGGCTTTTTGACCTACGACGACGCGGCAGGCTATCAACTGGGCATTGCGTGTGTTGGCCTCGGCCAGGCAGCCCTTTCGCGGCTTGACATCCGGCGGGCCGGCTTGCCTTATCTTCAGGAAATCAACCGTCAGACGCGCGAGACGGTGCACCTGACCGTGCTGCACGGCATCTCGGCCGTTTATGTGGAGAAGCTGGATTCGCCCGAGCCTCTGCGTATTCATTCCAAGATCGGGCGATCGGTGGCGCTGCACTCGACCGCGGTGGGCAAAATCCTGCTGGCTTATCTTCCCGAGCCTGAGCAAACTGAGATTCTTGAGAAGATTGAGTTCAGGCGCTACACGCCCAACACGGTGGGCAGCATTTCCGAATTGCAGGCCCAGTTGCAGCGGGTGAGGCGGCTCGGCCACGCCTGCGACCTGGAAGAGAATGAGCCGCACATCCGCTGCGTTGCCGCGCCGGTGTGGGACCATACGGGCGCGGTCAGCGCCAGCCTCAGCGTTACCGGCCCCACGGTGCGGATGCCGATGGCGCGCCTCCGCCAGATCGCTCCGCTGGTGGCGGAAACGGGATTGAAAATCTCTAAGGAGCTGGGCTACGATGTTTCGCGCCGCCGCGCGGACGCGGCCGGCGAGGAGGAATAAACCATGTCTAAACTGAGCCGGCGCGAGTACATGCAGGGAATGCTGGCGGCTGCGGCGGCCACTGTGGCGTCTGAAACTTCCATAGGCGCGCCAGAGGCTCGCCCGCGTCCTGGCCGAATGGGCCACGCTGGACAAAACGGGGGCCCGCAGGACGGGAAGAAAATCACCATCTGCCTCATCTGGGGCGACGAGAACCCGCACCGGGTCAAACTCTCCGAGCAGATTGGCGTGACGCACGCTATTGCGGGCACGGCGGGCGCGCTAAGCCGCGTTCCGCGCGCTCAATATGTGGATACGGTAGCAAAGATCAAAGCGGATTACGAAGCCGCCGGACTGAAGATCGCCGGGATCGAAAGCCACCCAGTGCCCGCCGATAAGATCAAGCTGGGCCTTCCGGGACGCGACGAAGAGATTGAAAATTATATCGCCGCCATTGAGGCGCTGGGCAAGGTTGGAATCCCGATGGTCTGCTACGACTTTATGGCGGGCGTCGATTGGGACCGCACCAACATGC
>DASZAE010000039.1:0-3987 GCA_035945515.1 Terriglobia bacterium
AAATGCGGGCGCGGACTGCAAGGCCGCTGAGGCCGCGCGCTGTGTCATCACCCAGGAAATGATATAGATGAGAATTGTGAACGCAATGATAATGGAATTTGCTGTGCCGGGCACAGGAATGATGCCGCCCATCACGCGCCCCGGCGAGCTGCTCGGCCGGGAGCGCGGCGCGCGCACATTGACGCCGCACAGAGGGCAGGTCGAGGCGTTGCGGTCAATCAGCGCCCGGCACGAGGGGCACATGCGCAGGCCGGTATCATACTTTTCTTCCTTCTGCCCAAAGACCGAACGCAAGGACGCTTTCAACCGTTGCAGCTTGAACCATAGTTTTGGAGGGAGTTCCATAGTTCCCCAGTATGCCGGATGGCGCTTTGGCGTGTAAAGAAAAGATGAACAGGGCAGTGGCGCTGTCGACTCACAAGGTTATACAATCGAACATTCTTGTCCGCATGGCCTTTATGGCTTGGCAATCTCCCAAGACGTTGCTGTGTCGCATCGGCGCGCTTGCGTGCCTGCTTGCATTGCTCACCGGATGTCATCGCCGCAGCCGCGTGGTCATGCAGCTACCCACCCCTCCAAAACCCGGGCAGGGCCACGGCAAGGCCGGCGCCGCTCCGACCGTCGCCGTCCGCGAGAGCGACCTTAGCGGCTTTGCCTCCTGGTATGGCTATCCTTATCAGGGCCGCCCGACGGCGGACGGCGAGATTTACAATATGTACGCGATGACGGCGGCGCATCGCACGCTCCCTTTCAATACGCATGTGAGGGTGCACGATCTCGATAACGGGAACACCGTGGAGGTGCGCATTAATGACCGCGGGCCGTTCATTCGCGGGCGCATCATCGATCTCTCATACTCCGCGGCAAAGGCTATCGGCATGGTGGGCGCGGGAACAGCCCATGTTCAGCTTGAGATCCTGAACCCGGATGTTGTCTCCGGCCCGAGCGCCGTGCCCGGCCTCTACGCGGTGCAGGTGGGCGCGTTCAAGGACCAGAATAACGCCGCGAGGTTAAAGGCCTTGATCGAACCGCATTTCGGCCCCGTGCTGATACAAGCCTACAATAGCCCGCAAGAGGGATTGCTTTATCGCGTCCGCGTCGGCAGCCTGAACAGCGAGGCTACGGCTGAGATGCTTGCAAGCGATCTAAAACAAGCAGGACTCGCGACCGAGACCTACGTGGTTAGATTGAATTGAATTGATCATCTGCGCGCGCCGTTTGTATGCGCGGAACCGCCGCAGGGTTATAAAACGAACCCTGCGCTACAACAACATCGAACGGCGGCGCAAGCTCGCGGAGGTTACAGTCATCATGACAGATTGCATTTTTTGCCGGATCGTCCAGCGCGAAATTCCCGCGAAAATCGTGTTTGAAGACGAGGCGGCGCTCGCCTTTGAAGACATTCGCCCCGAGGCGCCCGTGCACTTGCTTGTGATTCCGAAACAACACATTGCCTCTCTCTCAGAAGTTACCGGCGCGGATCAAGACCTCATCGGGCATCTGTTCGCCGTTGCCGGTAATCTCGCGCGCGAGCGCAATCTCGAAGGCGGTTATCGAACTGTGATGAATAATGGCGCGGGAGCGGGCCAGACGGTTTTTCATCTCCACGTGCATCTGCTCGGAGGCCGCGCCTTCCACTGGCCGCCTGGATAACCATCGGCCCGCGGCTCCTGTGGCGTGGAATCAACGGGATGCTATACAATGAATCACAAGCTCGCAGATCTTTAACGGTTTGCAAGTTGTGGGCTGGAGTGGCGGAACTGGCAGACGCACCAGACTCAAAATCTGGCGCTGCAAAACAGCGTGGGGGTTCAACTCCCCCCTCCAGCACCATCTTATTTTCAATAACCTACCGGAAATATTCGCTTTCAGCGTGCAATGGCGTGCAAGGCTGATCTATAATGGTGTCGGCCATGGCGCTCAAACTCTATCGTCGGCACCGGAAGGAATGCGAAGGCGGGCACGCGGAAGATTCGCGCTCCGGGGAGTTTGAAGAGGGGCGGCGCGGGTGGAAGCGGTGCGCCTGCCTGATCCACGCGTCAGGCAGTCTTGGCGGTAAGTTCAACCGCAAGCAAACCGGAAAATCCGACTGGGACGAGGCGAAGTCTATTGTCGCGGCCTGGGAAGCGGCGCGCTGCTGGAATGGGCCTGTACAGGAGACTGTGACCCCTGTTCCGAAAACCTCGGAAGAAGAGAAGCGGTTTACATTGCAGGATGTGAGCGAGGCCTACATCGCGAGCCGCAAGAATCTCGGAATTGCGGCGGCAACGCTGGGCAAGGATCGCACGCTCATGAAGCAGTTTCGCGCTTACTGCGCTTGGCGCGGCTACGTGCTGATGGACCAGCTCACGGTCGCGGACATGGACAGATTCTATGCATCCTGGAAGGACGGCAAACGCGGACGCGCGAAGAAGCTGGAGCGGTTGAAGGCATTTGTCAGGTTCTGCCTGAAGCGTAAATGGCTTGCGGAAAATATCGCGGAGGACCTGAGGGCACCCGAAGGATCGTCAATTCCAGCGAACAAGACTTCTTTCACGGACGAGGAAATGGAACGGATCTACGCTGCCTGCGATGCGCTGGGAGGGCCTACGGGTCTGGGTCCAGGTCGTCGCGAGTGGAGCGGCGAGGACGTTAAGGATTTCATCATGCTATCGATTTATACGGGGCTGCGCATTTCCGACGTGGCTACGTTTAATGTTCAGGAGCGATTGAAGGGCAACGATGTTTTCCTGCGCATGCACAAGACGAGGAAAGAACTCTATACGTGGATTCCCGACTGGCTAGTGGTAAGGCTGAGAGAACGGGAAAAGAAATGTGGGCCATCGGTATTTCGCTATGGGCGGTCCACCGTGATGCGGAGCATGGCGGAATTGTGGCGGGTCAAACTTGCGAAAGTCTTCAAGCTGGCGGGTCCCTTTGATGAGCCGCCGACGTCTCATCGGTTCCGCCATACGTTCGTGAGGATCTTGCTGGAGAAGGGTGTTCCGGTTGCGGACGTGGCCGAGCTTATAGGTGATACGGAGCGGGTGGTGCGCAAGCATTACGCTAAGTGGGTTCCAGGGCGCCAAGCGCGGCTCACAAAGATTCTCAGAGAAGCTTTCGAAGACAAGCCGAAACCGAAACTCGTAGTCCTGCCGGGCCGGCGCCGCTCAAGCGGCGCTTAACAGCCTCGTGTATATCCGACGGGCGGCGGATTCGGGAACGCTGTAGACTGTGTGCGCCTTTTTTCGTCCCATCCGAATCTTAATCACACCGGATTCGTCCTTCACCAGCTTGCGGACCGTTTCCCGCCCGAGTCCCCACATGCGCGCCGTCCGAGTTCGCCAACTTGCTTTCTTGCGGACGAGTTGTAGAGTGGAACGCTCGTCACACAGCGTGCCGCACTTGAAAATCGACCATTCACCTGCCGTGTAGCCGATGTCGGGCGCAGGAAATCGGCCGGCCGGTTTGGCCGGCAATTCGTTTATCCTGAAATTAAGGAATACTGTTCGGTTCCAATCTGTTAGATTGGAATTGCTTAGAAACCATCGACGGAGGAACAGCGAAGAGATCAGTTAGGGTGCTTGGGGGAGAAAAGAAAGTGGTCCTGATGCTTTTCTAAAATATATAACTATGGTTTCGGCCGGGCACACTTCGCTAAAGGAGATTCCTCTTTTTGCAGACCTGTCAGAGGCAGAGCTGAACTTTCTTCTCGATCGCGCGGTGGCGCTGAATTATCAACCAGGCCAGACGATCTTCGTTGAGGGTGACCCGTGCGAGGGCCTTTATGTGATCCAGGCTGGACACGTCAAGATTTTCAAAAGCTCACCCAGCGGCCGTGAACAAATCCTCACCATTGAAGGGGCTGGCCGGTCTATCGCCGAGTTGCCGGTTTTCGACGGCGGTGATTATCCGGCGTCTGCGGCGGCCATTTCTGAATCCACTCTGCTTCTCATCCGCAAGAAGGACTTTCAGTCACTCTTCCTCGAGCATCCGGAGGTGGGCCTG
>DASZAE010000040.1:0-4868 GCA_035945515.1 Terriglobia bacterium
CTAGACAAAAGCACCGAATTATTTTCGTCACCCGGTGCTTGCTTAACCGATTGTATCTCTTCATTTCTCCAGACTACATCTTTGCAGATGATGGTCTAGAGCCTTAGTAAAAACCGGCGGCCAGAGGCCGCCGCTACAAAACGGTCTGGCCGCGCCAACGGGAGAACTCACAAACCATGCTCGTGTGCTATCCCCGAAGAACGCTAACAAAGTCGTTATCTGTCACCCTGAGTGGAGCGAAGGGTCTCTGTATTTATTTTCAAAGAAATATGGAGATGCTTCGCGGAGTTTACCCTGAGCGAAGCCGAAGGGCTCAGGATGACGAGCGAAGGGCTCAGCATGACAATGGGCCGTTAGTGCACATGAACTTTTGCAGCAAGCCATTGAATCAAAATCGGTTAAAGGCGAAAAGAGAGCAAAAACACAAAAAAAGGATTGTTTTACTTTTTTCAAGTTATAGAAACTAAAGGAAGATTAGAAGAGCAAAGCGGAGCAAACCGGACGGAAAAACGGGCGAAATCGATGCAACGGGTTGAAGGTAAAGGAATTAGAGCGATTCTAACAACGAACCGGAGCATTTGCAACAAAACAAAGGAGATGCAAGAGCCGATCCGGTTCGTTCCCGGTTCGAAGCGGCATTTTGGGGTCAAAAAGGTATTTTTCGGTTCGATGCGGCGGTTGTAGCGGCGGCCTCTGGCCGCCGGTCTTTACTATTAAAAGCCGGCGGCCAGAGGCCGCCGCTACAACGAAAAATCCGCGGACCTGAAAAGCCCAGGTCTCGCGCGCCGAAAAAATCCTTTACGATCCTGCTCCGGCACGACTTGAAGTCGTGCCCTTTCGCAATAACAGCGGCGGCCCTTTTATAGGCATCGACAGCAGGTTGACAATTGGGGTAGATTAACGGGCTTGAACATTTAATTTTGGGGGTTGCTTGCGCAGATGAAACCGCGGAACATCGGCAGAACATGCGGGCGGGTTACTATACAGAACGCCATAAGTCGGCGACGGTCGTTAGCTGTAGCGGCGGCCTCTGGCCGCCGGTCTTTACTATTGAAATCCGACGGCCAGAGGCCGCCGCTACAGAATCAGGCGCCGCCGACTTATGGTGTCACGTATAGCCTCTATGGGAAAATTTGCGCGGCGCTGGCCACAGCCATGCTATTGGCCACCGTTGGCTACACGGCGCCGCCTCAGATCGTGCTGCCCAAAGGCGACAGCACGATTGTCCTCGAGCCTTACGCGCCCAATATTCTCCGCGTCACGCTGAGCCTTTCCAAAGCGCGCGCGCTCGCGCCGCCGGGTTTCGGCTTCACCGCCGCTCCATCCGCGCAAGGCTGGACCAACAGCCAGACAGAGGATGCAGACGTTTATCGCTCGCCGCGCATGGTAGTGACGGTGGCGCTGGACCGCCGCGCGAAGAAGCGCGCAGCGAAATCGGACATTGGCAGCTTCTTCGTCGGCTCAACCCCTGGCGCGCATATTACCTTCAGCACGCCGCAAGGTCGCAAGCTGCTCGAGCTGGAGGGGTGGTCGCAGTCTGTGCCCAATCATAAAGATGGAAATGCAGACATACTCTACGACCGGCGGCCCACGGACATGCCGTTTTTTCAGGTGGGCGCCACGTTCGCGTCGCCTGATGACGAGCACTACTACGGCCTCGGCCAGAACCAGGAGGGCTATCTTGACCATCGCGGCCATACCGTCGATTGCTGGCAGAACTATACGGCCACCGGCGGCCCCAGCGTGTGCGTGCCTTTCGTGGTCACCAACTACGGCTACGGATTGATTTGGGACAACCCCTCAAAGACCACCGTCGAGCCGGGCTTCAACGGGCAGACGCGCTGGATTTCCGAAGTGGGCAACCGCGTCTCCTTCTTCGTCATCGCCGGCCATAATACGGACGAGATTTACGCGGGCTATCGCGCGCTCACCGGGCCAACCCCCATGCTACCCAAAGCCGCCTACGGATTCATTCAGTGCAAGCAGCGGTATTCGAGTCAGGCGGAGGTGATGGCCGTGGCCAACGGCTACCGCGAGCGCCATCTGCCGGCAGACATCCTCGTCGTGGATTGGTTCTACTACACCAAAATGGGGCAGATGGATTTCGACCCGCGTTACTGGCCCGATCCGGCGGCAATGAACCAAAAGCTCCACCAGATGGGCTTCCACACCATGATCAGCGTGTGGCCGCGCTTTGCACCCGGCTCGCGCTACTACGATTTTCTTCTGCACAAGGGCTGGTTTGAGCATCTGGCGGATGGGACGCCCACCAATGGATCGCCTTACGACCGCGCGGGATCGGATATTGACACCACCAATCCCGCCGCTGGGCGCTGGTACTGGGACATAGTCCGCGACGACATCCTGAGCAAGGGCTTTGATTACCTCTGGGCGGATGAGACGGAGCCGGACCTGCCGCCCAACGGCAGCTACTTCTCAATTGGACCCGGCAGCCGGTACTTCAACGTCTATCCGCTGCTGCACACCAAGGCCCTCTACGACGGCTACCGGCGCGACGTGAAGACACGCGCGCTCATACTTTCGCGCGACGCTTATCTGGGAGCGCAGCGCAACGGCACTTTTTTTTGGTCGTCGGATATCTATCCCACCTGGGATACACTGCGGCGGCAGATTCCCACCGGGCTCGACTTCACCGCCTCCGGCATGAATTACTGGACCGACGACGTGGGCGGCTGGGAATACTTGCCCGCCGTGCACCATCCCGCGCACCCGCCGCTGCTCAGCCCCGCCGATTGCCGCGACAACGTGGGCGGCTATGACGATTACCCGGAGCTTTACACTCGCTGGTTTGAGTATGGCGCTTTTATGCCCATCTTCCGCACGCACGGCAGCCGCCGCTACAACGAAGTGTGGTCCTACGGCAAGCAGGCCGAGCCGATCCTGGAAAAATACCTGCGGCTGCGCTACCAGCTCATGCCCTACATTTATTCTCTCGCTTACCACACGTACAAAACCGGCGCCCCTTATATGCGCGCTCTCTTCATGGATTTTCCCAATGACCCGAACGTGGCCCGCCTGCGCTACGAATATATGTTTGGTCCGGCGTTCCTCGTCGCGCCCGTATATCAGCAGGGCGAGACCAGCCGCAAGGTTTATCTTCCCGCGGGCACGGATTGGTACAACTACTGGACCAACGAGCGATTCCACGGCGGGCAATGGATTACCACGGCCGCGCCCATCGATCAACTGCCGCTCTTCGTCCGCGCGGGATCGATCGTTCCTTATGGCTCGGCCATCCAGAGCACAGACCAGCCGCAGGACCTTTTCAAAGTGAGCGTGTATTCCGGCGCCGACGGCGAATTTACGCTCTATCAGGATGACGGCACTACCTACGCCTACGAAAAAGGCGATTACAAATTGACCCATCTGCATTGGGACGATGCCGCGCACAAATTGAGCCTCGTCGGATCGCAAGCCTGGACAGGCAACGGCTCGCGGGTGCTTGATATCATCGGCCGGTAATGGAGTAAAGTAGCGCGGACCTCCGCCTTTGAGGTCCGCGGGTGGCAGTTGTAGCGGCGGCCTCTGGCCGCCGGTCTTTACTATTAAAATCCGGCGGCCAGTGGCCGCCGCTACAGAATCAGGCGCCGCCGACTTATGGCGTCCCGTATAGATTGAAATCCAAAGAGGAAACGCCATGGAAGAAATCGGAAACATTAAGGTTCTGTTCATCGCGGGCTTTGGTCCAATCGTCCGTGAGGTGGCTGTGAGCCGCAAGCTCTACGAACAGGCCCTCGGCATTAACTTCAAAGAGGAAAGCGGCGATTATCTTCATACGGAGGCTCTGAAAGGCGCAAACACTTTTGCCCTGTGGCCGCTTTCGCAAGCAGCACAGTCCTGCTTTGGCAAGGATTCCTGGCCTGATGAGATTCCTCCGCCACAAGCTTGGCTTGAATTTGACGTTGATAGCGTCGAAAAAGCGACGGCGGAGCTTGAATCGCAAGGGTATCGAATGCTTGTCAAGAACAAGAAAGAACCATGGGGGCAGATTGTCAGCCGCTTCATGGCGCCGGAAGGTTTGTTGGTCGGCATCACCTTTACGCCATCGATGCGGGAAGAAAAATAGCGCCAGTGGCAGCTACGGTCAGGAAGGCGCTGACCGCGGCAATCTTCTACCGCTCGTCTCTTGACTCTCGGCCCTCGCCTCTGTTTATTGATATTGCTGAAGCTTGGCTGTGATGCGGTCGTGAATCCAATGCGGGTCCCACCACTCCTTCGGGACAACCGGAATGCCGTCAAGATAGACTCCGAAGTGGACGTGGTCGCCGCCGGCAAGGCCGGTGGAATCGCTGGTGGCAATCACCTGCCCGCGTTTCACCAGCTCGCCCGCTTTCACTTTGAAGGAGGCGAGATGACCATAAAGCGTCTGCAGGCCGCAACCGTGATCAATAATCACCGCGTTGCCAAAGATGTCGAACCATCCGGCATAAACCACTTGGCCGTCATTCGCCGCTTCGACGGGCGAATGTTCGACCGACGCAAGGTCATATCCCAGATGAACCTCGTGGTCAATCGCCTGCCCCTTGTAGACATAGGTGCGGAAGTCGGCAAAATTCGCTTCGAGCTTGGTGTTTGGGAGCCGCAGGAAAGGCTGGCTCCACATAAAATGCGGGTTGGTTTGCTTCGAGAATTGAACCAGCCGCCGCTTATCAATGATCCGTAGATCGTGGTTGATCTCGACGTAGTTCTTCACCAGATTCCCCGTATCCTGAATGGCGGTGGTCTGGCTCAGGATGGGAGGCACGACCCGCTGCATGTAGGCGTCGTCCACCGGGATGGTGCTCTGATGCCATTTTGCCGGAAACACTTTGTAAGTGAAGCTGGCAACGGTCTGGTTGCCGGCGTCG
>DASZAE010000041.1:0-11371 GCA_035945515.1 Terriglobia bacterium
ACGCACGGCGTCAACTGCACGGGCGGCTGCTCCTGGGACGTTTTCGTTAAAAACGGCATCGTCACCTGGGAGATGCAGGCGCTCGACTATCCGAAGCTCGAGGCGGGTCTGCCCCTCTACGAGCCGCGCGGCTGCCAGCGCGGCATCACTTATTCGTGGTACGTCTACAGCCCGCTGCGCATCAAGTATCCCTATCTGCGCGGCGTGCTGATGGACTTGTGGCGCACAGCGAAGTCCACGCACGCCGACCCGGTCGAAGCGTGGGCTTCCATCGTCGAGGACGAAAAGAAGCGCCACAGTTACCAGGTGGCGCGCGGCAAGGGCGGCTTCCGCCGCGCGAATTGGGAAGAGTGCCTGGAACTCACGGCGGCGTCCATGCTCTACACCGCCAAGAAATATGGCCCTGACCGCGTCATCGGCTTTTCCCCCATCCCGGCCATGTCGATGCTCAGCTACGCAGCCGGCTCGCGCTTCTTGCAACTTTTTGGCGGCGTGCTGCTGAGTTTTTACGACCTTTATGCGGATTTCCCCCCCGCCTCGCCCGAAACCTGGGGCGAAAAAACCGACGTGGCCGAAAGCGCCGACTGGTTCAACAGCAAATACATCGTGTGCGACGGCAGCAACCTGAACATGACGCGCACGCCCGACGCGCACTTCGTGGTGGAAGCGCGCCATCACGGAGCGAAGCTCGTAGTGCTCTCGCCCGACCTGAGCCAGGTCTCGAAGCATGCCGACTGGTGGATTCCCTTGAACGCCGGGATGGATGGCGCGCTCTGGATGGCGGTGAGCCACGTCGTCCTCAAGGAATTTCACCACGACCGCCAGACGCCCTACTTCACCGGATATCTGAAGCAATACTCCGACGCTCCCTTTTTAGTAGAGCTGCACGAGAGCGGCAATTGTTATTCAGCGGGAAAGTTTCTGCGCGCCGGACGCCTCGCGCGCTACCGCGACGCCGAAAAAGGCGAGTGGAAACTTTTGATGTTCGATCAAGCCGCGCAGGAACCCCGGATGCCCACGGGGTCAATCGGTTTTCGCTGGCAGAGCGAAAAAGGCAAGTGGAACCTGGAACTCAAAGACGCGGTGGACGGCTCCGCCATTGACCCGCAACTCACTTTTCTCGAAGGCGCGGATGGCGTGCTCCAGGTCACAGTGACCGATTTCGGCGGCAGCCGGACGGCTGTCCGGGGCGTGCCGGTGCGCTACGTGGAGACAATTGAAGGCCGCATTCCGGTCACTACCGTCTTTGACCTGATGATGGCGCAGTTCGGCGTCAATCGCGGCTTGCCCGGCGAATACCCTGCGAGCTATGACGATGAAGACGCGGCTTTCACTCCGGCGTGGCAGGAAAAATTCACCGGCGTCAGCCGCAATACGGTAGTGCAGCTCGCCCGCGAATTTGCGACGACAGCCGAGAAGACCAAAGGTAAATGCACCATCATTGTCGGTTCTGGCGTGAACCATTGGTATCACGCCAACTGCCATTACCGCGCCGGCATTTCGGCGCTAGTGCTCTGCGGCTGCGTAGGGGTAAACGGCGGCGGTTTGAACCATTACACCGGCCAGGAAAAGCTCACGCCTATGGCCTCGTGGAGCACGCTCGCCATGGCGCTCGATTGGACGCGCCCGCCGCGCCTGCAAAACGGCCCCTCGTTTCACTACGTGCATAGCGATCAATGGCGCTATGAGGGCGCGTTTCCCGATCATCACCCGGCAAGCGGACCCTTTGCCCGCGAGCATTTCATGGACTTGCAGTTGGCGGCGGTGCGCATGGGGTGGCTGCCCTTCTATCCCCAGTTCAACGCCAACCCCCTCCAACTTGCGCACGACGCGGAGGAAGCGGGCGCGCGCGATCAGCAGGAAGTCGCTGCTTGGATTGTGGAGCAGCTTCGCTCGCACAAGCTGCATTTTTCCGTGGAGGATCCCGACCTGCCGGAAAACTGGCCGCGCGTCTGGCTCATCTGGCGCGCCAACGCGCTCCACACCAGCGCCAAGGGCCACGAATATTTCCTGCGCCATTATCTTGGCACGCAGGATAACGCCATCGGCGCGGAAGTGGCGCGCGATTGCGTGAAGGAAGTGAAGTGGCGCGAGGCGGCGGCCAAGGGCAAGATGGACTTGGTCGTTGATCTGAACTTTCGCATGGACACCTCCGCGCTTTACTCAGATGTGATCCTGCCCTCGGCGAGCTGGTATGAAAAGGACGACCTCAACACCACCGACCTTCATTCCTATTTGCATCCGCTCGGCGCCGCCGTGCCGCCTTGCTGGGAGTCGAAAAGCGATTGGGACATTTTCCGCGGGCTGGCGGAAAAAGTGAGCGAGCTTGCAAGCGCGCAGTTCCCTGTTCCGTTCCGCGATATTGTGGTTACGCCTTTACTTCACGATACGCCGGACGAGATTTCGCAGCCTGAAGTCGCGGACTGGGCGCGAGGCGAATGCGAGCCGGTTCCGGGAAAAACCATGCCCCACATCACGATTGTGGGCCGGGACTATGTCAATCTTGCGCATCAATTCAAGTCGCTTGGGCCGGGCGTCAAAGAGCATGGGGTTGAAGACCACGGCATTGAGATGGATGTGGCCGACCTCTACGACGAGTTCGCCGGAAAGGTCCCTTCCTATGAGTGGAACGGCCAGCGGTATCCCTCGCTCGAAGACGCGCGGCACGCGGCAGACGCCGTGCTGTTTTTCGCTCCCGAAGCCAACGGAGAGGTGGCCTATCGCGGCTTCAAGGCGCGGGAACAAGAAGTGGGGCTGCCGCTCGCGGACCTCGGCGAAGGTCAGCGCAACGCGCGCTGCGATTTCGCCTCGCTCGCCAGCCAGCCGCGCCGCATCCTGACAAGCCCTTGCTGGTCCGGCATTGTGAATAACGGCCGCGCCTACAGCGGTTACACAATGAACGTCGAGCGGCTCGTGCCCTGGCGCACGCTCTCCGGCCGCCAGCACTTTTATCTTGATCATCAGGCGTACTTGGATTTCGGCGAATATTTCCCCACCTTCAAGCCGCCCATCACGGCGGAAAAGTCGCTCAACCTGCAGGCCAGCCCGGCTGGGGCGGATTCACTCGTGCTGGCCTGCATCACCCCGCACGGCAAGTGGCACATTCATTCCACTTATTACGACAATTTGCGCATGTTGACCCTCTCGCGCGGGGTTGAGCCTTTCTGGCTGAATGATAAGGACGCGCAGCGGGCCGGCATCTTCGACAACGACTGGGTGGAAGCCTACAACGACAACGGCGTGGTGGTGACGCGCGCCGTGGTGAGCGCCCGCGTGCCGCGCGGCCTTTGTATCTTTTATCACGCGCCCGAGCGCACCATCGCGTTTCCCAAGTCGCCGGCGCGCAAGCATCGCCGCGGCGGCGGCACCAACAGTTTGACCCGGATGCGCCTGAAGCCGATCCTCATGGCGGGCGGCTATGCCCAGCAGTGTTACCGCTTCAATGATTACGGGCCGGCCGCCTCTGACCGCGACACCTACGTGATCGTGCGCAAGCTCGAAGGCAAGCCGCAATGGTGAAGCAGGGACAAGAGACAAGGGGCGAGAGTTTGTAGCGCAGAGTTTCCTGCTTTTGGAAACTCTGCGGCTTGTCTGTAAATAGATCATGAAAAGCCTGGGGTGGCGCATACATCGCGCATTTTGCGATGTGTGCGGAAGGATTGCAGAAGGCATATTGTGCTATACAGAGCGCTATAAGTCGGCGACGGTCATTGGCTGTAGCGGCGGTCTCTGGCCGCCGGATTTTAATAGTAAAGACCGG
The DNA here is from genome assembly GCA_035945515.1 of Terriglobia bacterium. Taxonomy (GTDB): domain Bacteria; phylum Acidobacteriota; class Terriglobia; order UBA7540; family UBA7540; genus RH2-MAG17b. The sequence continues at coordinate 3,761 of DASZAE010000041.1, forward strand.
CGGCCAGAGGCCGCCGCTACAGATCGGAGGATTATGAGGGAGAAAACGATAGGGTTAATTTTCATGATCGCGTTTTCGGCGGCGGCATACGGAGCTTCTACGCTTATCCCGCGCAGCACGGACAAGACGCTGACCGGAGCCTCAGTGAGTATTCCCGAAGCAGGAAGCAAAGAACCCTTGCTTTTGGTTCTTAGCTTCTCGCATAAGGCGAGCGGTGATGTCAAGAAGTGGAATAACACATTTCAGAGCACATACCAGAAGGAAGGTGTCCAATATTATGAGCTGGAGGACTTCCAAGGCGTTCCCTCATTCGTTATGCGGATGATCCTGCATGGGATGCGGCGCTCCATTCAAGAACCTGAGCGATCCCACGTTGTGCCGTTCTTTAAGCAGGAAAACGCATGGAAAAAACTGGTCAACTACCAACGCTCTGATATCGCCTACGTGATTCTGGCTGATACGAGCGGGAGCGTCATCTCGCAGGTTCGTGGACCTTTTGACGAACCCAAGGCGGCCAATATTAAGCGCGCGATTGCAGGAATGCGCGCTCAAATCCCCACCGGTGAATGATCGCAGAGGTAGCCACGGTCAATCGTTCTGTGATTGACCGTGGGCATTTTTGCGTCGGTAAAAAGCCCACGGTCAGAAAAACGCTGACCGTGGCTACCAACTACAACCCAGCGGCGAGGTGCCGCCACAGAACGCAGGAGAATTGATGAACGTTCGCGCGCAGGTTTCGATGGTGTTTCATCTGGATAAGTGCATCGGTTGCCACACGTGCAGCCTCGCCTGCAAAAACCTCTGGACCGACCGGCCCGGCACGGAATATATGTGGTGGAACAACGTGGAAACGAAGCCCGGCACGGGCTATCCCACGCTGTACGAGGATCAAGACCAATACCATGGCGGCTGGATTCTGGAAGATGGCAAGCTGCGCCTGCGCCTCGGCAGCCGTCCCTCGGAACTGGTGAACATCAGTTTCAATCCACGCCTGCCAACGCTCGACGATTACTACCAGCCGTGGACTTACCGTTACCAGGATTTGATCCAGGCCAAGCCCGGCGACGATCAGCCGGTGGCGCGTCCCGTCTCCATGATTACCGGCGACGACATGGAGATCGAAGCCGGACCCAACTGGGACGACGACCTAAGCGGCTCGCCCATTTACGCCGAAAATGATCCCAACCTCAAGGCGCTGACCGCCGAAGAGCGGCGGCAGTTTTTTGAGCTGCAGCAGCTCGTCTTTTTCTATCTGCCGCGCATCTGCAATCACTGCCTCAATCCAAGCTGCGTGGCCGCCTGCCCGACGGGCGCGATTTACAAACGCGGCGAAGACGGCATCGTGCTCATCAATCAGGAAAAATGCCAGGGATGGCGCATGTGCGTCTCCGGCTGCCCCTACAAAAAGGTTTACTTCAACTACGAGACGGGGAAATCCGAAAAGTGCATCCTGTGCTATCCGCGCCTGGAGATAGGCGAGGCGCCCGCGTGTATGCACTCCTGCGTGGGGAAAATCCGCTATCTGGGAGTTGTGCTTTACGACGCCGACCGGATTGAGCAAACCGCTTCTCGTCCCGACCGCGAGCTGGTGGAGGCGCAGCGCGAAATTCTGCTCGACCCGTTCGACGCGGAAGTGATCGCCGAAGCGCGGAAGAACGGGGTGGACGAAAAGATCATCGAGGCCGCGCGGCAATCGCCCACTTACCGTTACGTAAAAGTCTGGAAGCTGGCGCTGCCCTTGCACCCGGAATGGCGCACGCTGCCTATGCTTTTCTACGTGCCGCCGCTGCTGCCCGTCACCGCGTCGCTCACCGAGAGGGGACATTACGAGCTCGACACGGACTTTTTCAGCTCGCTCGAATCGGCGCGGCTGCCGATGCGATACATGGCGCGCCTGTTTACCGCCGGCGACGAGGATACCGTGATCGGCGTTTATAGAAAATTGCTTTCGGTCAGAATTTTTAAGCGCGCCCAAACGGTGGGCGACATCACGATGGATAAGGCGCTCTCCGCGCTCGCCGAAGCTCAATTGACTCCGCAGGAGGTAGAAGACATTTATTACATGACCTCGCTCGCCGGATTCAACGAGCGGTTTGTGGTGCCTCCGCTTTTGCGCGAACAGGCGATTGAAATGGGCGTTGACCCGCACGACTTTCAGGAACGTCGCGGCGCCGGCTTCCTCGCCACGCCGCAGCGCGGGTTGTAAGGATGTGCCCGGCAAAGCGCGCGCGGCCCAAGATTAGGGGAGGCGTGAAAAAACGTCCCATCTATCCCATTTGTCTCAAAAATCTCAAAGTGGGATGTTAGGCTTTGGAGTGCGGCAGCTTGCTGCCGCTGATTTGCGGCGCAGCTTTCGGAGTTCAAAACGGCCCTCAAAGATTAGAAAATGACCGGAGGGAATGGCGAAAAGCACAAAAAATCACCGTATGAATATCAAGATTGCTCCGGCAGAAATAGCGCGACGCACTCTGGGTCGGGAAACCGCCGGCAACGCCCCTCACCCGGCTCGCGGAGTTTACACTGAGCGGAAATGCCGGGATTCTTCGCTTCGCTCAGAATGACAAGCGAAGGGCTCGCCACCCTCTCCCGCCGGGAGAGGGCAAGAGGCCGGGATTCCATCCCTCTCCCGGTGGGAGTCTGTGGGACAACTCGGAAGTCGAACCTAGAATCAACAACTTACGGATGAAGCAGCCCTTGTAACTTATTGATCCTTCGTCGGCAACGTTAGTTGTCCCCCACACTCGGTGGGAGAGGGTGCCCGATGAAGGAGGGCGGGTGAGGGGAAGCTTCCCGAGGAACTTGGCACTGAAGCAAGCTTGATAATCATAATTCACGGAACGAACCCTAGGAGTCCTTTAGAATCAATAGGCCTCCATTTCTGTATGTAAAAGTCTCCAGAAATGGAGAAAATATGAAGCCGGACACGATTATTGTGATATTGCGCTGATAACAAGCAGGTTATGGAGACGTTAACCCTTTTCAGCCCGATCTTTGATTATCCAAGCGGCGAGACAGCCAAAGTAACTGGCAACTGTGCCTCCCGGCTCGCAGGGGAGTGCCCCGAGGCTGCGGCTTTGCTCGATATGTTTCACGTGAAACTTTCGCATATGAGCGTGGCAGAGATGCAGGAATTATACACGGCCACTTTTGACATGCGGCCGGACGCGACCACGGCCCTTGGATACCACCTTTTTGGAGACGACGTGAGGCGCAGCGTCTTCATGGCGAAGCTGAAAGAGCGTCTGGAGAAGCATGGGATTGCGGCCGGCGTTGAGATGCCCGATCATCTTCCCCTGGTGCTTCGTCTGGCCGGCTGCGAAGGCTCAGGGGAAGAGCGGCAAACGCTGATTAACGAGGGCTTGATCCCCGGGCTTTCTCACATGAGGCAAGCCTTCGGCGAGGTGGAGAATGGCAATCCCTACCGGCAGGCCCTCGATGCTCTTTTGATTTACTTGCGGAGCAGCGCCCATGAGTGAATTCTGGCTGATCGCATTTCCGTACCTGGCGCTGGCGCTCGCCATTGGAGTGGGCATTTATCGCGCCTTGGCGAAGCCCTACACCTACTCAAGTCTTTCGTCGCAACTTCTCGAAAATCGCAAGCTTTTCTGGGGATCGGTCCCGTGGCATTACGGCATTACGCTCATCTTGCTCGCGCACTTGCTTGCCGCTCTTTTTCCGGGGGCGGCGGCGTTTTTACTTGGCGGGCGCATCCGTCTGCTGGTGCTTGAGCTCACAGGCATTTCACTCGCATTTTTCGCGCTTTTTGGCCTGATTGTGCTCATTATCCGGCGAATGCCGATGAAATCGCTGGCGCGCAATGTGACGTCCTACATGGACGGCGTCATGCTGGCGCTGCTCTTTGCGCAGGTGGTCACGGGGATCTCGATCGCCATTTTCGACCGCTGGGGCGGCTTGTGGTACATCAAAACCGCCGTGCCCTGGTTCTGGTCGATTGCCAAGCTGCACCCCGACATGAGCACGGTAGTCGATCTGCCCGGCTTCGTGAAAATCCACTTCGTCTTGGGCTTCGGCATCATTCTCATATTTCCCTTTACTCGCCTGGTGCACCTGATCCGGTTTCCAGGCCAGTATCTGAGACGTCCTTACCAGGTAGTCGTTTGGAACCGCCGCTCGAAGCGTCCGGCGGAAACCCCTTCGGAGACGGTCCGATGAACGAAGAAATCGATCAAAACTCAACGGCGCAAAGCGAGGAGTCTCCCGCCCTCGTTAATCGCCGGCGATTCCTGTCGCGGCTCAGCATCGCGCTCGGCTCCATCGCCGCGGCGATTGTGGCTATTCCGAGCGTGGCCTTTCTGCTGGGATTGCGCAAGCCCCCGCAAGTCTGGCGCACGGTGGGGAAGATGGATAATTTCAAAGTAGGCGACACCGTGGAGGTTTCCTTCCAGGACACGTCGCCGCTTTCATGGGCGGGCGTGACGGCCAAGACAGCGGCCTGGTTGCGCCGTGATTCTGAGCAGGAGTTTATCGCCTTTTCGATTGTCTGCACGCACCTGGGCTGCCCGGTGCGCTGGATTGAGAGCGCGGGGCTTTTCATGTGCCCGTGTCACGGCGGCGTTTATTACGCCAACGGTGACGTGGCGAGCGGGCCGCCGCCCAAGCCCCTGCCCAGGTATCCGGTGCGCGTTCAGAATGGCGAAGTGCAGATTCAAACCAGCCCCGTTCCGATTACCACAACCATCACGATAAAGGGTTAAGCAGGGAGTGCAGATGCGGCGCGTTGGCGAATTCGCGTGGAAATGGTTTGACGAGGTCACCGGCGTCTCGGGCTGGCTGATGCCGCTCATCAAGCATCCCGTGCCTCACGCCAAACGCTCGGCGTGGTTCTACGTGCTCGGCAGCGCCACGCTGCTTGTATTCATTGTGCAGGTGGTCACCGGCGTCGCGCTCACCACCGCCTACGTGCCTTCCGCCGGCGAGGCTTATCACACGCTGAAGTTTATCGACAGCACCCGCTTCGGCTCCATCGTCAACGGCATTCATTATTATGGCGCCTCGGCGATGGTGATCCTGATCGGCATTCACGCCATTCGCGTCTACCTGTTCGGCGCTTATAAATATCCCCGCCAGATGGGTTGGATCACTGGCGCCATTCTGCTGTTTCTCGTCCTCGGCATGGCCTTTACTGGCCAGCTTCTGAACTGGAATCAGACGGGGTTCTGGTCCGTGATGATCGTTGCGCAACAGGCGGGCCGCACGCCGTTCATCGGCAACTGGCTCGGACACTTCATCATGGCGGGTGACACGGTAGGTGGCGCCACGCTGAGCCGGTTTTTTGCCCTACACGTATTTTTTATTCCAGCTTTGATCTTCTTCTTCATCGGCTTCCATCTTTATCTGGTCATCCGCAATGGCATTTCCGAGCCGCCTAAGATGGGCCACACGGTCGATCCCAAAACCTATCGCAAATGGTACGAAGATCTGGTGCATCGCGACGGCGTTCCCTTCTGGCCCGACGCGGCCTGGCGTGACGCCGTCTTCGGCTTGCTGGTGATCGCCTCGGTGGTGGCGCTGGCCGTGATCGTCGGGCCGCCAATGCTTGGCAGGCCGCCTGATCCCACCATCATTCAGGCGCAGCCGCGGCCAGACTGGTATTTCCTGTGGTATTTCGCGCTGCTGGCCTTGCTGCCGCGATGGTCCGAATCGTATGTGATTATCCTGGGGCCTATGCTTCTGATTGTCGTCCTCATCCTGCTTCCGCTTGTGGCGAGCAAAGGCGAGCGCAGTCCCTTCAGGCGTCCGTGGTCCTTTGTGGTGGTGGCTTTTGTGGTGTTCATGATCGCGTTTTTTGGCATGAAGGGCCACGTGGCCCCTTGGTCGCCGCGCATGGACGCGCCGCCGCTCCCGGCTTCAGTGGTGGGCGCGCCAACCGGCGCGATTGCCGCCGGCGCGGGCGTCTTTCACGACAAGGGATGCGAATACTGCCACGCCATTTCGGGCTACGGTGGCCTGCGCGGTCCCGACCTCACTTACGCCGGAGATCGCATGACGGCCGCTGAAATTACCACTCGCATCTACAGCGGCGCCACCAACATGCCCTCCTACAACGGCAATATTACGCAGCAGCAGCTTAGCGACTTGGTTGCTTTTCTCGAATCCCGCCGCCGTCGTCCCGTCCTTCAGGTTCCGGCAGCCGCAAGAGACCACTGATTTTGTAGCGGCGGCCTCTGGCCGCCGGCCTTTACTATTAAAATCCGGCGGCCAGAGGCCACCGCTACAGACCAACAATCTCACTAATCTTGGTCATCTCACCATTCACCATCCCAAATTGGAAACCGAGATTGCAAATTACGGCGTCCTTTGCCCGCCGATCAAAGTTCACCGCTTCGTAACATGCCTGTAACAATCGGGGTTCAACCTACTGCTTTGAATCCATGACAGGAGAAGAATCGGTGAAGACAACCCAAAGAAGGGCGTTGGCCGTGTGCGCGCTGTCGATCGCTTTTGCGTGTGTGATGCTTAGCAGTTGCAACAGCAGTAACTCATCATCGGGCGAGCAGACAAGCGGGCAGCCGTTGCTGATTAATGCGGCAGGCTCGACTTTCGCCTATCCCATTTATTCAAAATGGTTTAACTCCTATCATCAGCAACATCCCAATGTGGAGTTTAACTATGCGTCGATTGGCTCCGGGGGCGGGATTGCCCAGCTTCGCGCTGGCACGGTGGACGTAGGCGCTTCCGACATGCCAATGAATGACAAATTGCTGGCAACCTTTAAGGGAAAGACATTGCAGTTCCCAATCGCGCTTGGGGCTGATGTTCCGGCCTATAATCTTCCAGGAATCAATGTGGAGCTAAAGTTTACACCCCAGACGCTGGCGGGTATCTATCTGGGTAAAATTACGAAGTGGAATGATCCCGAACTCACGCGGGTCAATCTGGGGGTCAAGCTTCCCAACCAGAAGATCATTGTGGTGCACCGGTCGGATGGCAGCGGCACCACCTTCATCTGGTGCGACTATCTATCAAAGATCAGTCCTGAGTGGAAGGAAAAGGTGGGCGCGAACACCTCGGTCAATTGGCCGGTCGGCCTGGGTGGAAAAGGGAATGAGGGCGTGGTGGGACTGGTGCAGCAGACGCCCTACTCCATCGGTTATGCGGAGTTGACCTATTGTTTGCAAAACAATATGCTTTACGGCACAGTTCGGAACGCTTCGGGGAATTACATCAAGGCAACCCTCGCCAGCGTAACGGCAGCTGCAGCCGATAACGCCAGCGAATTGCAGAAGGATATACGCACCTCGATTACGAACGCGCCGGGCAAGAGCTCTTATCCGATTAGCAGCTTCACTTACTTGCTTGTTCCCGCCTCGATTCCAAACGCAGCCAAGCGGGATGCCATTAAGGACTTCCTGGCCTGGATGTTGTCCGAGGGGCAAACACAGCTACAACCTATCTCGTATGCTCCCTTGCCATCGGCGATGATTGACGTCGAGAAGGGCATGATTCCCAAAATTCAATAGTATGGGGACGCTGGTTAATTCATCAGTTCAGAGCGCCCGCCCGGAAGGTTCCGGGCGGGCGCGGGCTTTTCTGAAGAAACTTCAGGATGGCGACGAGATCGCTCATCTGCTAACACTGCTCTTCGCCCTG
>DASZAE010000042.1:0-5261 GCA_035945515.1 Terriglobia bacterium
CGCATCTCCCCCGAAGCCCCGGTGCCCGTTGTTCTGGTCGATAAGCTAGATGCCGCGCAAGGCTACCCCGGCGGCGCGGGCAATGTTGCCGCCAATGTCGCGGCTCTTGGCGGCAAGGCGATTCCCTGGGGCGTGATCGGCATGGACGAGAGCGGCAAACGGCTGATGGATTTGCTCAAGGCGCACGGCATTCCGCCCGCCACGCTGGCGCGCGAAAAGGGGCGCATCACGCCGCGAAAGCTGCGGATTGCGGCGCATCAGCACCAGTTGCTTCGGTTGGATTTTGAGAAGACATCGCCCATTTCACGCGCTTCGAGAGCGCATTTGGCGCGTTCCCTGCGCGAGCGAGTGGGCCGCCTGGATGCGCTGATCGTCTCCGACTATCAGAAAGGTTCAGTGGATACCACCCTCTGCAACGAAGTCCTGCCGCTCGCACGCGCTCAATGCGTGCCTGTGTTTGTCGACCCGAAGCCTTCGCATCCCGAACCTTGCCATCAGGCTACCGTGGTGACGCCGAACCTGCGCGAAGCCGAATTGATGGCGGGAATGCCCATGCGAAGCGCGGCGGCGGTCGAGAAAGGCGGACGCCTGCTGATCGAAAAGTTCCAGTGCGAACACCTGCTGATTACGCGCGGCGGTGAAGGCATGACTTTGCTCGATTCGGCGGGCGGCTGCTACGCCATCCACAGCCGGCCCCGTCCGGTGTACGACGTGACGGGCGCCGGCGACACCGTAATCGCCGTGCTCGCGCTTGCGTGCAGCTCAGGCGCGGCCATGAAAGACGCAGCGGAAATTGCGAACATTGCGGCAGGTCAAGTCGTGTTGAAGTTCGGCACGGCGCAAATTGCATTGGAAGAGCTGCGCAATGCCCTGGCGGCGCATGGCGATTCTTGATTCGCTGTTTTGTGGCGCAGAGTTGTCTTGTAACTCTGCGGCATTTCACCCGGCCATGCCCACAAGCCGCGGAGTTACAAAACAACTATGCGCTACCCGCTCTGAAAACTTGCCCGTAGCGCGGATCTGCGTATTGAGGTCCGTGGCTCATGCCCAAGTTCTCGATGAAAACCCGCAGACCTCAACTGATGATTTCGATTTTGATCGAGCACGGAGCCATCACAAACATAAAGGTTGACATCCGTATAATTATTAAATTATAAATAAACAACAATATACCTTCAGAATTACTTGGAGGAGATATGAGATATGCTCAATGTGGTTTTACACGCGATATGTTTAGGTTAAGGAATGCCGTCAGCCGTTTTCTTATAGGGTCCCTCTTTCTCTTGTTAACAGGACTCGGTGCGAATGCCAATCCATTTCTCTACGTTGCGAACAACGCTAATGGCACGGTATCCGTGATAGATGCTGCCACCAATACAATAACTGCCACAATTACAGGCGTCGGCGCGCCGAATGCCGTGGCTATTACGCCGGACAAAACACGAATTTATGTGGCGAGTCCTGGAACTGGTACGATTTCCGTCATCAACACCACGACAAATACAGTCGTGACAACCTTCCAGATCATTCCTCCGAATTTTAAGCAGGCTCTTCCGCCCTGGGGAATGGTCTTTAGTCCAGACGGAACCCGACTCTATGTAACGACTGGTAATGCTCAAGTAGTTGCCGTAATTAACCCTCAAAACAATACGGTATTATCGTCAATCAATGGATTTGATGTCCCAATGGGAATAGACATCACGCCGGATGGAAAGTGGCTGTACGTAGCGAATAGCTATGCAGCAAGTAATAGCGTTTCTGTGGTAAGCACAACTACTGATACAGTCGCACAGATCATCTTTGGATTCTCCGAACCCATAGATGTGGCCATCAATGCTGCGGGAACTTATGCGTATATTGCTAGCCCGCCAGCGAACGCGATATCTGTCCTGAATCTAGCCACGAACACAATATCGATTAACATCTTCGGGTTCGCCGGTCCAACTTCGACAGTTATCACCCCGAGTGGAACCGTCGCCTACGAAGCCGATGGTGCGAGCACCGTGCTTTCTGAGTTTAGCACCGTAACGAACAAAGTGTTGACGTCGATTGATCTTAACGGCATTCCGAATTCCATTGCCATTACTCCAGATGGCACCCGGGCATATGTGACGGTTGGTGGCAATGGGGCCGGCGCTGTTGAAGTCATCAACACCGCAAATAACACAGTCGTTGATACAATAACCGGAGTAGATAATCCCGCTGGAATCGCACTGAAACCCTGATCCGGGAAGCGCGCATGTAAACCCGAAGGGATAATAATGCGTCAATTTATTGGGCTGGTAGCATTAATTTTGCTAGTAGAGGGCGCTTTTGGAATCGCGAAGCTGGAGGGAAACAACCCGCATTTTAAGCCTATCAAGCTTGTTCGCTTCACAGAACCAGTCTACCCGGTTAGAAGCGTTGCCACTGGCACGGTGATACTCACGCTGGAAATAAACAAATTGGCCGGTATCGATAACGTTACAGTTGTCCACGGCATACCTTCTCTCACTCAAGAGGCTGAGCAAACAGTACGAAGGTGGAACTTTCAGTCTGCGCTGTTGGATGGAAAGCCTGTGAAAAGCTCGATCACAACCGCATTTGCGTTCAGTTCTTCATTGTCCCCAAGTTCCTCGTGGACCAAATCGAAGGTCGAGGAGTTGCTGCCGTTTGAACCCATCGCCGTTGTTTCCACCATTGGGGCAGAATACCCTTCCAGGAGTGTTGCATCAGGTAGTGTGATCCTTAAAGTCATCATAGGCCGTCGGGGAGCAATCGACAATATTGAAGTCCTCCACGGCATACCATCGCTCACTGAAGTTGCCGAGCAGACGGTGCAAAAGTGGAAGTTCCAGCCTGCTACAGTCAATAGCGAAACCATAAGCAGCCCGATGATCGCCTCATTTACGTTCCGTGTTCCCAATAATTCATTTCATTTCACAGGCCAGACCCATCGCTGAGTAAGCGTGTAGCTGCGCCTGCGTTTTTCAGGTCCGCGGCTTGTGCTCAAGAGGAAACCCGCAGAGTTTCTGAGAAGCGAAACTCTGCGCTACCCGCTACTCTTCGGTTTTTCCCCGCTCGATTTACTCTTTCCCCGCATCTAAAATAGAAGATTAGGTAGGAGGTGTCATGAAGAAAGTCATTTTGGTATTCAGTGCTTTAATTGTTTTTGCGTCGCTCGCCGCGGCGGCGACGTTGCAGATGAGGGACGGCAAGCTGATTCGCGGCCAGTATCTGGGCGGCACGGCGGATAGCGTCAATATACTCGTCAACGGGAAAGTGCAAACATACCCGGTGGCGGACATCCTGCTGGTGGATTTCAGCGCGTCGTCACCCGCCGCGGTGGTTCCCACGCCAGCAACGCCAACGCATCCTGCGGCAAAAGCATTGCAGCCAGCGTCGGCGTCCGCAAGCCAGGGAACGGCAGTCACGCTGCCCACGGGCACGCAAATCCAGGTGCGGATGATCGATACAGTGGATTCGCAGACCGACAAAGTTGGCGATAAATTCCAGGCGAGCCTGGACCAGCCGCTGGAACTAAACGGCCAGCTTTTGGCCGCGCGCGATTCGACGGTCTACGGACGCTTAGTTGAATCCAGCCAGGCGGGGCGAGTTGAAGGCCGCTCCGAATTACGGCTTGAACTGACGGGAATCAATATCGGCGGCCACATCGTTCCCATTTCGACCAGCGATTACGACATCGCGGGCAAGTCGCGCGGTAAGCAGACGGCCGAGCGCACGGGAATCGGCGCGGGTCTTGGAGCCGTGATCGGCGCGATTGCAGGAGGCGGCAAGGGCGCTGCCATCGGCGCAGGGATCGGCGGAGGCGCGGGCGCCGCAAGCCAGGTGATTACCCACGGACAGGATGTACACATTCCGAGCGAAACGCTGCTCGATTTTACCCTTGCGCAGCCCCTGACCGTGCAGCTTCCGGCTCAGAAGTAATACAAAATTCTTGCGACTTGAAATGAGAGTTGCAGATCGTTCTCTGGGTGGCAACGCACCGTGAAGGCCCTTCCATCTTTCTCCCGCGACCGAGACTAGCCCGCAAGGTCTAAAAAGCAAAACTCTGGGCTACAAGCAAGTCGTAGCGCAGACCTCCGCCTTTGAGGTCTGCGGCTTGTGGTTGAAGTTGTTAAAAATTCCTGCCCGCCAAATTTGCGTTGATTACTTCAGAAGGAACCGAGCGCAGATGGCGTGCCAGTGATCTGGGGAAAACGCACGGTTAAGAAATAGCGGTCGGAAAGCAAAATTCGCAGACCGCAATTGCGGCGGTCTGTGCTGCTCGCTTTCTTAAAGACACTGTAAAGATCGGAGAGGTAGCGCGGCTCAGATCGAATCAAGACAGGCGCACAACGCCCGGAAGCCCGTCGAACCCTGAATCAAAGCTCAGGATTCGCTCGATTCCATGTTGTTCCATGACGGCCAAATGGAGAGCGTCACGTGCCGACAGCCGCCGATGTCCGAGGACAATCTCCTTGGCACGCTCTGCGGCGATCCGATTAACGTCTAATACCCGATCAACGATGCCCAGCAAGGCATCGAAGGCTGGTTGGATGGCGTCCCGGCGGTTAATCGCAGCGTAGCGATGCAGAATCTCTTGCAGAACCTCGGCGTCGGTCACAAGTCGTTGGCGCTCCGTGACCAGTTGCTCGAGCAATCGTTGCGCGTCGATCTTGTGCGTGTGAGGCGATCCCACGAGATACATGGGGATATTCGAATCGACCAGAATCACGGATGCTCACCCGGTTCGTATCCCAACTCGATCTCGGCCAGCATGCGGCCGATATCGCTGGTTGGGTAATCAAGCCGCGCCGCGGACCGGATGACTGCGAGTTTCTTGGCGACCTCGCCGGTCGGCTCGCGCCGCTGGGCCAGAGCGAGAGCTTGGCGAACCCATTCGGCCAGCGACATGTGGCGCGCCCGCGCGGCACGCTGAATCTCCCGGTAATCAGGGTCCTTGAGAATTACTTGCAGTCGTTTAGGCATGATATGAGTGTAATTGACTCAATATGATGAGTCAATACTTCGGTCGGGACTCATTGCTTCTCTCGATCTGCGGCGCTACGATGTGGTTCCCAAAGATTAGAAAATATAGAAAATGGCCGGAGAGAATGGAAAAACAAGCAAAAAATCACGATATGGTTATCAAGCTTGCTCCGGTGCTGCCACTAAGTCTCGGTAAATAATGGTATTGCTGGCAAGACAAGCTTGTGTGAGCTGATTAAACAGGCTGCCCTCCTGCCCACGCCGATTGAACCGGTAGCTGAACTCCGCAA
>DASZAE010000043.1:0-5375 GCA_035945515.1 Terriglobia bacterium
CTCCGTCGCCGGCCAGGCAGCGAATAACAAGATCCCGGTCTTCTGGCACGTCGACTCTCCGGCGCTACCGAATCCGCCTGTTAGCGCAGATTGCAAGATTACACAAAGTCGAGCGGTATTGAAACACTTGTCCGATGAACCTGAGCCGATGCTGTAGCGGAGCCCTCTGGCCGCCGGAATTTCCTCTAAAAATCCGGCGGCCAGAGGCCGCCGCTACAGCCAATGACTGCCGCTGACTTACTAAGGGTTAGTAGACGCGCAGGCGTCCTCGTGGTCGGCTTGTAACAGGGCACGGCTTCAGCCGTGCCGAGATGCCGCAGAAGGAATATCGGCTTTAGCCGCTGAGGTACCAGGGGCTAAAGCCCTGGGACGGAGGGACCGTCGTACGGCACGGCTGAAGCCGCGCCCTGTTACACTGCAATCTCCCCTCAGTTTATGTCTACTAACCTTCGGCCTCATTAGTATCGTTATCGTACGGAGCCGGTTGCGGCATTTCTGGATTCGCCTTAAGCTTAGAAGCTGGAAGCGCGCTTCCAGGCACTATCCATGAGCTTAAAAGAGAAAATTCTAAACCCCTACGAGCCGGTGGTGCTCTTTGAGATGGTCCCTCCTCCCGCGGAAAAAGCAGGCGCTCTTGAAGCGGCGCTTGAAGAAGCCCGCCGCGTGAAGACGCTGGTTGACGGCATCAACTTGCCGGAGATTCACGACGAAGCGCGGAATGAGACTCGGACGGTGAAGTTCGTCCCTCGTGTTGAACCACGCCATCTCGCGGGCCGCATTCAGCGCGAGCTTGGGATCGAAGCCATCGTCAACCGGTGTGTCGTCTATGACGCTGACCCGGTCCAATGGTTCCGCGAAACCGGGGAGCGGCACGGCGTCCATCACGTGGTGATGGTCGGCGGAGAATCGAGTGGCATTCAATATCCTGGACCTAGCGTAATGGAAGCGGCGGCACGGATTCGGACTGCTGGATTAAATCCTGCGCTCGGGGGCATCAGCATCCCCAGCCGGGCGAATGAGTCGGCGCGCGTCCGCCGCAAGGTTGAAGCGGGACTAAGCTTTTTTACGACTCAGGTGCTTTTTGACCCGAACGATATCGTTTGGCTGCTACAACAACTTAATGGACTTGAAGCGCGCATCTTTCTGAGCTTTGCGCCGGTAAGCCATACGCGCGATCTCGAGTTTTTGCGCTGGCTGGGGGCGGATATTCCCGCCGACCTCGACCACTTTCTGCTCGCCGGCGGCTCGAACGATGGCGCTGCCGGTGGCCGTAACGGCGGCTGCTTTGGCCGGTCGCTTGATCTGTGCCGGCGGATTCTCATGGATGTTTTCGACAATCTGCCTCCCGATCCGCCGCTGATTGGCCTGAATATTGAGCACATCAACAAGCGCAACTTTGGAGCCGCCGTCGAGATGGTGGAAAAGCTGGGCGAGCTTTATGCTCATTTGGTTTCAGCCCGCGCGCGTTCGACGCTCTAAGCACGGATTATTCATGAACGAGTGTGTAATATGGGGGGCGGTGTTTCAACACCGCCGATAAAAGTGGACCACTTTGCATATTCGCGGTCTCCCCACGAGCGGGTCGTAATAGAGACCCGCTCGTGGGGAGACCGCGAATAGAGAATAGGCGATCCACCGAAATAGCGGAGTTAAAACTCCGCTCCCCGGATCTGGCCGCAAAGTTCATGAATAATCCGGGCTAAGCGGGACACACAAAATAATGCTCGTAACCGCGTGGCGAGCTGATGCGGATTGCTGACGAGCCATCCCATGAATAACATTTAATTCGGGTTCTGCGCGATAGACTGCAACCAGCCGCTGATTTGCCTCGTCAATAATTAGACGGCAGATTTCGTTGTGTTGAACCCAGAACTTAATCGTTCAAACGGCAGGCTAAACATGGAAAAGCACGAAGTGTTGCCCCGGCTTCCGGAAACCGAAGACAAAAGGCCGCAAAAGCCCCATCATCGATGGATCCCGTGGGTGCTTATGGCAATCTTTGCGGTTGTGGCCGTGCTGGCCTGGAGGGCGGTTACCCGCAGCCAGCAGCAGGAGCAGGCCGCGCGAGCTGCGCAGGCGCGCGCCGCGGCACTGCGCCCCGTTCCGGTGACGGTGGCGACTGTAGCGAGGCAAGACCTGCCAGTATATCTGACCGGCCTTGGAACAGTGACAGCGTATAACACGGATACGATTCAGACGCGAGTGGACGGCGAGGTAATGAAGGTCTTTTTCCGCGAAGGTCAGCACGTCAACTCCGGGGCGCTTCTGGTTCAAATTGATCCGCGCCCCTACCAGGTGCAACTTGATCAGGCGCAAGGTCAGCTTGCCAAAGATCAAGCTCAACTGCACGATGCGCTGCTTGACCAGGCGCGGGATAAATCGCTGCTGGCGGACGGAGTCATCCCGCGGCAGCAGTATGACACGCAGAATGCCCTCGTCGGTCAGGTTCAGGGAGCAATCGTGGCGGACAAAGCGCAAATCGGCAACGCGCAATTGAACCTTGCCTATTGCCAAATCACGGCGCCCATCTCCGGAAAGGTAGGTTTGCGATTGGTGGATCCGGGCAACATCGTTCACGCCGCCAGCACCACGGGCCTTCTGGTGATCACGCAAATGGAGCCAATTGCGGTTATTTTTACCCTTCCAGAAGAGCAGATTACCCCGATCCTGCAAGGGCTAAGGCGCGGCCAGAGCTTCCGGGTGCAGGCTTATGACCGCGCCGGACAGCGCCTGATTGCAACGGGCACGTTGCTGGCGACTGATAATCTGATCGATCAGACCACCGGCACGCTGCGCTTGAAAGCTGTCTTTCCCAACCGGGACGAAATGCTTTTTCCCAACGAGTTTGTCAATGTGCGCATTGAAACCGAAGTGCTCCGCAACGCGGTGGTTATTCCCGCCGCCGCTCTGCAGAGCGGGAGCCGGGGCAACTACGTTTTCGTGGTGAAGACCGATAATACGGTCGCGCTCGAGCCAGTACAAACGTCCCTCACGCAAGGAAATTCTGTCGTCGTAAGCTCCGGCGTTCAACCCGGTGAAACGGTAGTGACCGACGGGCAGGACAAACTGCGGAACGGCAGCCACGTCACTACGCGCGCTTCCCATTCCGCCGGAGCGCGCGCGGCATGAACCCCTCCCGGATTTTCATTCAGCGGCCCATCGCCACGTCGCTGCTGATGGCGGCTATTTTGCTGGCCGGCATTGTCGCCTACACCCAGCTTTCGGTTTCGGCGCTGCCGGAAGTGCAATATCCCACCATCCGCGTGCTCACCTTCTACCCGGGCGCGAGTCCTGACGTGATGACCGCGCTGGTGACAGCGCCGCTTGAGCGTCAATTTGGCGAGGTGCCCGGCCTGAAGGAGATGACCTCCACCAGCTCCTTCGGCGCTTCAGAAATTACGCTTGAATTCACCCTGGACCAGGATATCGACGTGGCCGAGCAGGAGGTTCAGGCGGCGATTAACGCGGCCAGCACCTATCTCCCCCCCGACTTGCCCAATCCTCCCGTATACAGCAAAGTCAATCCCGCGGACGCGCCCATCCTGACGCTGGCCCTGACTTCAAACGCGCTTCCGCTCTACAAAGTTGAAGACCTCGCCGATAGCGACCTCGCGCAAAAGATTTCGCAAGTCTTGGGCGTGGGGCTGGTGAGCATCAGCGGCGGCCAGCGGCCCGCCGTTCGCATCCTCGTCAACCCCGGGGCGCTGGCAAGCTACGGACTGAGCCTGGAAGACGTGCGAACCGCGCTCGCTGCGGCCAATGTTGACCAGGCCAAAGGCACGCTCGAAGGGCCGCAGCTTTCCTATACCATCAACGATAACGATCAGCTTCTGTCCGCGCCCGATTACAGCCCCATTGTGATTGCCTACCGGAACGGCTCTCCGGTGCGGCTGACGGACGTAGCCCGCGTGGTGAGCGGCGCTGAAAACACCCAGCAAGCCGCCTGGGTAGGCCAGACTCCCGCCGTGATCATGAACATCCAGCGGCAGCCCGGCTTCAACATCATCAGCGTGGTCGATCACATCAAGGACTTGCTTCCGCGTCTTGAAGACGCTTTGCCCACCTCTGTGCAGGCGCAGGTCGTCACTGACCGGACGACCACCATCCGCGCCTCGGTGCAGGATGTGAAGTTCGAGCTGACGCTGACGGTGCTCCTCGTAATCCTGGTTATTTTTCTTTTTCTCCGCACGCTGGCCGGAACCGTGATTCCAAGCATCACCGTGCCATTAGCCCTGGTTGGAACTTTTGGCGTCATGTACCTGCTTGGGTTCAGCCTCGACAATCTGTCCCTGATGGCCTTGACCATCTCGACGGGCTTCGTCGTGGACGACGCCATCGTGATGATTGAAAATATCTCGCGTTTCGTCGAGCAGGGCGATACTCCGCTTGAAGCCGCCCTGAAAGGCTCAAAACAAATCGGCTTCACCATTCTTTCGCTCACGGTCTCCTTGATCGCGGTGCTGATTCCCCTGCTCTTCATGGGCGATATTGTGGGCCGGCTGTTCCGTGAGTTTGCGATTACCCTGGCCGTGACGATCATCATCTCGGCCATCGTCTCGCTCACGCTGACGCCAATGATGTGCGCCCGGCTGCTGCGCTACCGCCCTGAATCCGAGCAGAGCGGCTTCTACCGCTGGTCGGAGCGCGTGTTTGAACGCGGGATCTCCGCATACGCAACCGCCCTTCGCTGGGTGCTCCGACATCAGACAGCTATTTTGCTGATTACCGCGGGCACGCTGGCGGCCACGCTTTATCTTTACGTCATCGTGCCCAAGGGCTTTTTCCCGGTCGAAGACACGGGCGTGATTCAGGGGACCTCTGAGGCCGCTGAAACGATCTCATTCCCGGCGATGGCTGAGAAGCAGCAGCAACTGGTAGACGTTATTCTGAAGGACCCAGCGGTGGATAAAGTTGCCTCTTTCATCGGCGTGGACGGCACCAACATGACGCTCAACAGCGGGCGCATTCAGATCACGCTGAAGCCCGTGGAGCAGCGCCGCGCGACAGCGTCAGAAATCATCCGGCGCTTGCAGCCGCAGCTCGCCGCGGTCAATGGCATCACGCTCTACATGCAGCCGGTGCAAGACTTGACGATCAGTGACCGCGTCAGCCGCACCGAGTTCCAGTACAGCTTGTCGGACGCGAGCGCGGCTGAATTGGACACTTGGGCGCCGCGCCTGACCGCAAAGCTATCCACCTTGCCCTCGCTCCGCGATGTGGCGTCCGACCAACAGAATCACGGCCTCGAGGAAACGCTGGATATCGACCGCGATACGGCCAGCCGCCTCGGCGTCACGCCCGCGGCGATTGACGCAACGCTCTACGATGCCTTCGGGCAGCGCCAGGTTTCCACCATCTTCACGCAACTGAATCAG
>DASZAE010000044.1:2500-10296 GCA_035945515.1 Terriglobia bacterium
GATGCCAAAGGAACCGATGAGGCCACGGCTTTTAAGTTCAGCCACCTTTTTGACCCATCGATCGTCTTTAAGCCACGCGTCTTCCCACGTGTGTAGTTGCAGCAAGTCAATGCAATCGACGCCGAGATTCTCCAAGCTCTTGTGGACATATTCCTCGATGTGATCGGGCGGAAAGCAATCGTCCAGCGAATAATTTCTTTGGCTTGGCCACTTCAGATTTTTAGGCGGGACTTTAGTGGCAGCATAAAGCTTTTTTGAACGATTGGCTTGCAAAAGTTGTTTGAGAAAGCCCTCGCTGCGGCCTGCCCCGTAAGCCCAGGCCGTGTCGAAGAAATTACAGCCGAGATCCACAGCCTTTTGCAGCGACTCAAGCGTTTCTGCGTCATCGGAACCCGTCCACCCGGCCATGCCCCACATGCCATAACCACACTCGCTCACCATCCAGCCTGTTCGTCCAAAACGCCTGAACTTCATTCCGCTTTTCCTCCGCCAGGTCTACCTGCAAGCACCCGCTGGATATTTTCCACAATCTGTTTGCCGTGGAAGCGGCCATTTTCGATGAAAATTTCGTTCGTATTTCGTCCTGCGATGATGACGCCCGCAAGGTACAGGCCGGGCACGTTGGTCTCCAGCGTCTCCTTATTGCACTTTGGCCGGAGAGTCGCGGGATCAAGTTCCACGCCGGCGGAGCGGATGAGATCGAAATCAGGATGGTAGCCGGTGAGAGCAAAGACGAAGTCGGCGTTCACGTGGAAAGTTTCGCCGGACGTTTTCTCCACGCATAGGTGGTCAGGAGTAATCTGCTTGACGCGAGAATCGAAATAAGCTCGGATGGAGCCTTCCTTGATCCGGTTCTTCAGATCGGGCATGATCCAATATTTGATGTGACGGCTCAGTTCCGGGCCGTGATGGATGAGCGTCACGTCTGCTCCATGCCGGTACAGGTCAAGAGCGGCAACCGCCGCCGAGTTCGCCGCTCCAATCACCACAACCTTACGGCGGTAAAAAGCGTGAGCGTCACCGTAGTAATGCGAGACGTGAGACAAATCTTCGCCTGGAATGCCAAGATAATTGGGCAAGTCGTAATATCCGGTGGCAAGAATCACCGCTTTTGCGTGGTACGTTTGCTCGCGCTTCCACTCATCCGTGGCTTTTACTGCAAAATCGTCGCCCTGTTTTTCAACCGAAATCACCCGTTGCTGGGTGCGGATGGGAAGTTTATAGAACTCCGCGACGCAGCGGTAGTATTCAAGCGCCTCAGCGCGCGCGGGCTTAACATTCAGGCTGGGCAGCGGGATATCGCCGATTTCAAGGCGCTCGCGGCTGGTGAAGAAAGTCATGCCGGGCGGATAACTGAAAATGGAGTTAACCAGGCAGCCCTTTTCGACAATCAGCAAATTCAGTCCGGCCCGTTTCGCCTCAATGCCACACGCTAAACCCGTGGGTCCGGCGCCGACCGCAAGTACATCGATTTTCTCTTCTGACATTTAAACCAGAACTCCGGAACATCACTTTGCGGCCTTGCCCTGGAGACCCCACACACGCCTGAGCACTACTAAGTTCTGTTAATTTTAGGCGCTGTCTTTTTCCAGCGACTCAATAATCCGTTTCAAGGCCTGGATAATCTCAGCGCGATCCACATTCTTGCGGCGAAAGCGCAGCATCAGTTTGAATTCTTTAGAGGGCGGAACAAACTGGAATGCGTGGCCCGGCGCCTTGCCGGCAGGGTTCCGCTCCGCCCGCGCCTGTTCGCGGTTGAGCGTGCCTTGGGCGAACCGGCGCACCAGCTCGCGCATTTTACCCTCTGTGGGCTGCCGCGCGATTTGGAGCAACTGGGATTTGGAAAGCACGCCGTGCTCAACGCACGTCGCCTTGATCTCGTCGGGAATCGAGCGCAAGCTCAGCGACTCGGTAATCGAAGACCGGCCTTTGCTCACACGGCGGGCAATCTCTTCGTGTGTCAGCGCGAAGCGGTCCGCCAGGGCGTGCAATCCATCGGCTTCTTCAAAGGGGGTCAAGTCTTTCCGCTGCAAGTTTTCAATAAGCGCAATCTCCAGCGTCTCGCCGTCGCCGATTTCTTTCTCAATGCAAGGCAGCTCGCGCAGCCCGGCCTCGCGCGCCGCCTGGTAGCGCCGCTCGCCCGAGATGATCATATAGCGGTCAGCTTGAGACAGATAGCGCACGAGGAGCGGCTCCAGCACGCCCTTCTCACGCACGGAGTCGATGAGCCCTTTGAGGTCTCCCATATCTTTTCTGGGCTGGCTGGCGTTCGGCTGGATCTGTTCGGTGGGGATCATGCGTCCGATTGCCGCGCCCGTGCGGGAGATAATGTCCTCAACGTAGTGCGAGTCGTGCCGCATCTTCACTGTAACCGGCAGGCCAATTCGTCTAGTGGACACGTTGTAAGACCTCCCGCGCAAGCTTCTCGTAATCTCCAGCGCCCGAAGAATCCGGGGCGAAGGTAAAAATGGTTTCCTTATACGCCGGGCTTTCTTCCAGGCGGACGCTCTTGTTCACCACCGTTTTGAATACCTTTTCGCCAAAGACCTGCGCGACTTGCTTCTGAATATCGCGCGCGAGGTTCGTGCGCTTGTCGAATAACGTGACCACTACGCCCAGCAACTGCAACTCGGGGTTTGGGCGTGAACGGATGCGCGCCAGCGTATCCAGCAAGTCGTCGCTACCTTCCATCGCATAATACGCGGCTTGTATCGGAACCAGCAGATGGGTGGATGCGACGAGCGCATTCACAGTGATGAGGCCGAGCGTGGGGGGCGTATCGATCAGGATCATGTCAAAATTCTCGCGGCAAGGAGCGAGCGCGTCCTTCAGCCGGTAGGGCGCGTCAAACTGGCCTACCAACATGGCTTCGAGCTTAGCAAGCGATATTTTGGCGGGCGCGAGGCAGAGGTTCGGCGTTTTGGTTGGCTTCACGATTTCGGTGAGCGCCGTTTGATGGTCTGCCAGCACCTCGTAAACAGAGCTTTGGATTTCGTCTAGGGAAAAGAAGGTGAGCGTGCTATTGGCCTGGGGGTCAAGGTCGATGAGGAGCGTACGTTTTTTCTTCAGCGCAAACGCGGCAGCCAGATTGGTGGCCGTAGTTGTTTTCCCCACGCCGCCCTTCTGATTTGCAATGGCAATGACTGTGGCCATAAAGGCAGTGACAAGTGACAAGTGGTTCGTGACGGGCAAAAGCCGCCCGTCATGCGTTCGCCCCTGCTGGCTCGCCGCTCGTCACTGAGCTTGAGATTCCTGACTTCATTCAGAGAGGGCAGCCCAAACGGCCTTTTCCGCGGCCCGCTACATCTTATACCGCCCGATGTCGTCGTCGTTGAGGCTTTCCAGCCATTTGCTCAGTTCTTCGTTGTTTACTTTATCCGAAGTCGCGCCCACAACTTTTGAGTTCTTCAATACTTCGTCTTCGACATAAATGGGGCAGTCGACGCGCAGCGCCAGCGCCAGAGCGTCGCTCGGGCGCGAGTCGATGGTCAGCGTCTGGCCGTCGCGTTCGAGCCAAATCAGCGCGTAGAACGTGTCGTCGCGCAGGTCGCTCACCACCACCTTGTTCACGTGCGCCTCAAGCCCCAGAAGCAGGTTGCGAAGCAAGTCGTGCGTCATCGGCCTTGCTGTGCTGACCTTTTCGATCTCAAGGGCAATGGCGTTGGCCTCGTAAATCCCTACCCAGATGGGCAGCACAGCCGAGCCCGCCGAGTCCCTGAGAATGACGATTGGCATGTTCGTGACCGGGTCCATCATCAGTCCCCGGATTTTCATTTCGACTTCCATCGGCTACTCCTTCCCGCCCTCTCGACGCCGCTTGCGGGCGCGCAACCCTAACCGCAGGTGAAGCATCCACAGGAGCCCCGAGCCGTGAGGCTTATCTGTGTCGAGCAGCCCTAGACCTATCCGGCCCGCAGCCCTATAAGGCTGTTCGGCCCTGCCGAGGCGACCCGCACGCTCATGTACTGGCCCATCCATTCGGCCTGACCGGGGAAATTGACCACATGATTGCTGGTTGTCCGTCCGACAGATTGTCCCAGCCTTGGCTGGAAGCCTTCAACCAGCACTTCAAACTCACGGCCTACCAGCGTCTGGTTGCGGCGCAACTGGATCTCCCGTTGCCGTTCCTGAACGAGCGCCAATCGCCGCGCTTTTTCATCTTCGGGAACCGAATCTCTCATGTTACCCGCCGTGGTATTGGGGCGCGGGGAATACTTGAAGGCGAACACCTGATCATATTCCGCCTCGTCTAGCAGAGAGAGCGTTTCCTCAAAATCATCGGAGGTCTCCCCGCAAAAGCCCACGATGATATCGGTAGAAATGCTGATATCACGTTTTGCGGAGCGAATGCAATCAATTTTCTCAAGGTACGCGGCGCGCGTGTAGGCGCGCTTCATCTCGCGGAGCAGGCGCGTCGAGCCGCACTGCGCCGGCAGGTGAATGTGATTGCAAAGCGCGGGCGAGCTTTCAATCGCGCGCACAATTTCCGGGCCAAAGTCCATGGGGTGCGACGTGGTGAACCGCACCCGGCGCACGCCCGGGATTTCAGCCACGCGAAGCAGCAGTTCGGAGAAAGTGATGCGCGCGGAAGAGGGATCGCGGTAAGAGTTCACGGTCTGCCCCAGCAACTGTATCTCGGTGTAGCCCCGGCCCGCCAATTGCCGCGCCTCTTCGAGGACGCTCGCGCTCGCGCGGCTGCGCTCAGGTCCGCGCGTCATGGGCACCACGCAGTAGGAGCACGCTTTGTCACAGCCTTCGATAATCGTAATGTAGGCGCGGAATGGATTGCCGCGGCGGGTGATCTCAGTCTCAAAGCATTCGTCTGTATCCAGCGAAAGGCCCGTCACTCGCCGCTCGCCGGCCTCGATACGCGCCACAAGCTCCCCAATCCGCGAGTAGCTTGCCGAGCCGCACACCAAGCTCACCTGCGGCGCGCGCTCGAAAATCCGCTCGCCTTCCTGCTGCGCAACGCACCCGAGCACGCCAATCATTTTATGGCTGCCGCCATGCGCCTTCTTTAGCGCGCCGAGGTGCGAAAAGACCTTTTGCGCCGCCTTCTCGCGGATGCTGCACGTGTTGTAGAGAATAAGGTCAGCTTCGCCGCAATTCGGCGCCGGGCGGTAGCCCCTGGCGATCAAGGCGCCCGCCACCTTTTCTGAATCGTGGACGTTCATCTGGCAGCCAAACGTCTCCATAAAGAACGTCCTCGCATCCGTAGCGCGGGCGCTGGCGGCCTGAGCGGGCGGCTCCTGACTTTCGCAGCAGTGCTGCTCAGGCGCTTCGGAACAGCTTGATCTCGCAGGTAAAATTTGAAGTAAATCGGTGCTCATCAGTAAGCCATCAAGGAAATCGCCGCAATCATAATTTAAGTTACGGCAGGATAAGCCAGCCACACAGCAATACACGCAGGCGATTTCAGCATCCGCCAACTCCATCGGGTTCTTTATCAGTATAGCGCCATTGCTTTCGCCCGTGTAACCTCGCCGGAATTAGGTTAGTTGTCTGTCTCGTTCCATTTGGTGCAATTCGTACACCGGATGGTGTAGCAGTTGCGCCTCAAACTGAATCCTGAAATTTCCAGGCAGGGGCTTTCATTGTTTCACAAATGGTTGATGTGTCTAAAGATTGTGTTATAATCAGCGGCCAGAGCCGGTTTGGTCTATAACGTGCTCTTTGACCCTTAAGGATTTCAATTTAACGGAGGTTGCAACCTAATGAAGAAGCTTCTCACAGTATTGTTTACATTCGCGCTTGCTGTTTCTCTGGGCATGCCGGTGTTCGCTGCCGCCACAGCTCAGGATTCAGGTAGCAGCAGTGCTACCACCAGCAGCAAGAAGAAGACAAAGCATCACCACAGCAAGAAAAAGAAGAAGAGCGATTCCGGCACGATGTCTGGATCGGGCCGATAGTCACAACGGCCTGAACCGGCATATCGCCGAATCAGAACACAGCGTAGCTACGCTCACATAAGAAGCCCCTGAAGATGTCTTCAGGGGCTTCTTTTTTTTGCCGCATCTTACTTCTTCATCCATTCGGTGTGGAAGACGCCGTCCCGGTCAGTCCGCCGGTAAGTGTGCGCGCCGAAGCAATCACGGAGCGCCTGAAGCAGGTTGGCCGGAAGCCGTTTTTGCCGGTAGCCGTCAATATAGGCAAGTGAAGACGCAAGCAGAGGGGCCGAAACGCCAAGGTCTACGGCGAGCTTCACCGCTTCGCGCAGAGCGCCCAATTGGCGATTGATAACGCCGCTGAAGTGCGGGCTAATCATCAGGTTTTTGAGGTCCGGCTTCTCCCGGAAAGCCGCCGCAATCGGATCGAGCATTTTCGATCGGATAATACAGCCGCCCTTCCAGATGCGCGCAATATCGGGCATTTTCAGATCGTATTTGTAGTCCGCTGAGGCCACCCGCAACTGCTCGAAACCTTGCGCGTAGCAGACGACCATCGCCACCTCAAGCGCGTGCCGAACGGTTTCGATTGCGCTCTTCTTTTCGCCGCTGAATTTTCCCGCAGGTCTGTTGAGGATCGCTGAGGCCGCCACGCGCTCCGGCTTGAGCGACGAGAGCACGCGCGCATAGACGGCGGCGCTCAGCGAGGGAATAGCAGCGCCTATATCGAGCGAATCTTGCGCGGTCCACTTGCCGGTGCCTTTTTGCTCCGCTTCGTCCAGGATTAAATCGACCAGCGGTTTTTTCGTTTCCGGATCGATTTTGGCCAGCACCAGGGCCGTGATCTCAATCAGAAAAGAATCGAGCTCCTGGCTGTTCCATGCGGCAAACAGGTCATGAAGTTCCGCCGCCGAGAGTCCCAAAGCTGTTTGCAGAAGGTCGTAAACTTCGCAAATCGCCTGCATAATGCCGTACTCGATGCCATTGTGAACCATCTTGACGTAATGGCCCGCGCCACCTGGCCCGAGATATGTGCAGCAAGCTCCGTCTGACGTCTGCGCCGCCATTTTAGTGAGCACCGCTTCGAGGTGCCGGTAAGATTCCTCGCGGCCGCCCGGCATCAGGCTAGGGCCGTGCAGCGCGCCTTCTTCTCCGCCGCTCACACCCATGCCGAAAAAGCTCAGCCCAGCCTGGTCAAGCTCCTTGGCGCGCCTCTCGGTATCCTTGAAGTAGGAATTCCCGCCGTCGATCACAATGTCCTCGCGGGCGAGGAGCGGGCGAAGGTCTTTGATTACCGCATCCACAGGCGCGCCCGCCGGAACCATCATCAGTATCCGGCGTGGCGTCTCGAGCGAAGCCGTGAAATCCTTCAGCGTGCGCGTGGCCACGATCTTCTTGCCGCGGGCCAGCGCCTCAAACTTGGCGACCTTATCCTGATCCAGATCAAACCCTGCTGCCGAAAAGCCTTTGCTCTCCGCGTTCAGCGCGAGGTTGCTGCCCATCACGCCCAAACCGATTACGCCCAAATGTTGTTTGCTCATCGCCATCTCCTTCGCGTGCCGGAATTTTAATTTCCAGCATAGCAGAACATCCACGCCCAGCGGTTGTTGAAAAACAGGGAAGCTTGTCATGCCGGTTTTTAATTGAGGATTGCAAATTATAGTGACAACAAATATTGTAGCGGCGGCCTCTGGCCGCCGGCTTTTCGGCGCTCAGAGAGCGCCGCTACAGAAAAAATTGTCACTATAATTTGTAATCCTCAATAGAATCCGGCGGCCAGAGGCCGCCGCTACAGAATCAGGCGCCGCCGACTTATGGCGTCGCGTATAGATATGGTTATAATGAAGGTGGGTGCAACTGTTCGAGTATGAGCCAACTTAGCGTGATCCGCGCCCTATAACCCGGCAGTAG
>DASZAE010000045.1:0-8013 GCA_035945515.1 Terriglobia bacterium
TCAAAGTGAAGTGCTAGGCTTTTTTGTAGCGCAGGGTTCGCTTTTTAACCCTGCAGCTTGCGTTGTAGCGGCGGCGGCCCGAGGCCGCCGCGACAGCCGAAATCGAAATTGCCCGTTCGTGCACATAAATTTTTGCAGTAAGCCATTGAACCAAAGCCGGTTAAAGGCGAAAAGAGAGCAAAAACACTAAAAAAGGATTGTTTTACTTTTTTCAACTTATAGAAACTAAAGGAATATTAGAAGAGCAAAGCGGAGCAAACCGGACGGGAAAACGGGCAAAATCGATGCAATGGATTGAACGCAAAGGAATTAGAGCGATTCTGATAACAAACCGGAGCATTTGCAACAAAACAAAGGAGATGCTAGGGCCGGTCCGGTTCGTAACGGCTTTTGAGGGTCAAAAGCGCCGGTTTTTTGTAGCGCAGGGTTCGTATTATAACCCTGCGGCTTGTGTTGTAGCGGCGGCCTCTGGCCGCCGGCTTTTAATAGTAAAGACCGGCGGCCAGAGGCCGCCGCTACAGTAGGTAGCCACGCTCAGTGCTTTCCTGAGCGTGGGCCTTTTCATTGGGGCAAAGCCCACGGTCAATCGTAATGCGATTGACCGTGGCTACCCCTCCGGGGCGCGACTTCAAAGTCGTGCCCTTTCGCAGAGGCAGCGGCGGCCTCTGGCCGCCGGTCTTTAATTAGTAAAATCCGGCGGCGAGGACGCCGCCGCTACAACGCACATGTCCAAAGTTTGACTGCAAGAATCGGATAGATTGACTTTCTCTATGCGCGCACAATAGCCGTCAGGGAGATAAAAACATGATGAGAAAGCAACGAATACCGAGCACTGACGCCTGCTGGCGGGCCGTGGCGAGCCGGGACCGCTCTTACGACGGAGTCTTCGTTTACGCCGTCCATTCGACGCGGGTTTTTTGCCGGCCTGCCTGCCCTTCGCGCCGCCCCGCCCGGCGGCACGTAACGTTCTTCGATTCGCCGGAGGCCGCGGTTCACCATGGATTCCGCCCTTGCTTGCGCTGCCGGCCTTTCGCTGAGGGCCGGGATGGCGCGAGTAATCGGACCGCAAAGTGGCTGCTCGAAGCGTGCCGCTATATCGAAGGGCACGCCGAAGAATCCCTGAATTTGGCCGCGCTGGCGGAGCGGTTCGGCGTGAGCCGTTTTCAATTGCAGCGAGCATTTAAGAAAGCAACCGGCGTCAGCCCGCGCGAGTATGCTGACGCTTGCCGGATGAAGTCTCTGAGGCGCGGTCTCCAGGCCGGGCGGCCGGTGACGGATGCGCTTTATGAAGCGGGCTTCGGGTCAAGCAGCCGCCTCTACGAGCGCGCTCCCGCGCAGCTTGGAATGACTCCGGCTGACTATCGTAAAGGAGGTTCAGGCATGGAAATCAATTATGCGATTACGAGGTGCGGATCAGGGAAGCCGGGCAGCCTGGGGTGGATGCTGGTCGGCGCCACTGAGCGCGGTGTCTGCGCGGTGCGGATGGCGGATTCGGCGGAAGAACTCAAGCGGGGCCTCGAAAAGGAATTTCCCAACGCCAAGCTCAATGGTTCCCATCCGCGGCTCTCGCGCTGGGCCGGCGCAATCGTCCGCCATCTTGAAAATGGCGAGCCAAAGCTCGAAGTTCCGGTTGATGTTCACGCCACCGCTTTTCAGCGGCGCGTGTGGCGCGAGCTTACCAAGATTCCATATGGCGAGACGCGGTCTTACCAGGACGTCGCGCGAAGCATGGGCAAGCCCCGCGCCGTCCGCGCCGTGGGTCACGCATGCGCCGCGAATCCGGTGGCAGTTGTCGTCCCCTGCCATCGCGTTGTGCGCTCAGATGGAAAATTGGGCGGATACCGCTGGGGCCTCGAGCGCAAGGAAGCTCTTTTGAAACACGAGCAAGACGCCAGCGGGCTGCCGGAAAGCCGGCGCCGCGCGAGGTAGCGCCGCCGTCCCGGCGGCAGAGTGACGATACGGGCAATATACTTGGGTATGAATATCAAGCTTACTCCGGCGCCAAGTTCCTCGGGACGATTCCCCTCACCCGCCCTCCTTCGTCGGGCACCCTCTCCCGGCGGGAGAGGGTGGCGAGCGGAGCGAGCCGGGTGAGGGGCGTTGCCCGCGGTTTCCCGGCCAGAGTGCGTCGCGGTATTTCTACCGGAGCAAGCTTGATGATCATATACTTGGGTAACAATCGGCAAAGCCTGTCCTGAGCCTAGCGAAAGGATGCCGGCGTTACGACTTCTACTTGTGCTCACCGCGTCTAGAAGAGTTTGCTTGCGCGCCGTGATATGATGTGAGGCAAGATGGTAGTCGTGGGTTATTTTCTTGGTTTGCGCGCGCAGGACCCTGGCCGGAACTTTTGAGACTCAGTCCATGCGGAGCGGCTGCGGCTATGCAAAAGGAATGTATTGATGATTGTCGGCACGGGCGTCGACATTGCGGAAACGCGGCGCATTCAGGAGAGCTTCGACCGCTATGGGGAGCGATTCCGGGACCGGATTTATACGCCTGAGGAAATTGCCTATTGCGAGCGGTTCAAGAACAAGGCGGAACGGTACGCGGCCCGCTTTGCGGCAAAAGAGGCTGCGTTTAAGGCGCTCGGGACGGGATGGCGCGCGGGCATTCGGTGGGTAGATGTTGAAGTGACGCACCAGCCGGGCGGGAAGCCGGAACTTGTTTTGAGAGGGCGCGCCGAATCGGTAGCGCGCGAACTCGGCGTGCGGCGCATGGCGGTTTCGCTTTCGCACGCGGACCACTATGTGGTGGCCCAAGTAATTTTTGAGTCCGATGACCAGCAGGCGAAGTAAGCGTTGCGCTCCCGGATGTGCGCTCGCCTTTGCCGCGTTCCTCCTTTGTTCAACCGCGGCTTTGGCTGTCACGCCCGCTTGTTCGACGACGCCTGGCGCGCCTCCCTTTCAACTGGATCGTCACACGGCAACCCGGCTGCTGATGAGCCAGGCGCGTCCTGCTTATCCCCCGCTTGCCCGCATTAACTTTATCCGGGGGAATGTTTCGCTTCTTCTCACCATAAACTGCGCGGGGAAGGTGCAGCAAGCTCACGTGGTCGAGGGCCATCCTTTTCTGGCGATTGCCGCGCTCCAGGCGATCCGGAAATGGATTTATCATCCATTTGTCACGCCGTCGGGGCCTGCGGCATTTCAGACCACGGTCAAGGTGGATTTCAGTTTGCTCGGCATGGACCAAACGAAGTTTCCACCGCAGCCGGAAAAATTCCTGGCGCGGTGGGTGAAGCCGCCCCAGCCGCCCAAAGAGGCTAAGACGGCAAAAGGTGAATCTGTGGTGCAAATGCGCGTGCTGGTGAATGACAAAGGCCGCGTGGTGGATTCAAATCCGATCTCGGGAAACCCGGCGCAATTCGAGCAGGCCCGGCGGACCGTGGCGCAGTGGAAATTCAAGGCGGCGCGCTGGGGGAATCTCACCGTTCCTTGGTATATGGATTTGGAAGTTCCCGTGAAGAATGCGCCCCAGCCTTCACGGGCGAATCAGTGAAGCGGGTGCAATACAGCCGTGGCTCCGAGGAGAGGGAAACGGGATCCACCGGCCGGCAGGGAGGATTAATTAACAGATGAACAGGGGAACAAAATTTCTACAATCAAGTGCTCAATGGCCGCTGATGGCGCTCTTCTTAACGGGAGTGGCCCTATGGCCTGCGTGGTCCGTAAGGGCTAACACCAGCGCTCAGCCCACGGATTTTTACTACGCGGGCGGGACCGAGACCCTCTCAACGGGTTGCGCGGGAGAGCTGGAATTGACGCACGTCTCGATGACCTTCAGGTGCGCGGAGGGTTCTGTGACCATACCGTATAGCTCCATTACCCTCATGCAATATCGCCCGAAACTCAGCTCGCAGGTGCGCAAGATGAAGCTCGACTGGAAGGCGCGGCCCGAGGGCACGAGCGCCAAAAAGAATCTGCTGTTCACCGTTCTTTACAAACAGGGAAACAGCACGCAAGCAATGGTGTTGAAGGTGCTTCCGATGAACATGCGACCTTATCTTGCCGCCATTGAGCTCAACACGAGAAAGCGGATTGAAGTGTGGGACTATCGTGGTTACGACTAGCGTTGCGTTTCTCAAATACGTGACACGCAGCCTCTGTCTCGATGTCATGGGAATCAAGAAAAAGCAGATCCTTCGCGGAGTTTACCCTGAGCGAAGCCGAAGGGCTCAGGATGACAGGCCAGACATGTGTTACGTATCTGATCTGCGCGACGTTGGCGTTCACGTTACCGCGCGGACTTTGGCCCGCCGGTACAACCGCGCTTCACTTCGCCGCGGGCGTCATATAGAAGTAGCCCGCGCGGGCGCGTGTTTTAAGGCCAGGTTCCCGCACGCGCACCACGAGCCGGTGGAATCCGGTCTGTTTGAGCGTGCTCGGCGCGTAGGCCAGCATATACTGGCTGTTAACGTCGAGAGCAATTTTCTGCAGCCGGTTCTGAAACGAACTTTGCTTCCAGTTTCCAAAGGATTGGCCGCCGGTGTACTTCGAGTAAGCGTCCATGATGTCTTTAAAGCGGGCCGACCGAAGCACGTTGAGCGTGTCCGTCATGAGCGGCAATCCGTTGGTGGGCGTGTTCCACGGGTTCCAGTAGCTCTGATTGGTGTCGGGCGTTTGCGGTCTTCCGGGCGGTCCGGGTCTCGCCATGTTGGTGTCAATGGGGTCGGGCGCTGGCGCTTCCTGCTTATTCTTCAGCAATGCGCTCTCTGGTTCAAAGCGCATGCCGTAAATCGCCACATCCGCCGCAGTGGCGGCGCGGATGATCTCTTCCCGCGACGTTTGACTGCCGCTATTCAACCCTTCGGAAAACACCAGGATGACGCGCCGCTCGGAGGAAGGCCGCTGAGAAAGCATCAGGATTGCGCGCGCCAGGGCATCATTCAGGCGGGTCCGCGTGCCCACGGAGTCGATGTGGCGGAGCGCCGCGTCGAGAGTATTGGGGTCACTGGTGAAATTCTGAACTACGCGAACATTGTCATCGAAGCAAATGACCGCCGCCTCGCCTTTTGTTCCAAGGAAGAGTCCTGAAAACAACGACCCCAGCGGGCGCACCTGATAAAGCAATGGGTCAACGGTCTGGTTTGTCTGAACTACGATCACGAGCGCGACGGGTTGAGTGGCCAGGCCAAATCGCGTGATGTTCTGAGGCACGCCGTTATCAAGGACCTCGAAATCAGATTGACTCAAATTCTGAACGTAGTTGCCCTGCGAATCAACAACAGTCACCGGCGCCTCGACCAGCGTCGATTGCACGTGAATCCTCGCTAGGCCTTGGAGTGTTTGCTCGGGGGTTTGCGGAGCTTGCTGAGGCGCGGGCAGGTTGATGTTCGCCTTCTGCTGCGCCATTGCCAGGCAAGCGGCAAGCGAGAGAAGCGCGGCGGGAATGAGAAACACTCTAAAAATGCGTTTTGAATGCTGCGAGAAATACTGCCTTAGCTTATTCATAGGCGATCTCCCAGTTTGCTTCAAATGTCTTCAGAGATACCGCTTCCGGTCTCATAGAATTGGATGATGCCGCGCCGTCTGGCGTTTCCTCTGTTGCGGCGCAGGATCTGGTGCGGCGGTAACGTCCCGCCGACGTTACAAAATCAGGCCTCTCGCTAAAAATTCTCTAGAATATCTGTTACCAGCGAGCGCGCGAAATCTTGTGAGAGGCGGTTGAGCGCGGCCGGGTCTTCTTCAATCAAAGTGGTGGCGTTGCTGCTCACCTGATATTGCTGCCGGAAGACATAATTCGGATTGGAGAAGATGACCTTTTTACTGTGAACGTCGGTCATTTCGACGGCCACCACAACTTCCACCTGAATGGCGCTGGCGCTTCCCGTTTGCGGGTTGAACGTCGCCACGCCCTGGCGGATTTGCTTCACCGTTCCACGCAGAACCGCGTCGGCGGCGGCGGGATTCTGGGTCAGGCGGTATTGGGTGCGCTCTATTAGCTCCTGCGTCACGGCGCCGGTGAGCTGCTGCTCCACCTTGAACTGCGGCGTCTGATTCTTAAAGATGGGGACGGCAATCGTCTTGACGTCGGGCGGAATCATGGCGCCGCGCCCGCCCTCGTGATAGCCGCAGCCGCTGAGAAAGAGAAGCAACGCGAAAAAAAGTCCGAAGCGGTTCCGAGTCAATAGAAGCGTTCCCACTGCCGTCATACGGCGTGGGCCTCCCGGCTCTCCGGGCTTTCGGATTTGTGCGACGGCGGATGCGGCCGCGCCCTCCAAAACAGGCGCATGACAGGTCCCGAAAGGAAATAAACCATAGCAAGGGCGAGCAATACCGGCTCGGAATAGGCCCAGATGGCCCACACAATCAAGCCCAACAGGATGATAAAAAGGTAAGAATGCTTTTTGCGAAGGTCAATGGTCTTAAAGCTGTAATAACGCACGCGACTGACCATCAGGTATGCTGCGCCCGCCACGATGACCAGCCAGAGGATGCCGTAGATCCAATTATGGACGGGATACTTCTCCCAATGGACAATGGCTGCCACGACGCCCGCTCCGGCCGGGATCGGGAGCCCCACAAAATAACGGCGGTCAATGGTGGCGCCGCGATCGATGTTGAAGCGGGCGAGGCGCGCCGCGCCGCAAATGAGAAAGGCAAAGCCCACCAGCCAGCCCGCTTTCTGGATGTAATGGATCAATTGCTGGCCATACTCCAGAGGGATCGCCTGGATGCCCCAGGAGTAGGCTAGGAATGCAGGCGCGATGCCAAACGTGATCACGTCCGCAAGCGAGTCGAATTCCTTGCCGAAGTTGGAAGCGGAATTGGTGAGCCGCGCGATGCGCCCGTCTAGTCCATCAAAGACAATGGCCCACCCGATTTTGATGGCCGCGTCGTCGAAGGCCATGCGCGCGGCGTTGGCGCCCATGCCGGCGGCCAGCATTTCGGCGCCGCGCAACGTGGAGAGGATGGCAATGTAGCCGCAGATGAGCGTGCCGATGGTGAAAAGGCTTGGCAGCACGTAGATACCACGGCGCGGAGGCCTGGTGGAGAATGTTTCAGGACTTGGTAATTCCAAGAATCGAGCTCCCCGCTTTAACTTTGTCGCCAATCTTGACGCGCCATTCGACGCCTGCTTCGGCGGCGATATCCACGCGCGAGCCAAATTTGATCAGGCCGATGCGCTCGCCCCGCTCCAGACGCTCGCCCAGCCGCTTCCAGAATACGATGCGGCGCGCCAAAGCGCCAGCAATTTGCCGGACGTAGACCGTTCCCTGTTCGCCTTCAATGGCGAAGAGGTTCTGCTCGTTCTCCACCGACGCCTCGGCGCGCGAGGCGACGTGGAACGAGCCTCGCTTGTAAGCCACCTGCGTGATGGTGCCCGCGATGGGCGCGCGATTGACGTGCACGTTGAGCGGCGACATGAAAATGCTCAGCCGCTCCATGGCGCGTCCTTCGTATGCTTCTTTCACAATTTGAACTACCTTGCCATCGGCGGGCGAAATCAACGCGCGAGGGGCGGCTGGAATTTCCCGGTGCGGATCGCGGAAAAAATTAAGCACCAGAATCGCTAAAACCAAAAAGACCACAGCGGGCGCTGTAATCCTCAGGATAAAGAGCGCCACGGCAATCGCGAGCAGCGGCAGGCCGTAAGAGTATCCTTCTTTCACCATGAGGTATTGTGTGGCCGGCCTGAAAGCGGCGTGGCCGATGCGGTTGGCGCGGCGAACTCTTGCAGGCCGAAAACCGCAGGCGTCTGCCCCTACAGTTATCCCCTAGCGCCGGCTGCATCGGCGATATCGCGCTAAGGTGCTTGGGATACCCGCGCTAGACGCTCATGGCGCGGTGAAGCTTTTCCTCCATCTGGTCTTTGGCGCGCAACTTTAATTTTTTCAGGCGGACTTCCTCAACCTGCTCCTGCTCGGTCAAATATTTCTTGTGCTCGAGCTCTTCAAGTTGGGCGTCATAGTGAGCGTGCTCATCCTTTAATCGCTGGTATTCCGCATCTTTGACCATCAGTTGGTTCCGGACGGTCTCGGTCGAGTTGCTCATGGGAAGGTCACCTCCGAAT
>DASZAE010000046.1:0-11195 GCA_035945515.1 Terriglobia bacterium
TTCAAAAAGAAAGTATTGCGCGCTAAGAACCAAGCCGAAATATAGTTGAGTTCCCACATTCGTGTGGGATATAGAGCCGTGCGAAAGCCTGATGAGTTGCTGCGCATGGAATGAGAGAAAGTGAACGTAGCGATAAAACAAAAACCATGCGCACAATCCCGATTCTAATATTCCTGAGAACATCGCGGCGGTTGTTGAAGGGAACCGGCTTCTCCAGCGCCGCTTTGGGAGAAAGGAATACAGAAGATCAAGAGTAAAGTTCATTGAGCGTCGCAACTCCCCTCTTCTTATCGGCAAGCCACTCAGGGAAGATGCGCGGGGCCGTAGTGCCCCCTCCACGCCCGCCAGCGGAGCAGCGCGAGTTCGATCAGCATCCGGACCGAATCCCTGGCGAAGCGCACCGTCGTGGCCGGGTCGTTATCCCAGCGCACGGGCGTTTCGATGATCCTGCCGCCAGACCGCTGGATGAGGAAAAGAACCTCGGGATCGAATCCAAAGCCCTCTACGCGCTGCAACTCGAAGGCAAACCGCGTGGTTTCGCGGCGGAAGAGCTTGAAGCCACACTGCGTGTCGTGAATTTTAAGGCCAGTGAAGAGCCGCATCAGAAGATTAAAAAACCGTCCGCCAAACTCGCGCAGCCAGTGCTGATGGATTCCAATCAGGTCCCGACGCAGCGCGCGCGATCCAATGACAGCGTCCGCATGTTCGGACTCGATGAGGCTGAGGAGTTGGTCCGCCTCTTCAATCGGCGTGGAAAGATCGGCGTCCGTAAATAAAACGTACTCGCCCTGAGCGTCGAGGAAGCCGCGGCGGACGCTATAGCCTTTGCCGCGGGTTATTTCATGGCGCAGGATGCGGAGTCCCGGCCAACTTGCTCGCATATTTTCGAGAATCGCCGGCGTGGCGTCCTTAGACCCATCATCGACGATGATGAGTTCGATGGAAAAATCCTTGCTTCCGGCGTAGCGCCGGAGCGCCTCAAAAGATTTTGGGATTCGCTGGGCTTCATTGTAGGCAGGGATAATAACGCTCAGGAAGGGTTGAGCCATAGGGTGTGAATAATGGCCGCTGGTTTTTGGTGGCGCAGAGTCTTGCTGTTAAAACTCTGCGGCTTTTTCCAAAATTGAAAATCCAAAATTAGAGAGGCCGCCGCTACGCCACATTAATCTCAGTTATCGAGCAGACTCCGCAGATCCCCGGAAGCATTTTAGCCGTGATTGAGCTGCGCAAGCGCCGCGCGCACCTTGTCGGCATCCTTGAATTTCGGATCAAGCGACAAGACTTGCTCAAGCTCCGTCTTGGCAAGGCTTTTTTCTCCCAGTTTTTCATACGTCAAACCAAGATGGTAGTGCATGTCGGCGTCCTTCGGGTCCTTCTCAAGCGCCTGCTTGAACATGCTTTCGGCGCTACTGAAGTCGCCGCGATGAAAGTAGGCGCTGCCCAGCGTGTCGGCTGCGGAGGGGTTATCCGGCATAGTGCGCAGCGCGGATTGGGCAAGCGAGAGCGCGACGTCCAGGTTCTGATTGTGCTCGATCATGAGGTAAGCCAGATTGTTTTGCGCGGGCGCGTAGTCCGGCTGGATTTGCAGCACCTTTTGATAAAGTCCCTGCGCCTTCTGCCAGTCCCCCTGCTGATCCTCAAGCTCGGCAAGCAAAAAATAGGGGCGAATGTCGCGGGGATTTGCGGCAATGGCCTGGTTGTAGGCGTCCATTGCGGCGCTTCTCGAGCCCATGCTGGTTTGGATCTGGCCGAGCAGCAGCATGGCAGCCGTGTTGTTCTTATCCAGACGGACGGCCTGCGCACACGCGGCCTCCGCATGGGGCAAATCGTGCTTGATTAAATAAACGCTCGCCAGCATCACGTATGATGGGCTGCTATTAGGCGCCTTAGTAATCTGCGCGTTGAGGATGTCGATGGCCGCGTCGGGCTTTTTCTGAACCAGCTCGACGTTCACGAGTCCCTGCAGCGCCTGCGGGTAGCCGGGGCTTTTGTCCAGCGCCTCTTCAAAAAGCTTTTGCGCTTCGGGGTATCTTTTCTGGCTGTACCGCCACTCCGCCATGCTGGTATACCCTTCCGGGCTTTGCGGGGCTACCTGAATAGCCTTGTTGATGTCCGCCTCGGCGGCAGCAACGTCTTTCTCATTCATCTCGCTCTGAGCCTGAAGGATATAACCCTGCGCCGAGTTCGGCGTCAGCTTAATCAGTTGCGCTGAGGTCTGCTTGAGCAGATCGTTATCATGCTTGCGTAGCGCCACGCCCGCCAGGGCCCGCTGCGCCTCGATCATGCGAGGGTTCAGCCGCGCAGCCGCGCGCCACTCGCTCTCCGCGCGGTCGGGCTGGCCAGTCATGTTAAACGCCAGCCCAAGATAATAATGCGCCGAGTAATTATCGGGTTCTGCTTTCAATAAGGGTTGCAGTGTGTTAATCGCGTCGTCCGGCTTGTTTTGCCCTTCTTCGATTTCCGCCCGCAAGATCAATGCGCCGGAGTCTTGCGCGTTCTTTTTCAGCACAGCGTCGTCAATTTTTGCCGCATCGTCATATTGGTGATTCAAGATCAAAAGCTGAGCGTAGGCTTTCTGCGCGTTCACATCCTTGGGATGGTCCTTCACCAGGGAAGCGTATTCGGACAAGGCTTTTTGATACTGATGGGTTTCAAAATAAAAACGAGCCAGCATGTTATAAGCGACGGGGTTATCCGGGATCGATTTCTTGGCGTCGACGAGAGTCTGCTCCGCCTGGCTGAGTTTTCCTTCCAGCATGTAGACCTGCGCCATCGCAGCGCGCGGCAAAGGATTGGCGGGCGCGAGGCTTATTGCCTTCTGAAATGTCTGCTCGGCGTCGGGAAAGCGGCGCTGTGAAACATAAAAGTTTCCCAAGGCCATCACCGCCTGCACCGATTTCGGATCGACTTCAACCGCTTTTTTGAAACTCTCCTCGGCGTCGTTTACTTTTTGCGCGCTGAGTTGGAGAACGCCCATGTTGAGATAGGACTCGGTGCGGCCGGGTTGCAGTTGAATGGCGTTTTGCATTTCGGCAAGCGATTCGCTGAGGTTGGAGAGGCCGGCGTTGGCGTTGGCCATCAGAATCAGCGCGTCAACGTTTTTGGGGTCCTTTTGCAGGACAATTTTGGCGCGGTCTTGGGCTTGCTTAAACTGCCGCGCCGCGAGCAGAATGTTTCCCAAGTCTGTCTGCGCCTTCAGGTCGCCGGGTTGCAGATCGGTGGCGCGCGTCAAGTCCTGGTAAGCGTCCCGGAAATGGCTCGGACCCAGCTTAAGAAAACAGCGGGCAAGCTGGTAATACGCCTGTTCATACTTCGGGTCGATCTTGACCGCGTTGGAAAACTGAATCACCGCGTCGTTATATTCGCCTTTATTAAAGAACCGCACGCCGCTGTTGTAAAACTTCTGTTTGCGGACGTTGGGGTCCCGGCTGCAACCACTGAGGAATCCGGTCAAGATCAAAAGGATGACGCACAACCTGAACCGATATGATTGACTCATAGATGCCTTCTCCTTGCGCGGTTGTAGCGGAGGCCGCTGTTCTCTACTGTTTGAAAACTGGTGGCCGGAGGCCGCCGCTACAGAACCTCGAACGCAGTTATTACGCAGCGCAACTTAATTAGGTATGTAACTGCCGAGCATGGGCAAAACTTTTTTGGTGAAATTCAGCGCCCTCTGCTCTCCGCTGCTCAACGCTTCATTATCCCCCACCGGGGTAATCACCCGGACCAATGCCCCATCGGTGCGGTTCATGCGCAGAGCGTCTTCAACCAGATAGAACTTCACCCAATATTCGCTGGCTACGCTTCGTCCGTGC
Source organism: Terriglobia bacterium (assembly GCA_035945515.1). Classification (GTDB taxonomy): domain Bacteria; phylum Acidobacteriota; class Terriglobia; order UBA7540; family UBA7540; genus RH2-MAG17b. Next base: position 3,816 of record DASZAE010000046.1, read on the forward strand.
GACTGGAACCAGTAAATCACCACTTCTTTGCTTAATCCCAGCTCCAGAACGTAATAGTTCGCGGTGAGAACCTGCCCATTGCCCCACGGAACCCGGATGATTTTTGACTCGACCGGGGTCCATCCGGCGCCCGGAAGGCAGTGTTTGGGTGAGTGAATGGTATCTCCGGTGCTCTGGCTTGGGAAAAAGGCGATGAAGAGGTCAATCGGCGTCTTTCCCGGATCCTGATAAAGCCTTTCCATGAAGTGTCCCGGACCAAGCACTGCCAGACTTTCAGCCGGAATGGCTATGTTGGTCCCGGTCCATAGGCCGATTCGCGCGGGGAAAGAAGCCAGATTCTGGTGCGGCGGCAATACCTCCGCGTGCGAGCGCGAGCGCAGGAACAACGCGCCCACAAACAAAATGAGGACGGGCCACAGTCCCCGGAACCACGATCTCCGACGCGCAGTCATGACGCTTTCCTCTTGTGAAATATCTTAAACAACCAGAGCAGCAGCCGGTGAAGAATAAAGAGCGAGATCAACGAAAGGATAAAAATCACCCAGCCGGAAAACTCATGGAAAAATCCCTGAGCCTTGTCAGGGTCCCAGTAAAGACCGGTGATGCCCGTGCCCATAATACGCAGCCCGTTGGCGAGGACCGCGATGGGTACAGCCGCGGCCGCCAGCACAACTCGAAGCACGTAGCTCTCTTCGAGAAGATACCCGTAGATAATGGCCAGCGTCACCAGCGAGATGAGCGACCGGATGCCGCTGCAGGCCTCCACCACCTCCAGCGACATATTGGGCAACTGAAGCACGTTCCCATTTTGAAGCACGGGCACGCCAAACACCTGAAGAAACCATGTGGCCAAGTCGGAAGCCAGAAACTGCAAGGGAAGCGTGACCATGTTCATGATCAGGGTCGGCGGAGGGACCATGAGGAACAGGAAAAGCCACGGGAAAAGGACCGCCCTGAAATACTTCCATCCCTGAAAGTAAACCACAAACCCCGCAAGTATGAACAAAAGCGAGGTCCGGGACAAGAATAATTCCGCGCCCAGCACACCAAGAACAAGAACCCCCAATCCGAAAATAATGATCAAGAGGCCGGAATTGGATGGCTGGGCTTCAATCCTGCGCAATCTCTCGCGGTCTTTCCAGAGGATAAATGCGGAAAACAGCGGAACCAGGAATCCATGCGAATAATTGGGATCCGTCCACCATTGGTCTACTAGGCGATGCAGGATGCCGAGGTAGAGGTAAACAAGCAGGAGCGCAAGCGCCAAGCCGGGCCAAATCCAGCGAGGCAGGGTCGACACGCCCGGACTGGGGCTGTCAACCAGCGTCGATTGTTCTATGTCGCTCATTAAGGACCGTTATATTTTACATCTGCTATGCGGGAAAAGCTTTGCCATTAGCAACTCAGGTCATGAGCAATTCTGATTCCATGAGGAGTGTGGTCTTACTGATTCCTCGCGCCCTGATCAGGATAAAGAGGAATTTTCAGTGAACCACTCTCCTTTCATTACCTCATCGCCACCATAATCATATTTATTGGGTCATATCAGTAACGTCAGGTTAAATTTGGACTTGAAAGCGTGCTCAAAAAATACGGAACTCTACGGATTATCCTATTATAACTCTAACCCACTTCATATCAGCGCATTACTGTGAATCCCTCTTATTCTTATTGACCCCACCGGAGTTATGAGAACTTCGGGAGACCCATGTTAGGTTTCCGAATCTTAATCTTAATTTTCCGTTCGCTTTATCTGGATACCCGCAAAGTCAATGATCTCTACCCAAAACTCAAGTCAAAAGGCTGGAGTTAAGACCCTGCAAAAGGAAAAAAATTACCCATTTGTGGAAATTGGTCAGCGTAAATTTACCCGCAACCTCGGCTTAATAGAGTAAAATAGGCTGTATGTGCTTGTAGTCATGGAAGATGTTTTCTTGATGCTGCATTGAATTGTATAGAAGCCTGATTGGACTTCTGCGTGCTCTGAATCACTCTTCTGGTATTTCCGCGCAACGGGCGCGAGACCAAGAGGGGGGATCAAGAAAACAGGATGTTTATCAAGCTTCACCGGCAAAATGACGAAGAGACTCATGTTGATTCGCGCGGTCCCGCGGGCAGCCCTTTCGGTCCTTTTGTAAGCCCAGCGATGCAAGCGGTCGAATCGACCATCGAAAACCTTGCCTTGACGGATATTCCTGTTCTTATTGCCGGTGAGACGGGGACGGGAAAGGAAATTGCGGCGCTGGCGATTCACGAGCGTTCACACCGGCGGGACGCGCGCTTTATGCGGCTACGGTGCGCGAGCCTCAAACCGGAAGACTTCGACCATCTGGCGTCTTTGGGCGAGGCGGATGGCGAATCGCTGAGACGGGGCACGGCTTTTCTGGATGAGGTTGCGGACCTCAGCCCGGCCTGCCAGTCCCGGCTGCTTGAATCGTTTTCGCGCCAGGATGAGGGTTCCGAGACGTTCCAATTGGCGGCGTGTGTCATCTCCACCAGTTGCCGGAACATGGAAGAGGCGATGCAATCGGGGCGCTTCCGGCGCGACCTCTATTACCGCCTGAGCGGGGTTTGCCTTTGGCTTCCGCCTCTTCGCCAGCGGAAAGAGGATATCGCGCCGCTGGCAAAATTCTTCCTGGACAAGTATGCGCGCCTTTACGGGCGCCCCACACCGCAAATCAGCGCGGCGCTGGCAGATCGTCTCAATGAGCATTCATGGCCGGGCAATGTGCGTGAACTTGAAAACAGCATGAAGCGGCTGGTCGCTCTGGGCGGCGAGCCGCGGGCCCTGAGAGAGTTCGGCGAATGGCCGGCTGAAGCTTCAACCGGGCCGGTTAGCATCGAAGCTTTATCGCTCAAGCAAGCGGCGCGCGCCGCGTCAAGGCGGGCTGAGCGGGAGTTGATCTTGAAAGTGCTGTCGAAAACGCGCTGGAACAGGAAAAAAGCCGCCGAAGAGTTGCAAATCAGCTATAAGGCGCTTCTCTACAAATTGAAACAGATTGGCTTTGAAGGGCCAGCTTCTTAACTCTTGTCTAAAAGGAATTTGCCATGATGACCAAGGGCATGAAATGGATTGTGCTGGGACTTCTTGTTGCGGCGCTCCTTCCCGCCGCGGTTCGAGCGCAGGACCAGAAGGCAGAGACTTCGACTTCTGGGCAAGATGCGCAGGCTGCGCAGACCGCGCCTGCGGCGGAAGCCCAAAAGACGACCGTGATTCCCGCTGGACCAACTTATGTAATCGGTCCGGGCGATTTGCTGGATATCGACGTCTGGCAGAACACCGAACTGACTTTCAGGGGATTGCCCGTGCGCCCCGATGGAAAGATTTCTATCCCCTTGTTGAATGACGTTCAAGCGGCAGGCCTGACGGCGATGCAGCTTGCCGATTCGATCACCGACAAGCTCAAAAACTACGTCAAGAACCCGCAAGTCACGGTGGTGGTGACGCAGGTGAACAGCCAGCGATACTACGTGCTGGGCGAAGTCGTGCACCCCGGCGTTTTTCCCTTACTGCCCGGCCTCACCGCGTTGCAGGCCGTTTCTTCCGCGGGGGGGTTCACTCAATTCGCCAACGAGAAGAAGATTTACATCTTGCGAGGGTCTCAAAAGCTCCCGTTTAATTACAAAATGGTCGTGCAAGGAAAGGATTTAGACGAAAATATTCAGCTAAAACCGGGCGATACGATTGTCATTCCGTAGGCCCGTCGAACGTTACAGCTTAATTCAACACATGCGAGACACAACTCAAGCGAATCCACCCGAGGTTATAAAAAAATTGATGCGCTCAAACATACGTCTGCTCGGGGTTCTTCTCGTTCTGTTTTTGGCCGCCTCTTCAGCATGGCCGCAGGATCAGGACTCAGGCCAAAGCGCGCCGACGGCATCCGTGCCCAACCCCGGCGCAGGAGAGTCCACGCCACAGATGCAGCCGGACACCCATCCGCTCGCGGGAGCTTACCTGTACACGCTGGGAACGGCATTTGAAGGCCATAATTATTTTCAACCTGAGTTTTCAATCGGCGAAGACGCAACGAATAACGCCAGCTTCGGAACCAATTCCCAGGGCCAGTGGGTTTGGACCACGCTTCCTGAAGCGAGCTTGTCGCTGGTTGACGCGGGCCGGAGAAATCAGTTTTCGCTCAATTACGTCGGCGGCGGCTACATTTTTGACAGCAGCCGTTTTAGCCACCTCAATGGGGTATTTCAGTCCTTCGGTCTCACCGATTCCGTGCAGTTCCGCCGCGCCACGGTGAGCGTGACCGATGTTTTCAGCTATTTACCTCAAGCGGCTTTTGGATTTGGCGGCATCGGAGGGATCGGCGGGCTCGGATCGAGCCTGTTTTCAACCGGGGGTTTCGGGCAAATCAGTCCCGTGCTGGCGCCGAACCAATCCATCCTCACCACCTCTCAGAACAGCATCAATAACACTGCTTTACTGCAAGTTGAATACGCGCTGACCCCCCGGACTTCGGTCACTGCTTTCGGGTCGTATGGAACGTTGCAGGCTGGCTCTCACGCCACAGGATTTTTGAACGAGAACGACGCGATGGGGTCAGGAGGGTTGCAGCACGCCTTGACTCCCCGGGACACCATCGGCGTTTCATACTATTACAGCACCTTTCACTACGTTGGAGTGCCAGATGCCTTCAACGCCAACTCAATCAATTTTGAATACGGCCGGAAGATTACCAGCCGGCTGGCGTTACAGCTTTACGGCGGCCCCGAATTTATCAGCGATCACACGGGGACGTTCCACCAGAATTCAGTCCTTACCAGCGGGTTTGGGAGTTTGTCTTATGCGGCTGGAAGGAACACTTTTGGATTGAGTGGCGGACGGTACGCGTCGGGAGGATCGGGCGTTTTGGCAGGCTCGGACACAGAGATGATCAGCGGAAGCTGGGCGCGGCAGTTGGCCCGGAAATGGTCTACGTCAATTTACGGGGGCATCGCCAGGAACTCGGAGTTGGCGGTACAAAACGGCGCTCCTTCGCTTCATTACGATTACGGGTTCGCGACCATATCGGTCACCCGGAGTTTGAGTCGATATGTCTCTTTTTATCTGGATTACAGCTATCAACGGCAATTGACTAATTCGGGGCCGTGCACAACTTCCTTTTGCGCGGCCAGTCTGTCCAGGCAGACCATCGGCGCTGGGTTTATGTTTACTCCTCGCCCCATTGGGCTATAGCAGCACGACAGCGTGGCGGGCATATCCCGCTTGGGCGCGAGCAGCGGAATTTACGGGCGGCGCAAAGTCGCCCCTACTTTGGAAGGTTGATTATGCTTACGGGTCGCCAGTTAGGAATGGAAGATTACGCCAGAATGTTACGGCGCAGGGCGTGGATTGTTGTGATCCCCCTGATCCTTGGACCGATCGTGGGCCTCATGATTGCGAAGAGGCTTTCCCCCCGCTACACGTCGCAGAGCGAAATCCTGATTGACGCCCCTAAAGTGCCCACGAGTTTTGTGCCTTCCGTGGAAAATAATAATCTCTTCTCCCGCCTCGCTACCATGGAAGAGCAAATCCGCAGCCGGACGAGCCTGCAGCCCATCATTGAGAGGTATGGCCTTTATAAAAATCAAGTCGATAAGGTTCCGATGGAAGAGCTTGTGAACAAGATGGACAACTCAATTTTGATCAAGCCCGTGAGTTTTTCGAATCAGATGGGCACAGATTCAAACGGGGCGAACGCGCTTCCCGGATTCCAGATCAGCTTCACCGCCGATACCCCGCAGATGGCGCAAGCTGTTTGCAGCGAAATCACCTCAAAATTTATCGACGCCAACATCCACCTGGAGACCACGCGGGCGGAGGGCACGGCGGACTTCATTGCCGTCCAGCTTCAAGGAGCCAAACAGAAGCTGGATGAGCAAGACGCCAAGCTGGCGGCGTTTAAGCGCCAGTATTTTGGCTCCTTGCCGGATCAGGAACAGTCCACGGTTCAGATTCTTTCAACGCTTTCCGGCCAGCTCAACAGCCTTGCCCAGCAAATGAGCGGATACCAACAGCAGGAGACATACACGGAGTCGATGCTGAGCGAGCAGGTGCAGGAGTGGAAGGCATCGCAAGCGGGAGGAAATAACCCGCGAACCGTGGAAGACCAGCTTAACGCCGCCGAGCAGCGCCTGGCGGCTCTGCGCGGCCAGTTCACAGATAATTACCCCGATGTGATCAAAGCGCGCGAGGATGTCGCTGCGCTCAAGAAGAGGCTGAATCAGCAGGGATCACTGCCGAAAACAAGCCCAGGCAAAAGCAAAACCAAGGCTTCGGAGGCTTCGGGCGTGCCGGCTATTGAGCCGCCCCAGATTCATCAGCTTCGCGCTTCCCTTGTGGCGCTTCAGGACGCCATGAAGTTCAATCAGAGCGAGCAGGCGAAACTGCGAGGGCAGATCTCAGGCTACGAGGGACGGTTAAAGCTGACACCTGCGGTGGAGCAGCAATACAAGGACTTGACCCGCGACTATCAGACGACGCTCGAAACTTACAACAGGCTGCTGAAAGATGAAGACCAATCCCAGATGGCGACCAGCCTCGAAAGACGGCAAGAGGGCGAGCAGTTCACGCTGCTCGATCCTGCCAGCCTGCCCAATAAGCCGTCGTTCCCCGATAAATTGCGCTTTGCCGGGGGCGGGGTCGTGGTGGGCTTGATTGTCGGTTTCGGCTTGGTTCTAGCCCTCGAGATGCGCGATAAGGCCTTGCGGGACGAGCAGGATGTCGAGTTCTTTTTAGGCGTGCCCACGCTGGCGTTGATCCCGGCGATCCCGGAAGGCGGCAACGGAAAGTTTTTCCCGCTGAAATGGAAGGGCAAGTCTTTGCGGGAAGCCACAAAGTTTCTGAACCGCTAAGCGAAAGACGCTATGTACAAAAAATTTTTTGGTTTGCGGGAAAACCCGTTCAACGTAAATCCTGACCCGCGGTACCTCTACGTGACGCCGCACACGGAGGAGGCGCTTTCCTGCCTCACCTACGGCGTTCAGAACCGCAAGGGCTTCATCCTGCTTACCGGGGAAGTTGGAACGGGAAAAACCACTCTCATCAACAAACTTCTGGAGTGGCTGCAGAGGGAAGCCATCTCAACCGCGTTTATCTTCAATCCGCGCCTCAGCGACGACGAATTCTTCGACTTCATGATGAATGACTTTGGCATTTCCTGTGATTCAAAGTCCAAGAGCCAGGTGCTTATCCGGTTGAACCACTGGCTGCTCGAAAGATACCGGGCTGGGGAAACGGCGGTGTTAATTGTCGATGAAGCTCAGAACCTTTCCGAGAGCGTTCTGGAAGAGATTCGCCTGCTGACGAATCTGGAGACTTATACCGAAAAACTTTTGCAGATTGTGCTCTCGGGCCAGCCCGAGCTTGAAAACAAGCTGCGTCAGCCG
>DASZAE010000047.1:0-2034 GCA_035945515.1 Terriglobia bacterium
CAGGAGGGCAGCCTGTTTAATCAGCTCACACAAGCTTGTCTTGCCAGCAATACCATTATTTACCGAGACTTAGTGGCAGCACCGGAGCAAGCTTGATAACCATAAATCACGGAACGAACCCTAGGAGTCCTTTAGAATCAACATCACTCCATTTATGTACTAAAAACTCTCCATAAATGGAATGCCCAAAGGAAAGCAAGATTAGACAATTCTAATAGTCCCGGCCTCTAAAAACCCACCTATGGAACCAACACGCATTGAGATTCTCGAACAGACGCTTGAAAGCACGCCCAACAATACCTTCGCCCGGTATGCGCTGGCCCTGGAGTTGTCTCGCGCAGGGCAGCCTGAGCGCGCCTGGCAACAGTTTGAACATCTGCTCAAACAACACCCTGACTACGCAGCCACCTACCTGCAGGCGGGCATGTATCTGGCGAAGCAGAGCCGCAACGCGGAGGCGCGCGAGGTCTTTACCAAAGGCATTGAAGTGAACCGCAAGCAGGGCAATCTACACGCGCAAAGTGAGCTCGAAGCCGCGCTCGAAGAGCTTACCTCTGAAGAATAGAAATCTCCATTGAGGCCACCCTTTGCGATTCCTTTTCCACCGCTTCACGGGCCTATCGAGGCTCTTGTCTGAGGCAGGCCGCTCAAACCCGGTCTATAATCGGTAAAATGCCAACCGCACAGACGGGCATTCAGTTTGAACAGCGCGAGAAGCTTGCCGTGGCGCGCTCGTCGCTTGCGGCGGCGGCGGCACTCACCCTCTTGAAGACGGCTGTCGGGCTGCTGACGGGCAGCCTGGGCATTCTTTCCGAGGCCGCGCACTCGGCGCTGGACCTAGTGGCAGCGCTTGTCACCTACATTTCCGTATCCTGGTCCGGCAAGCCTGCCGACTCATCCCATCCTTTCGGGCACGGCAAGTTCGAGCACCTTTCAGCATTCATCGAGACCACGTTGCTGCTGGTCACCTGCGCGTGGATCGTGACCGAAGTTGTGCGCCGTCTCTTCTTCACCCGTGTGGCAGTGAAGCCTTCCCTGGCGGCGTTCGCCGTGATGGGCTTTTCGATTGTCGTGGACGCCCTCCGCTCGCGGTCGCTTGGCCGCGCGGCCAAGAAGTACAGCAGCCAGGCGCTTGAGGCGGATGCGCTTCATTTTTCAACTGACATCTTCTCCTCGTCGGCGGTTATTTTGGGATTGGCCCTGGTCCTTGCGGCGCGCCGCTGGCACATCGGCTGGCTGCGCGCGGCGGACCCGGCGGCCGCTCTTGTGGTCGCGGCGGTGACGATTTACATCAGCGTCCGCCTGGGCAAACGCACCGTAGACGCGCTGGTGGACGCCGCGCCGGAAGGCTCTTCCGCCCTGATTGAAAGCGCCATTTCCGGCGTTCCTGGCGTGTTGCGCCAGGATAGAATCCGCGTGCGCCAAAGCGGCAATCAGCTTTTTGTGGACCTGCGGCTGGTGCTCGAAAGCAACATCCCCATTGAGCACGCTCAGGTGGTCGAGGACGAGGTGGAATCGCGCGTGCGCACCGTGTTCCCTGGCGCGGATATTGTGATCCATTCGGCGCCCGGCAGGCCATCATCGAGCGACATGGTGGAAAAAATCCGCTCGGTGGCCCATCGCAGCAATTATCGAATTCATGACGTGACGCCGTTTGAAGTGGAAGGCCGGGTGAACCTGAGCCTTGACCTTGAACTCGAGCCCAACCTTACGCTTGGCCTCGCGCACGAAAAAGCCACTGAACTCGAAAATCAGATTAAGCGCGAAATTCCGCAGGTAGATGAGGTGAACATCCACATCGAGCCGCTGCTTACGCGGGTCGAATCAGGCCGCAGGGCTGGATGGCTGCGCGAAAGCATGGAGCGAAAACTGCTAGCCATTGCGCGCGAAACGCCCGGCGTGCTCGACTGCCACTCCCTCGTGGCTCATCAGGTGGGGGAAGACTTTATGGTCAGTCTCCACTGTACCCTCGAACCGGAGCTTCCCCTGCGGCGCGTGCATGAAATCACCGACGAATTAGAGCTTAAGTTCCGC
>DASZAE010000048.1:0-4023 GCA_035945515.1 Terriglobia bacterium
ACCCTCTTGGGTCAAAGCGGATAATCCCGCCGTCTTGTATTCGTTTGTCATCGGGTTTCTTGTGTACTTGATTCTAGCTAAAGCGGGATTGCGCCCCGCGGTGATCCCTGAAGGAGAACTGGGACCTGTGGCGGCCGCCGCTACAGAATCAGGCGCCGCATGATTATCCCAGGCTAGAGATGGAGAGGGTCTTACGATGAAAGACGCCATTCCTATATCAAGAAGGAACCTTTTGCGGAATATGGGCGCCGTGGTAGCGATGGGCGCTGTGGGCGGTTCCGGCGCGGAGAGCAGCGCCCAAGCGGCCGCCGCGACCGCGAACGGAGCCAGGCGGCCCCGCGTATTTGCTTTGATTGGAGACCGCTATCACAACTCGGATTACATTCGCGTCAGTTTAGACCGTCTGTTTAGAGAACTGAACCTTCCGGTGGACTACACGGTGAATTACGATCACCTGTCCCGGAGCGCGCTGAAGAATTACCAGCTTTTCGTCTGCCTTCGTGATGGGATGATCTGGCCGGGCGGCTACCTTGGTCCCGACGCCTACAGCAATTACGACTACGACCTGGAGAACCGCTCGGACTTCCCCAAGGAAACGCCCAAATCATGGATCACCGGAGAGCAAGGCGAAGCGGTGAAGGATTTCGTGGCGTCGGGCAACGGTTTTTACTCGCTGCATAACAACAGTCACGTTTCCCTCTCTTCACCGAGCTATCGGGACGTCATGGGAGGCGCCTACATCGGCCATCCGCCGATGCGGCCTTTTAAGGTGAAGGTGGTGAACAAGAATCACCCCATCACTCAAGGGGTGTGCGATTTCATGGTGAATGACGAGCAGCACTTCGTGGTCTACGACAAGAATCCGGAGAACATCATCCTGCGCGCGGAGAATATCGACGGGCTTACATTTGAAGACCACGGAACGCAATCCATCAGTGGCTGGGCGCATGAATACGGCAAAGGCCGCGTGGTCTTCACCGCCGTGGGCCACAACATTCATGCGATGTGGCAGCCGGAATATCGCAAGCTTCAAAAGAACGCCGTTCGCTGGCTGCTCAAGGAGATCTAATGTCCCGCCCCACGAAGTTCGTGACAGATTTCAGAGCGTGCATTGTCATGCTGAGCCCTTCGGCTTCGCTCAGGTTGACAGGTGATGACTTTGTTAGCGTTCTTAGGGGACGTCACACTGACGGACCGGCATCGCCAACAAATCGAACAAATGAGACGCAAGGAGGCGCTTGATGGCCAAAACATTGAAGGTGATTGATACTCATGCTCATCTCGGAGAATGCTGCGTGTTCGGCCTGGAGAGCACGGAAGAGGAATTGCTCCGCCGCATGGACGAGTGTGGGATCGACGCCACCATCGTGCAGCCCTATCCCGGCGCGAAATGGGCCCCGGAAACTCACGACCGTATTGCCGAGCTGTGCGCGAAGCACCCGGGCCGCTTTTTTGGATTGGCCAGCATAAGCCCGCACGGCAATCACGAAGCTTACCGCCGCGAGGTGGACAGGTGCGTCCGCGATCTGAAGTTCGTGGGCGTCAAATTGCACACCATTGGACACGGCGTAAACCCGCTGAGCGAAGACGGGGACTTTGTGTTTGCGACGGCTCATTGTCTGGGCATTCCCGCCATGGTCCACACCGGTCCCGGCATTCCGTTCGCTTTGCCCTCGCTCTGCATTCCCGCGGCGCAGAAGTATCCTGGCCTGAAGATCATCTTGGCTCACGCCGGATTCGCGGTGTTCTCAGCCGAGGCGCAGGTGGCGGCGTCGGTGTGCGGCAACCTCTATCTCGAAACGTCATGGTGCATCGGCGAAGATATCCGGTGGATGATTTCGACCATCGGGCCGGACCGCGTCATGATGGGCGCCGACTTGCCGAGCAACGTCCCCGTGGAGATTGCGAAGTACAAGGCGCTGGACCTCGAACCGGCAGTATATGACCAGGTGATGGGCGGCACCGCCATCGAAGTGTTTAAGCTCTCTTAGAGCTGCCCTGAACAGTTTGACCAGGACCCCTCACCCGGCTCGTTCCGCTCGCCACCCTCTCCCCTGCGGGGCGAGGGCTAAGAAAGCAAACGGAAGTTGCCCTCTCCCTCCGGGAGAGGGTGCCCGAGGAACGAGGGCGGGTGAGGGCCCCTTTCATGCTTTGCGGATGTCGCCAAGCGACATGACAACTCTTCAGGAGGTCATCATGTTCGTGCTGCAAGTCGATCTGAAAGTGAAGCCAGGCTCCGGGCAGGCTCTGGAAAAGACCTATGCCGAGACGTTCCGTCCGGCCATATCCCGGCAGCAAGGGTTTAGCTTCGTGGATCTGTTGCGCCCTCGGGACGGCGGAAACGCCTACGTGCTCAACATCGTGTTTGAAAACCAACCCGCGCAGCAGAAGTGGGTGGCGACGGACGTCCACCAGCAGGTATGGCCCCAAATGGAGAGCCATTGCGCAAGCTGCGCGGTCAGGTCCTACGATACTGTCTAACCTGCGATTCTCCAGCCGGGCTTATACGTGATGCCGGAAGTTGGTAGCGCACGCTTCTGTAGCGGCTTCTGTAGCGGCGGCCTCTGGCTGCCGGTCTTTCATAGCTGGTAGCCACGGTCAGTGTTTTCTGACCGTGGGTTTTTTCGATCGGTAAAAGCCCACGGTTGGGAAAGCACCAACCGTTGCTACCAACCCCCGCTTCTGGCGCCCGCTTCTGTAGCGGCGGGCAAAGCCTGTAAGGGGCCGCCGGTCTTTCATCGTAAAAAGGGGAATGCCCCTCCGCTCAAGGTTTCTTCATTTCCGTCATCAGCTGAGAGAACGCGGCGGTATTGCGCAGGGAGGAGAAGTTCTCATCTTCCTTCAGGCGCTTGCGGTCGCTGAACCCTTCGTTGAGAGCTTTGCGCAAATACTCAATCGCGCGATCTGTCATCCCGGCGCGCGCGAAGAGCTCCGCCAGACAGTAGTTTTGATGCGCGAGCTGAGCGGTCGATCCCAGCGCGGAGACGCCTTGGAGCGACGTTCTGCTGAAAACTGCGGGATCGATGGCGAACGCATTCTGATACGCGCTTGCGCCTTGCCTGAATTTCCCTTGAGCGAAGTATGCCGCGCCAAGATTATTGTAGAACGTCGCGGAACGCGGCATCAGCTTCAAAGCCCGCCGGTAGAGTTTTTCCGCTTCTTTGTAGTCCTTTTCCTCGTAATAGATCGTGCCGAGGTTGTTCATCGCCTCCGGGTAACGCGGCTTGATCCGTAGCGCCCGCTCATAGTCCTGTTTCGCCTCGCCCGTGGCGAGCAGGTGCTGCCAGGCGATGCCCATTTTGTTCCAGACCATGGGGGAATCTTTGGGCGCGTCGCGGTACGCCTTGATCGCGTCCATATATTTCCCTTGCGCCATCAAAACGTCGCCTCGAGTCTCGGGAGGCAGCGAGTGTTGCGCAGCGGCATGGGCGGGCGAGGACGCCGCCTGCGCGCTCGCTTCCGCCAGGCGCGCGGTCTCGCATAAGAGCAGAAGACACGCGGCGACTAACAAGAGGATGCCGGCTCCGGCGCCATGACGGCCTTGCATAGTGACCTCGTAATTCGCCAATGCTTCTATTAAGGATTACGAATTACAGTGACAATCTCTTCTGCCGAAAAACCGGCGTCCAGAGGCCGCCGCTACAATATTTGCTGTCACTATAATATGTAATCCTCAATAGTATCTCGCATCCGGGCGGCATGAGCCATAGCCACTTGCGGGCGCCAGAAGATAGCCACTCGGCGAGGCTTTTTGTAGCGCAGACCTCCGTATTTGAGGTCTGCGGTTTTCTGCGCATTCAAAGGCCGCAGACCGCAAAGGCGGCGGTCTGCGCTACGGAGCCGGCGGGGGCGGGGCAGGGATCTTCCTTGGGCGGCGGCGCACGCGTCTCATTTGTATCATTATTCTCGTTTGTATCAACAGAAGCAGGCGTCTTACGGTTGTGCGGCCGTCTTGGGGCGGCCCCCGGCGCTTAGAGCGACGCCCGCAGGCCCTCGGCGGCCCGGTTTTCCGCTCCCGGCAGA
>DASZAE010000049.1:0-4074 GCA_035945515.1 Terriglobia bacterium
CCTTGCCATCCCGTGCCTCACCGATAAATATTGGGTGACGTTCACCCAGCGCAACGGAAAATATCTGGCGGACGCGCTCAGCCTCGTGCGTGAGCACCGGCGCGCTCAGCCGCTTCCCGTCGTTTCGTCTCTCTCTCACGAGGGCCAGGTTGATCTTGAAAAGCAAAACGTTCGCGCGTGCCTCAGCTATGCGCGCTCGGACCTAAGTATGACCGCCGGCGAAACGGCAACGGGCTGATTCCCGCTACTCCGTTACTTCTAGTCCTCCCATATAAACGGCTCTCTGTGCTTGCCCACCCATGTGGAAGTCATCCCGGCAGACTATGCGCTACGATAATCCTCTATGAGCCGGAAGCTTGTCAAAAAACCGAAACTCTTCAAGGTTGCCGTAATAGCCGCGCTGCGTGATTTGCTCACCTACCAGGCGCCGGATTCGATAGAAGTGTGGCCGGGACAGCGCGTCCTAGTGCCGCTCGGCTCGCGCACAGTGACTGGCATTGTGATTGAACCGCAACGCGAAGCTACGCCCGGCGTGAAATCGCGTGAAATCTTGAAAGTTATCGATGCAGAACCCCTCCTTAGCCCTGAGCTTTTGACGCTGGGCTTGTGGATTGCCGAGTATTACCATGCGCCTCCTGGGGAGACTTTTCGCGCCATGCTCCCCACGGGAGCGGAAACTCATCGCGCGCGCGTAGTCGAGATCACGGAGCGCGGAAAGCTGCGCCGCGATGAGCTGCGATCGAGCCTGCTCGCTGAAGCGCGGCAGAGCGAGGAAGCACTTGTGCTTGATTATGTGGCGGAGCATCCCGGAGCGGCAATTGAGACTGTAAAGGCGAAATCCAACAGCGCATCGCTGCTGCCCCACATTCTCAAAAAGGGCTGGATTGAGGTTGTCGAAATTGAGCGTGACCGCAGAAAAACGTTCGCGGTGAGCCTGCGCGAGAACACTGCGGCCGGTGCTGCCGATTCAGCGCCTCCGCGCCGCGTGAATCGCACGGCCCAGCGCATTATTGAGGCATTGCGTGGAGAGGGGGACGCAGTTGATCATCGTGAGTTGCTGAAGTCCGCCAACGCCACCCTCGCCACGCTGCGCAAGATGGAACAGCAAGGAATCATCGACCTTGCGGACTCCAGAATGGCGAGCAGGACCGGCGGCCATGAACGGACTACTGCTTCTATAGCCGGATCAGATGTACCCATCACGCTAACGCTCGGCCAGTCCTCCGCTTACGAAACTCTCGCGGCGCACATCGAGCGCGATGAGTTTGGCGTGTTTCTCCTGCACGGCGTCACCGGCAGCGGCAAGACCGAAGTCTATCTGCGGCTGATTGCGCGCTGTCTGGAACGCGGCCGCTCCGCCTTGCTACTGGTCCCGGAAATTGCGCTCACGCCCGCAACACAATCCCTTTTCGCTGGGAGATTTGGCCATCGCGTGGCGCGGCTTCACAGCGGGCTGAGCGACCGCGAACGCCAAGACGCTTGGTGGCGCATCTGGAGAGGCGAGGCAACCGCTGTGCTCGGCACGCGCTCGGCCGTGTTCGCGCCGTTGAAGAATCTGGGCGTGGTTGTCGTTGATGAAGAGCAGGACGGAAGTTACAAGCAGCAGGAAACGCCGCGTTACAGCGGCCGCGACGTGGCCATTGTGCGCGCGCGGCTCGCCGGCGCAACCGCAGTGCTCGGCTCGGCCACCCCTTCGCTCGAATCGTACTCGAACGCGCAGCAAGGCAAGTATCATCTGCTTACCATCGCGCAGCGCGTGCAAGGGCGGCCGCTCGCCAACGTTGAGATCATCGATATGCGGCAGGAGTTCCGCGAGACGCACACCCAGGCGCCCATCTCGCGCCAGCTCCGGCAGGAGATCGAGGCGCAACTGGCAAGCGGCAATCAGACGATGATCTTGCTCAACCGCCGCGGATATTCCTGGTTCCTGCTCTGCCGCAGTTGCGGGGAAGCTGTGCAGTGCGCGAATTGTTCCATCTCGCTTACCTACCACCGCCGCGAACACCGCTGCGTGTGCCACTACTGTGGTTACACCGCGCCGGTTCCTGACCGGTGCCAGGCCTGTGGCAGCGAATATCTCCAGTATATCGGCGAGGGCACGGAGAAAATTGAGGACAAACTCGCGGAGTTGTTTCCCCAAGCGTGCGTGGCGCGACTCGACCGCGACGTGGCCAGCCGCGCCGGGTATTATCTGCGCGTGCTCACAGATTTCCGACTCGGGCGGATTCAGATTCTAGCCGGCACCCAGCTTATCGCCAAAGGGCACGACTTCCCCGGCGTCACGCTCGTTGGCGTCGTCTCTGCCGACATGGGCCTTCGACTGCCCGATTTCCGCGCCGCTGAACGCACCTTCCAGTTGCTCACTCAGGCTGCCGGGCGCGCCGGGCGCGGTGATTCGCCGGGCCGCGTGCTGGTGCAAACCTTTTATCCCAATCACTACGCCGTCCGCTTTGCCGCCGACCAACATTTCGCCGGCTTCTTCAGCAAAGAGATGAGCTTCCGGCGGCTCATGCACTATCCGCCCGTCACCGCGCTGGCCAACGTCATCGCACAGGATAAGGACCTGGACGAGGCCGCGAAAGTGGCGCGCCTCTTGAGCGACACGCTGAACCGCGTGGCCGACCCGCGCCATATTCTGATCATGGGACCGAACCCTGCGCCACTCGCGCGCATCAAAGGGCGCTACCGCATTCAGATTCTCCTCAAGGCAAGCTCGCGCGCCTATTTAAACCAGGCCCTGCGGCAGATGGCGGACGAATGCGCGCGCCGCCGCGTCTCACCTCGTTCAGTCATCATCGACGTTGACCCGGCCAGCATCATGTAGTCGGAATTTGCGGTATGATGTTCCGCTGATTTGTTGGATTGGCCTGGATCCCCGAAGGAGATCAACATCAGTAGCCGTGGGTGAAACCCACGGCGAGCCGGACAATCAGTCGCACAGAACGGTCCTGAAGGGGCCGCACGGTTTCGTTCAACCCCTTCGGGGTTGGTTCGTCTTACGCATTGTATCCGTGGGTTTGCACCCACGGCTATCATTGTGGAACCGCTTCGCGGTTAACCACGCGCGCCAAATCTGGAGGCCTTATGGAACGCCGTTCGTTTTTACAATCCGCAAGCTTAGGCGGAGCAGCCGCGCTGGTTGTGCCCGCGCAAGGCCAGGGAGCGGCCGCGCCGCCGCCCATGAAAATTACGCGCGTGCGCTTTTATCACAATCCGCAGTCGCCTCCGCAAGTAAACCAAAGCTTCCACATTGTCACCATTGAGACGGACCAAGGCATCACGGGAATCGGCGAGGGCGGAACGCCCGGTATGGTTGAGCAATGCGCCGCTATGATCATCGGCGAGAACGCATTTCGTACCGATCATCTCTGGCAGGTGATGTTCCGCGGGCTTTTTTATCCTGCCGGGCGCGAGAAGATTGACGCCATCGGCGCCATCGACCTTGCGCTGTGGGACATCAAGGGCAAGGCGCTCGGCGTGCCCGTTTATGATCTTCTGGGCGGCCTCGCGCGCGACCATGTTGAGTGCTATTCCACTGCTTACCCGCGCAAAGGCAGCCTGAAGGAAACCGCGCAAGCATGCGTGGAAGCCGGCTTCCGGGCTTTTCGCTACGCCACGGCGGACCCGCCCCACGGCCGGCCTTTCAATTCGCACCACGCCGTGCGGCAGACTTATGCGGATTGCGCTGAAATCCGTGATGGCGTCGGTAAAGAGGGCGATTTCTCTCTCGACTTTCACACGCGCTTTGACTTCTCCGACGCGGTTCGCCTGGCCACTCTGCTTGAGCCGCTCGAACCGTACTTCGCCGAAGACCTCATCCGCTC
The DNA here is from genome assembly GCA_035945515.1 of Terriglobia bacterium. GTDB lineage: Bacteria > Acidobacteriota > Terriglobia > UBA7540 > UBA7540 > RH2-MAG17b. The sequence continues at coordinate 3,825 of DASZAE010000049.1, forward strand.
GGAAGACCCCGGCGTCTACCGCGAGCTGCGCGCGCACGTCAAAGTGCCCATCGCCGTGGGCGAGCAGTTCGGCAGCAAGTGGGACCTGCGCTGGTTGGTGGAAAATCAACTCATCGATTACGCCCGCGTCACCTTGCCCAACGTGGGCGGAATTACCGAGTACATGAAGATTCAGGCGCTCTGCGAAACCCATTATGTGGGCCTGATTCCCCACTTCACCGGCCCGCTTTCGGAAGCTGCGCTGGCGCAC
>DASZAE010000050.1:0-3066 GCA_035945515.1 Terriglobia bacterium
TTTTTTAATTTAGCGCCAACGGGGAAAGCGGCCACCGCTACAGGTAAAACAAACTCAAGCGCGGCAACTGATAGTGTTCAAAAAGGCGCTTTTTTAAAAACTGGCGCTCGACGGATTCAATTTGAACGGCGGTCATCTGGCGGCGGCAGGCGGCAAGGCTGCGGTCCACTTCTTCGCGGATCAAAACCATTTGCTCGACCGGCGTTCCTCGGGTCAGCCCAGCGAATAGGCGGTCCTCGATAGCGGTGAGGGTCCGTTCCAAAGCTTCGAGATCGGCTGAAAGCTCGCCCTTCGACGCCGCGTGTCGCAAAGCTTGCGCGTTCTCTTCAAGGTCCGCCGCGGTCCGCTCATCGCCTGCGGCGCGGGTTCGCTCCGCCGCCTTGTCCAAGGCTATCGCGCACTCAGTGAGAAAACGGATGAGTTGTTCGGGAGCAAATGGCGGAGCCGTCTGGGCGCTTTTGGCAGTAGCCACGCTGCCGGTTCCGCTCTCGACCGCCGCCGTTGCCGCGCGGTCTGCCGCCAGCATCACTTCTTGCGTGCAAAAAGCGAGACCGTTTACCTTGGTGAAGCGGCGGGGCCGCCGGGCGCGCTTCTCAAACGTCCGTTCGATGCCCTCGCAAACTGCTTCGAGAGGGATGCCCGCTTCCTTCCACGATTCAATCAGCGCCCAATCGAGGGTAGAAAGCAGCAAAGGCGCGCCGCGCTGACGCCGGAAGCAGTTCTCAATTTCGGTGAAATAATTAAAGTAATTCTCGAAATTCATCCTAACTTGCGCCGGGTTGAGGCGGCGTGGCGTTCGTAAATAATACGCAAGCCTTCGAGCGTCAGCGAGCTATCCACCGGCAGCTTGTAGTTGGACGCCGCAGCCACAAGCTGCGCTTGGCCGCCCGTCGCGACAATCTTAGTCGTCTTACCCAGAACGGTAAATAGCCGGTCGAGAATGCCGTCAACCAGACCGATTGCGCCATAGTAAAGTCCGGACTGCATACTCCCGATGGTATTTGAACCGATCACCGTTTCCGGCTCGCGGATTTCAACGCGCGGCAGCCGCGCGGCGCGCTGAAACAGGGCTTCAGCAGCAACACCGATGCCCGGCGCAATGAGGCCGCCGAGATATTCTCCCCTCGCCGAGACCACGTCAAACGTTACCGCCGTCCCGAAGTCAACCACCACGCACGGACCGCCTAATTTCTCATAAGCGGCGACGGCGTTGGCGATGCGGTCCGCGCCTACGTCCTGCGGATTGTCGTAAAGGATAGCCATGCCGGTGCGCGTGCCCGGACCAAGAAACACGGGCTTGAGCCGGAAGTATTTGGCCGCCATTTCTTCGAGCAGCGTGTTCAGCGGAGGAACCACGCTTGCTATCATCACGTGTTTGATCGAGCTCGCTTGCATTCCGTCGAGCGAAAGCAGATTGCGAATGAGAATGCCGTACTCGTCCGCCGTCTGCTCGCGGTTGGTGGAGAGGCGCCAATGGCCGCGCAGATCGGCCCCCGCATAAACGCCTAAAACCGTGTTCGTATTACCCACGTCAATGACCAGAAGCATGATAAAGGTCTCACTTAATTTCAATCACTTCGCCTGAAACCAGCGCGACGGTTCGTCCATCGTCAAACTTCAGCCGCAAGGCGCCATTCGACTCTAGCCCGTCCGTAATCGCCAACGATTCTCCGTCATCGGTTTTCACACGCACGTGCTTGCCGCGCGCAAACGTAGACTCCTGCTCCCAAGCCCGCGCAATCACGCCGCTTCCATGCCCCAGTAGAATCCGATAAAAATTCTGCAATTGCCGCAGCACGCCGGCAAGAAGCTGAACCCGGGAATAAACTTTGCCGCCCGCTATCCGCAATGAAGTGGCGACAGGTCTAATTTCATCAGGCATCTCCTGGTTGTTCACGTTCAAACCGATGCCCACTACAACGGCGTGAACGCGGTCAAGTTCGGCGCTCATCTCCGTGAGAATGCCTCCAATTTTTTTGCCGCTCAGCAGCAAATCGTTGGGCCAGCGGATATCCGGCGCGAGGCCGGTTATGTCAGCCACTGCCCGATGAACAGCCAAGGCCGCCATCAAGGTGAGAATCGGAGCAGCGGAGGGCGCAAGCGGTGGCCGCAAAATAACGGAGGCATAAATGCCCGCCGACTTTTCGGAATGCCAGGTCCTCCCAAAGCGGCCGCGTCCTGCCGATTGCTCTTCCGCCACCAGCACCGTTCCGTGCGGCGCGCCATCGCTTGCCATGCGCAAAGCCAAGGTGTTTGTTGATCCCGCCAGAAAATAGTGAACGATTTTCCGGCCCATCTCGCAATCGCCCAGCGCCGACGAGACCAGACTGGGCGTGAGCACGTCCGGCAGCCTCTGAAGCTGGTATCCGCCTCCCGCGAGGCCTTGGATCTTAACGCCCTGGCTGCGAAGCTTTTCAACCCACATCCAGACGGTGCCGCGCGTGACGCCAATTTCATCTGCGATTTTCGGCCCCGGCACTATGACCGTCGCATTTTCCACCAGAAGATGGATCAGCTTATCGATTCTGCGGTCGGTGGGCTGAGCCAGCTTTTTGCCTGCGCGATCCGGCGTCCGTTTATTCACTTGCCCTGCCATTCCCGATCGTCTTCTGCCCTGTGCTCGACCCAAAAGCAGCCGCTCGTGCTGCGTGCGGCACGTGCTATACAGAGCCATAAGTCGGCGATTGTCATTGGCTGTAGCGGCGGCCTCTGCGCCCGGATTTTAATAGTAAAGACCGGCGGCCAGAGGGCGCCGCTACAGAAACAGGCGCCGCCGACTTATGGCGTCACGTATAGAGCAATGCTTCATTTGGCGCTTGTCAGGCGCTTGTCAGATGATCGAGCGACTGAACAAGCTTTTCATAGTGCATTCTCAATTCCTCACATCGCTTTTCAACGCCGCGCACCACGTCGCGCGGAGCGCGGCTAACAAATTCCTGGTTTTCAAGCTGGCGTCGCGCCTGGGCCAGAGATTGCTCAATCTTACTCTTTTCTTTTTCCAGGCGGGCGCGCTCAGCTTCGGCATCCACTTTCGTTTCATGAAACAGACGGAGGTCGGTCGACGCG
>DASZAE010000051.1:0-2527 GCA_035945515.1 Terriglobia bacterium
CCGGATTACACAATTCGATCCTTCCACCTTAAGCGTTCAGATCGGCGCTGAGGTTCCGGACTATAATCCTACCGATTATTTTCCACAAAAACGGCTCGATTTGCTCGACCGCTTTGCGCAGTTTGCGCTGCTGGCGGCAAAGCAAGCGGTGGAATCAAGCGGCATTGAAGTGCGGGAAGAAGAACGCCCGCGTTTTGGCGTTGTGATCGGTTCGGGCATGGGCGGGGCGCAGGGACTTGACAACGGTTACCTGAATCTTTACGCGAAACAAGCGACTCGCTTGCATCCGTTTACCATCCCACGGATCATGCACAATGCTCCCGTATCGCAAGTGTGCATGGAATACAACGCTCAGGGGCCGTCGTTCGCCACTTCCACGGCTTGTTCATCGTCGGGCCACGCCATTGGCGAGGCCTTTCATCTCATCAAGCATGGCTTGGCCGATATCATGCTCGCGGGCGGAACGGACGCGCCGCTCACCTACGGGATGATGCGTTCGTGGGAATCCGTGCGAGTGCTGGCCGGCGGCAATGGCGACCCCAGCCGCGCTTGCCGGCCCTTTTCCCTTGACCGCGAAGGCATGGTGATCGGCGAAGGCGCCGCCGCGCTGCTGCTAGAGGACTTGGAACACGCGCGCAAGCGGGGCGCCAACATTCTGGGGGAAATCAGCGGCTTTGGGATGAGCTCTGACGCCGGCCACATCACACAGCCCACCGTCGATGGGCCGGCTCGCGCTATCCGCATGGCGCTCGCAGAAGGCGCGGTGAACCCCGGCGACGTGGACTACATCAACGCGCACGGCACAGGAACGCGGCTGAACGACGCCACCGAAACTGCGATCGTCAAAGAAGTGTTTGGCGAACACGCGCGGCGGGTTGCCATCAGTTCCACAAAATCCATGCACGGCCACACCATGGGAGGCACGGGAGCCATCGAGCTGGTCGCGACCGTCATGGCTCTCTCCAGGGGCATTGTCCCCCCGACGGCCAATTATACGGAGCCTGACCCGGAATGCGACCTTGATTACGTGCCCAACCAAGCGCGGCAGATGCCGGTGCGCGTGGCGATTTCTAATTCGTTCGCTTTCGGCGGGCTGAACGCGGTGCTGTTGGTGCGGCAGTTTGAATTGTAGCGGCGGTCTCTGGCCGCCGGCATTTAGATAATAAAGACCGGCGGCCAGAGGCCGCCACTACAGCCGCAGTTTTCACATGATTTTTCGGAATGCACCGTAGCTCTTCCGGCTGCGAACAACACGATGAATGCCGTCAAAAGAATCCTGATCCTCACGCTGAGCGTTGGCTCTGGTCATGTGCAGGCGTCGTCTGTCATCCGCGATGCCTTCGCGGATGGCCAAGACCTGCTGGATGTGCGGACGCTCGACGCTATCGACCTTGCCGAGCCCTGGTTTCCCTGGCTTTACGTTAAGCCCTATTGGTGGATGCTGCGCTATAAGCGCGAGCTGTGGGGCGCGCTCTACGAATGGCGCCAGCAGAAACGCCACCGCTCCACCGCGCCGCTCTGGATTTTCCGCCGTGGATGCGAAAAGGTGCTACGGGAGTTGAAAAGCTTCTCGCCGCATCTGGTGATCGTCACCGAGATAGCAGCAGCCGAAATCGCGGCGCTGGCGAAACGCGAAGGCTGGTTCTCCGCGCCTATTCTGGCCGTGCTGACGGATTTCCAGGCGGAGCCGCCGTGGGTGCAGGCAGAGATTGATTACTACAACGTCGCCACCGAACAGGCCCGAACGCAACTCATGGGCTGGGGCGTGTCGCCGCATCGCATTCTGATTTCCGGGATACCGATTAATCCGACCTTTGCGCTGCCCTTTAACAAAGAAGAGGTGCGCGCTGCGCTCGGCCTCAAGACGCGCGGGCCAGTGGCGCTTTTAATGGCTGGGGGAATGGGCATGGCGCCGCTTGATAAAATCGCAGTCTCACTCGAGCGGTGCGGCTTGCCCTTGCAGGCCATCGCCGTTGCCGGCCACGACCAGGCGCTGCACGAACGTCTTCGCCGTTTGCGGGGGAAGATTGCACTCGACCTATCCTCTTTCGCCTGGACAAATCGCATTCCGGAGTTGATGGCGGCAGCGGATCTGGTGGTGACCAAGCCTGGCGGCCTGACCGTCTCCGAAGCTCTGGCTTCCGGGCTTCCAATGATCCTGACGCATCCGATTCCAGGGCCAGAGGAAAGAAACATCGAGTACCTGGTCCATCATCGCGTCGCGTTGCACGCTCCTAACCTTGAGGACATTCCCACCCTCGCCGCGCGTCTGCTAGGCCATCCCAAGCGAAGAGAGGAAATGTCACAAAGAGCGCGCGAGCTTTCGCGCCCCGACGCCGGCCACGCCATCGCGCAAGTGGGCAGGGCAATGCTCGACAAGGAGACTTATATTGATCTTCTTGCCCCCCCGCCGCTGCGCCCGGGCGACTCGGCGTTTGTGATGTAAAGGGGCGCCGGGACGGCACTGTAGCGGCGGCCTCTGGCCGCCGGTCGTTATTATCTAAAAGCCGGCGGCCAGAGGCCGCCG
>DASZAE010000052.1:0-7791 GCA_035945515.1 Terriglobia bacterium
AGCCGCGGTGGCCCTTTATCAGAAACAAGAATTCAGCCAGGCGCAGCCAATTCTCGCCAGACTTCTCGCGCAATATCCCAATGATTTCGAGCTGAATGAGTTGATGGGCCTGGTTTATGCGGGTGAAAACAATCAAAACCGCGCCAGCGCGTATCTTGCAAAAGCGGTTCAAATTAAGCCGGAGTCGGCCGAAGCGCGGATGTACTTCGCGGCAAATCTCGCAGAGCTGCATCAGAATGCAAGGGCGGAAAGCGAATTCAAGAAAGCTGTTGAGATAGATCCAGCAAGCTACGAAAGCAATCATAATCTGGGTGAATTCTACATTGGCGAGGGCAAACTGGCGGCGGCCATCCCTTATCTCTCCAAAGCCCAGCAAATCATGCCTTCGGCGCTAAACAATGGCTACGACTTGGCGCTTGCCCAAATCAAAGTGGGCCAATTCGCAGAAGCAAAAACGAATCTCGAACATCTGCTCACTCTCCAAGATTCGGCGGATTTGCACTCTCTTCTCGGCACTGCGGATGAACACACCGGCCAGTTTGTCCAAGCCGCCACTGAGTATCAGACCGCCGCTCACATGGACCCAAGCGAAAGTAACCTCTTCGCCTGGGGCAGCGAGCTGCTGCTGCACCACACGCTCGAGCTGGCCATTCAGGTCTTTGGGCGCGGCGTTCAACTTTATCCGCGGTCGGCGCGGATGCAAGTGGGCTATGGCATCGCGCTTTATTCACGCGGGCACTATCAGGATGCAATCGACGCTTTCTGCCATGCCATCGATATCAATCCTAAAGACCCCCGGCCTTACGCCTTTCTTGGCAAAATCTATGATGTTTCCCCCCTCCAGGCGGCCGCAGTTACGGACCGCTTCGCGCGCTATGCGGCGTTGCAGCCGCGCAACGGTCAGGCGCTTTATTACTATGCGATGAGTTTGTGGAAGGCTTCGCGGGAAGAAAATCAGACGGTAGATTTAACTAAAGTCAGAAAGCTGCTTGAAAGCGCAGTGACGCTTGAGCCGTCGTTCGCGGAGGCGCATCTACAACTCGGCATCCTTTACGCCGGCGAGCGCCAGTGGCAGCAGGCGGCCGCTCAATACCGGCAAGCCATCCGCTATCAGCCCGGCCTTGCCGACGCGCATTACCGGCTGGCCGAAGCAATGGTCCGCACCGGCGAGCGCGCCGCGGCGCAAAACGAGTTTCAGACCTTTAACCGGCTTCACCAAGAGCAGGTAAAAGACGAGGCCAAACAACGGAGCGAGATCACGCAGTTTGTCTATACTTCAGGGGCGCCCGCTCAGAATGCGCAAAGTGAAACACATTAACTAGGGCAGGCCATCTCCCGGCACGGATAAATCCGAGCTTTTTCGCAACATCCTATAGGTTCATAAATGTTAGGCCAAAAGGGGGCGAATTCCGGGCGCAAAGTGTCTCTACCTGACAAACTACTGGAGGCAAGGCAATGAGTTTAGTGACACGGCGAGAAATGTTAACGCGCGCCGGCCAGGCAGCGGGCGTTCTGGCAGCCGGGATCCAGACGGCAGACGCCGCCGGCAAAAGTCAGCCTGACACACAAGGCGGATCAAGGCGCAAATTGAAGGTGATGGTAGCGGGTGGGCATCCCGGTGATCCCGAATACGGTTGCGGCGGCACAATCGCTCGTTACACGGACCTTGGTCACGAGGTGGTCCTCCTCTACCTGAACGATGGCGCTTGGCCGGTATCGAAAGGTGGAGCGCCTGCTCCCATTCGTTTGACCGAGGCTCGTAAAGCGTGCCAAGTCCTGAAGGCGCGCCCTCTCTATGCGGGCCAAACGAACGGCAAAGCGGTGCTCGATGCCTCCCATTTCGACGATTACCGGAAAATTCTTCAGACTGAAGAACCTGACGTTGTGTTCACGCAGTGGCCGATTGACGCTCACCGCGACCACCGCGCCACTTCGGCCTTAGCCTTCGATGCCTGGATGCAGATGGAGAAAAAATTCGCGCTCTATTATTACGAAGTCTCAAACGGGGAGGACACGCTTCAATTCTCGCCTACCCATTATGTGAATATTACCGCCACCGAAGCCATCAAGCGCGCGGCCTGCTATGCCCACGCCTCACAAACTCCCAACAGATACTATGCCTTGCAGGACCTGGTCGCGCGGTTCCGCGGTATTGAAAATGGCTGCGAACGCGCAGAAGCCTTTATCCTCCAGGCACAAAGCCCTTATGAGGCGCTGCCAGAGGCATCTTGAGCGTCGTCTAATCGCTACTAAAACTATACAGAGCGCCATAAGCCAGCGGCGCTCACGCCTTCCGTGAGATGGAGACCTATCCCGCGAAGCATCTGGGCACGTTCTGCTTCAATGGGCCGCTCTACTGGGGCGCGACTCGGAGGCCCGCCGAGACCGAATATGGTGTGCTGACCGCGGATAGAAACCTTCGGTGGAGCGGTTCACAAATGAGAGCGATTGGTGCCTCGACGCTTCGTGGTGTACGCTGCCCAGCAGGACTTGAGTCACTTTGTTCTATCCTACCCGGTCAAGGAGGAGTAACAGATCCGGCCTTCTGTTTTTCCAACCAATCCTGATGAGAGGCGACGATGGAATCGACTAGTCTGCTACAACTTGAAGCAACACGAGCGAGTGCCTTTATCTGTTCCCGGCACGCGAGGCTGTCGTGGGGATGGGGGTAGTTTATTTTGTGATCGATCTCCCCCAAATCTCGTCTGCCAACGTCCTCACCTGGACCTCATAAGTTACCTTCGCCTTGCTCCGCGGCTGTACTATATAGTGAACGCTGGAGTAAAGGCGAGGATTAAACTCGGTCTTAATTCCGATACTTTCGAAATAGCTACGGGATTCCCCGTCCCACGCGTGAGCAAAGGGCTGCTCGAAGAGATCACACTGCGCGACGTCGAGTAATTCCCTGAGCGCAGCATCAATCTCGCTCATCTGCCGTGTGTGCAAATGAAGCACGCGATAGCCGCCAAGGTCATTGACACGGAGGAGAAGGTTGTCCTTAGTTATGTCGAATTTCTCGCCAGCATGATGCTTCTTCTCCAGCACCCTTATCAGCTTGTCCTTTAGATGCGATGGCTCCTTCATTCTCCGTTTCACTGAATGAACCAGATCAGAAAGAGGCTGGGGTTGTACCATCGCGCCCAACATATGCGCGTGGAAACTCTCTACGAACCGAGCAATGAGGTTCTGGTTATCCTCATAATGTTTGACGAGCTTGTCAATCAGATCCTCGTCGTCGGCGTTGATGTTTGTGTTAGGCATGGACAGCCAAGCTCAAGTAGTGAGTTTGATAATGTTCCTGGCGATTTCTAGGAATACTTCCTCCGCGTGCTTTCTCTGATTGGGTGTACCCTTACTAACGTCCTTCATTGGTTTGCCTTCAGCCTGGGATGCTATTGCTATGGTGCCAAAGTCCTGCACTTGTCCAAGTTCACTCTCACTACTAGAGCGAGGTGCCAGGTTGCTGCTAACCTTGCGCAGGACTGCTATGATATCGCTACTTATGCTCTTTTCAATTCTTGGCAGGTACTTTGCGTAGCTCGATGCTATGTCACCACCATATAGCCGATAACGCTGCGGTATGTAGCCCAAAAACTTCGGCAAGCCTGGAAAGAGGTCCAAATTCGTGGGTGCAAGTTCTACGATCGTTTTCCAATCATCAATCCACTTGACCAAGCTGTAGCCCAGCGTCTTCAGGGCTCTTATCGAAAAAAGATCACATGCAGCGGGAACAATGAAGTAGTCGCAGTCTAGAAGCAAGACGCGGTTAAGAGGACCAATATTCGGCCCGGAATCATAAAAAACGAAGTCGATAGCAAATTTAGAAGCCACACCGTTGACCAGATTGCTTAAAGCAGTAGTTCCCCTTAACCCTCTTGGCTTCCTCTGAAAGCAATCGTTCCAGAGAGGAGAGAGTTCCTGTTCGAACTCGGAGAGCCTGATATCGCCCGGCAACACGAAGACATTCGGGAGCCGTTCAATCGGTTCTATGAGGTGCACGTCTCCCGTCGCGTCAACAACTGGCTTCAGAGCGGACCAAAGAGTTCTTCCGGCATCCAAATCGGAGTTGTCGAGCAGATCATCGACAACAGATTCTTCGATGAGATAGGCTGTGAGATTACACTGCGGATCGGAGTCGACTAGGAGCACGCGCTTCCCGAGCGAGGCGAGCGAAGCTGCAATATTCACATTAAGCGTAGTTTTGCCGACCCCGCCCTTATGGTTAAAAATCGAAATGCGGAGGGCCTTGCTTCGGGAAGGTTTTCCGTTCGTATCCACTATTGTTGCTCATTCCCTTGCTCTTCGCCGGTCCTGCGTGATTTTCGCCGTGGGCGTGCGCTCGCCATGATGCTCCGCGCCTTATCCCGATCAGGCAATGCCAGCACGAACTGCTCGCCAATCGCGCTCAGCTGCTTGGTGCCCTTGCTTGCTGGGACCAAATAACTTGTTTTGGTTGCATTATCCATCGCGACAGCAGCGTTTGAAAACTTCAGCTGAGCTGCCTCCGTATTAAGCTTACTGATGTCTAACGTCTTGAAATGTGGGGTTTCCCGATAGTGCGTTAAATAATATGCCAAACAGGCGACCCTCTCAACATCCGTTTTGGGTTGTTTTTCGAGCATGAACTGCTTCGGCGAGATGGAACGATCTTCCGAAAACGTTGTTTCCAAACTAGCCCTTGGACCTCCCTGGTGGGGTAGGGTCAATGGGTTGGCAGAGAGGTGCCCTATACCTAAGAAAGTCGCAACCGTATTGAGCATTCTTTCCTGAACTTCGGGTTGCAACTTCCGGAAGGCGGCGAGGATCTCGTTAAGGATCATAAGATCATCGCTGCCTCGGCGGACCTCAATGGTTGCGCTTTGGATTGCGTTCGATTCGTTGTCCACAATCCCTCCTTATACGCTCCCAAGAAGTAGGGATGTCGCTGAGACCTAGTGTATCATGATGTACTAGTATGCCGTTTTAGAGCTAGTATGCGCAGCCAGATGCTCAGTATTCGCGGTTCGTGATGATGCCGGGCTGCGGCACGGGATATCTGCCGCTCGCATCCGCGAGCAGCGGGGCAGGGGAATCCATGGTGAATTTGTCTACGTTTGGCGCGAATTCGTCATTGCAATTCAACATTTCGTCATAGGTTACTTCGCGGCCAGTATGCGCCGCCATGCGGCCCATGCTTGCGACCAAGCTCGCTTGGACGCCGCGTTCAACCTCGTTATAAGGCTTATCGTCCCGAATGGCGTCCATCAAATCATTCCATTCGTTTTGGTAAGGATTCCGCTCATCCGGGTTCACCTTAGATTCCCAAATCAGGTCGGCGGGATTCGCCGTCTGATTCTTATAGAGGATCGATGGAAGCCCACAATCGCCTCTGCTCGAAGCAATTCCCATGCCCTTCGTGCCGTGCAGGTAGCTCGAATAAATCTCCTGGCATCCGGTGATGCAGCGCCCGTCGAAGAAAAACTTCGTGCCATCGGAATACGTGTATTCCACCGAATACGTATCAAAATTTTGATCCACGTATGGGATTCCGTCCGGACTCTTCTTGTAATGGCGGCCGCCGAGAGCCTGCGCCTTGACCGGCCATTCGTTTTTCATCCATGCCAGATGGTCGACGATGTGAATATAGAAGTCGTTGTAGCAGCCGCCGCTCGCCCAGATGAAGCTGTGGAATCGCTGGATCTGATAGAGCAGGTCGGTGATTCCGGCCGGTTTGGGAAGCGAGCGGAAATACCCTCCGGGGCCCGCCATGCGATAACCGCGTTGGAGAACGATCTGGCCGATCTGTCCGTCGTGAACGCGATTCGCCAGCTCCTGAAGCGCGCGGCTGTGGCGCGACATCAATCCCACCCCGACCTTGAGGTTCTTGGCTGACGCGTCCTGCGCGAGTTTGAGCATCCGTTTGCAGGTTGGACCGTCAACGGTGACGGGCTTTTCCATAAAAACATTCAGCCCTTTCTGAATCGCATAAGTGAAAAAAGGCCAGCGAAAGGCGGGCGGCGTGGTGAGAATGGCGATGTCGCCCGGCTTGAGGCAGTCCATCGCTTTCTGGTAAGCGTCAAAACCGATGAACTGGCGCTCCGGCGGCACTTCCACCTGGCTCGCGTACCGCTGCTGGAGCATGGTCAGGTCGTGCTGAAGGCGCTCAGGGAATATATCCGCCATCGCCACCAGCTTGATGGGGCCGCGCTTGACGGAGAGCGCGTTCGCGGCCGCGCCGCCACCCCGTCCGCCACAGCCAATCAGAACGATCTGGATGAGATCGCTGCCCGCAGCGTGAACGCGTGGAATAGCAACGTTGGCTAACGCCGACGCCGCAGCTAATTTACCTGTGGTCTTAATGAAGTCACGACGGCTCGTCGAACCTTTGCTGGGAGTGTTCATGGCGTGTAGTTCCTCCGAAATATTTCGCTGCCTTTTGTCTGCCGGGCAGAAGGCAGTCGTGATGTGCAGTACGCAATTCTAACGCGAGTTCACCCGCCGTCAAGAATAATCTGTTGGAGGAGGACTGGCCAGAGTTTCGCCCTTTTCATTGTCCCTCCGGCCTTCCGCCGGAATGACGGCGGCCAGAGGCTGCCACACCAAATCGGAAGTCGCTCCGTGCAAAAACAAAAAGGGCGGGAAATGATTCCCGCCCTTTCAGACTGCCTACTACTCTGCTTTGTGGCTGCTGTTTAGTACATTCCGCCGCCCATGCCACCGGGGCCACCTGGGCCGCCAGCCGGCATCTTTTCTTCCTTCTCAGGATATTCGCAGACCAAAGCCTCTGTGGTTAACAGCAGCGAGGAAATGGACGCGGCGTTCTGGAGAGCGGTTCGGACAACTTTGGTGGGGTCAATCACGCCAGCTTCGACCAAGTCAGCATAGGTTTCGCTTTGTGCGTTGAAGCCATAGTTAACATTGGCGTTGCTGCGGACCTTCTCAACCACCACGGCGCCCTCATGCCCGGCGTTGAGTGAAATCATACGCAGGGGCTCTTCGAGAGCGCGCTTGACGATGTTGATGCCGATCTGCTCGTCGCCTTCAGCCTTCAACTTATCCAGGGCCGGAATACAGCGCGCAAGCGCCACGCCGCCGCCGGGAACGATGCCTTCCTCGACGGCCGCCTTGGTGGCGTGCATGGCATCTTCGACGCGAGCTTTCTTTTCCTTCATCTCGGTCTCAGTCGCCGCGCCCACCTTGATCTGCGCGACGCCGCCCACGAGCTTCGCCAGACGTTCCTGAAGCTTCTCCCGGTCGTAGTCCGAGCTGGTCTCGTCAATCTGCGCCCGGATTTGCTTCACCCGGCCTTCGATATCCGAGGTTTTACCCGAACCTTCGACGATGGTGGTGTTGTCCTTGTCGATGGTAATCTTCTTGGCCTTGCCGAGGTCTTCAAGCTTCACGTTTTCAAGCTTGATGCCGAGGTCTTCGGAAATCGCCTTGCCGCCTGTGAGGATCGCGATGTCCTCCAGCATGGCCTTGCGGCGGTCGCCGAATCCCGGCGCCTTCACCGCGCAGCACTGCAGTGTGCCCCGCAGCTTGTTGACCACCAACGTGGCCAAGGCTTCGCCTTCAACTTCCTCGGCGATAATCACCAGTGGCTTGCCCGCTTTTGCAATCTGCTCGAGCAGCGGAAGCAGGTCCTTCATCGAGCTGATCTTCTTTTCGTGGATCAGGATCACAGCGTTTTCAAGCACGCACTCCATGCGCTCAGGATCGGTGACGAAATAGGGGGAAAGATATCCGCGGTCAAACTGCATTCCCTCAACGACTTCAAGCGCCGTTTCCATCGTCTTCGATTCTTCAACCGTG
>DASZAE010000053.1:0-8783 GCA_035945515.1 Terriglobia bacterium
CGGCGGCCTCTGGCCGCCGGATTTTAATAGTAAAGACCGGCGGCCAGAGGCCGCCGCTACAGAATCAGACGCCGCCGACTTATGGCGTTACGTATAGATTAGGGCTGTGGGGAATGGTGACGCGGATGGGTTCTTTCACGCCCAATCCCGGGGAAAAATTCGCAATTCTCTCAATCAGGCTAAGCGTGGCTTCCTGACCGCGGGCGATGAGCAGAAGGCCGCGCGTGGTCTTCACGTCTTCGGCGAAAACCATGCCGGGTCGGACTTCACGCAGGAAAATTTCTTTCATCTCAGTCCCGCGCGCCCCGCCGCCGCGAAGGTCCCGGATGGCCTTCAAGATCACGGCGTCGTACCAGCCCGCGCGGCCTCCCATCAAGTCCAGGGCCGCTTCCGTCGAGACGTCCTGCGATTCAAGCGCGTCGAGGTCAAGAACCGCTTTCAGCGCCCGCGCGCCCCAAGGGATATCCTCTCCGCGAACGCCGTCGCGCGGGCAGCCCTCGCCGTCATAATGTTTGTTTTGATAGAGGAGGATTTTCCGCACCGGATCGAGACGGGGAATATTGCCGAGCAATTGTTCGGTCACGGCCGGCGCGCGGTCGATCATGGCCTGCTCGTCCGGGGCGATGGACTGCCCGTGATAGAGTTTTTCAAGCACTTCGAGCGGCAGCGTCACGCAGCCGATTTGAGAGAGCATGGCAGCCACTTCGACGGGCCATCGCTCGGCCACGCCGCAGCGGGTGAATAAATCCTGCACTCCCTGGCGGGCGCGCGCTCCGCGCCCAAAAGCGGCGGGGCTAACCAGCGCCAGCACGTCCGTCAGCGCCTTCACGCTGCCTTGCAGAGTCTGCTCGAGCAACACGCGCTCCGCGGTGATGAGACGGTGCTGCTCGATTGCGGCGTCGACAGCAAGCTTGACGCTGGGGACGGGACACGGCTTGGTCATGAAGCGGAAGATGGCGCCTTCATTGACGGCTTCAATGGCGTCGGACAAATCCGCGTTGCCCGTGAACAGCACGCGAACAGCGCCGGGCGTGATCTGGCGCGCGTGCTTCAGGAACGCGATGCCGTCCATCCCCGGCATTCTGAGATCCGAAACGATCACCATAAACGCCGGCTCGCGGCGCAGGATATCAATTGCCGCTTGGCCTCCGGCGGCGGACGTGATGCTGTAGGTCCGGCGCAACCCGCGAATCATGCCTTCAATCAGGTTTAATTCATCGTCCACGAGCAGGACGCGAGGCAGTTCAGTTTCTGTCATAGCATTCGTTCCGAAGGTCCGTAGCGGCGGCTCTCTGTTGTAGCGGCGGCCTCTGGCCGCCGGCTTTTACTCATAGTGACCGGCGGCGGGAACACCGCAGCAGCAGATTGCCGTTTGGCAGATTGCTGAAAAACGGAATCTGTCATTCTGGGCCCTTCGGCTTGGCTCAGGGTAAACTCCGCGAAAATTCTGCTTCTGTGAAATCGGCAACTTCCGAGATTCTTCGTCGCCTTCGGCTCCTCAGAATGACATCGCTCAATGATTTTTCAACAAATTGGTAAATACCCTCCGGCAGAGCCGGAGGCTTTATGATTGGCGGCCCCTCAAAGGGGCCTGTTCCTGCGGCTCGATCGCGGTCGTGGACTGAAATATCCCTCACCCGCGCTCGTACCTCGCGCACCCTCTCCCATCGGGAGAGGGCTGTGATTCTGCCGTTGATCCCCTACCCTCTCCTGCGGGAGTCTGTGGGACAACTCGGAGGTCGAACCTAGAATCAACAACTTACGGATGAAGCAACCCTTGTAACTTATTGATTCTTCGTCGGCAAAGTTAGTTGTCCCACAGACTCCTGCGGGAGAGGGTGGCGAGCAGAGCGAGCCGGGTGAGGAGTATCATCCGAATTCTCCGAACACCACGGATTACGTTGTGCCTACTCCCGGAACTGTCAAACTTTTACTGCCTCCCCGGCAGAGCCGAGGGAACTCCCTTTGAATTAGGCCACGAAAAAGCCGACAAGCCGCGGAGTTTCGAACGCAAAACTCCGCGCTACATTAAATTCTGACCAATCTCTTGCGCCATGGCGCGCCACTCAGGCAGACGGTCTCTCACGCCGAGCGCGTCGATGAAAGCGTAATCAAAGGCTGGCGTCACCAGGCCCCGCGCGGCGGTTTCTGGCGCGCGGCATTCGAGCGCCAAAATGTTCGCCAGATGCACCGACGCCAGCGCATCCATGCCTTGCGGCGGGACCCTTCTAGGCGTGTGGTGGTGCGCAACCGCCTCAACAATCGCCGAAGGCAGGCCCCAAAGCCCGAGCAGGTACGCGCCAATTTCGGCGTGCGTTACGCCGCTGATCTCCATTTCGATCGCAAACGCGGGGCGCTGCCGCTCGCGCGCCTCCACCAGCACTCGCGCGAGGTAGGCCGGCATCTGAGCGGCGAGCACGAGCTTGCCCACGTCGTGCAGAAGCGCCGCGAGCGAGGTGGCTTCCGCCAGATATTTAACCGTGGGGAGCGACGCGGCGATCTTCGCCGTCAGGTAGGCATGGCGCTGGAACTCTTCCACGGAAAAATCCGCGACAAGCTCGCGCCGCTCAAAGGCGCGAAAGACGCCAATCGAGAGTACAAGGCTTTTCAAAATATCCGTGCCCAGATAGCTGACCGCCGTATGAATGTTGGTGACGTCGCGCGCAAGGCCGAAGAAAGCGGAATTGACCAACTGGAGGATTTTAGCCGCGATGGCCACATCCTGCCCCACAATTCCGGCCACCTGGTCGAGGGAAACATCGGGGCTTTGAAGGGCCTTCGTCAGCGCGACGTAGGTTCGCGGCAAGGCGGGAAGCTCGCGCATGGAGCCGACCGCGCGGCGCAGCGCGTCGTTGTTCAAAACACTCTCCAGCCTGCACGCTCGCTCAATGGAGACGCGCAAGGTGCTCGCGTCGCAAGGCTTCGCCAGGAACTGATGCGCGATGGGCGCGGCGCGGAAGGCGGCATTTAAGTCCGCGTGTCCGGACAGAATGATGCGAACTACGGAGGGAAACCGCTCCCGCACCTGGCCAAGGAGAGCGGCGCCGTCGACGCCCGGCATCTTCATATCAGAAACGATCACGTCGAAGGGCGTAGCCTCCATCATGGCGAGCGCCGCGTCCCCTCCCTGCGCGAACGACATGGCCCACTCGCCGCGCTGCGAGCGGAGGCTGCGCTGCAATCCTTGCAGCACGTTCATTTCATCATCGACAAATAAAATGTGCCTCATGCCGCACCCGCTTCCTGGCTGGCCGCGGCGTGGCTGACCGGAAGACGCACGTAAAACGCCGTTCCGCGCCCGACTTCCGTTTCAAAACTCAGACTGCCGCCATGCTTATCCACGACGATGGACCGGGCAATCGCCAGTCCTTGTCCCGTGCCGCGCCCCACTTCCTTGGTGGTGAAGAAGGGGTCAAAAATCCTGCCGCGGATGTTTTCGGGAATGCCGCCGCCCGTGTCGCGTATTTCAATCACGATCCGGTCTTCCTCCTGCCGCGTCCGCACCGTGATCAGGCCGCGCTGGCCGATCCCATTCACGGCGTCGCCAATCGCGTGAGCGGCGTTCACCAGCAGGTTCAAAAAAACCTGATTGATGTCGCCCAGGTTGCAAACAACGCCCGGAATCTCGCCCAGGTCAGTCTCCACATCGGCCACGTATTTGATTTCGTTGCGCGCCACAATCAGCGTGTTCGAGAGCGCCTTGTTGAGGTCGGCGGCAGACTTTTCAGCGTGGGACGGATGCGCGAATTCCTTCATGGCGCGCACAATCGTGGCCACGCGATCAACCCCGTCCAGCGTTTGGGCGAGGGCCGCGGGCACTTCCTTGCGCAGGTAATCCGCTTCTTCGGTCTCCTCGGCGAGTTTTACCGATTCCATCAGGTCCGGCGTGACGGTCTGCGAGCAGACGGCCTCGCGCATCTCACGGTACCGGGCAATCAACCGCTGCATGGAGCCGAACGCTTCCTGGAGAAACCGGGTGTTATCCCCGACGAATTGAATCGGCGTGTTGATCTCGTGCGCGATCCCGGCGGCGAGGCTGCCCACCGCCTCAAGCTTTTGGGCGTGCCGCAATTCGACCTCAAGCAGCTTCCGCTCGGTGATATCTTGCGCCACCACCAGGATGGCCTTGCGCCCAAAAAACTCCATCTTATGAGAGCTGATTTCAACATCAAGGGTCCTGTCATCCTTGGTGATGTGCTTCCAATGCCCGGAAAACTGCTTTTGCGGGCGCGGACTCCTGATGTCGGCCATGAAACGCTCGACCTCCTCCGGCGGCCGCAGTTGAGTAAGCTTCATGGCGAGGAATTCTTCGCGGGCATAGCCGTAAAGGGCGACCGCTGCCTCGTTCACTTCAATAAAATCAAGCGTCTCAGGATCGTAAACCCAGATGGGATGAGGAATCGTCGCAAACAGCAGGCGCGAACGCTCCTCGCTCTTCTGCAGCGCCGCTTCGGCTTGTTTTCGCGCGTGGAGCGCCTGCTCCGCCTGGGTAATCCGCTGCGCCAGATCTGCTTGAAGCTCGACGATCCGGGAGCCAGCCTGAAGGCGCGCGCGAAATTCCTGCGGTTTGAAGGGTTTCTTGATGTAGTCGTCCGCGCCGGCCTCGAGGCCCCGGACAATGTCATCCGTGCTGTCAAGGCTGGTGAGTAAAATCAAGTAGGGTGGAACACTGCGGGGCGTGCTGCGGATCTCACGGACCACATCGATGCCGTGCATTCCGGGCATCATCCAGTCAAGGACCGCCAGCCGGGGCGGGTCATCCAGTTTCAAAATCTCCAAGGCTTCAATCCCGCCTTGGGCAGGCGTCACCTCGTATCCCCACGAAGTCAGCAATGTCTGGAGTTTGAGGCGGGAGATCCGGTCGTCATCCGCGATCAGAACCTTCATGTCTGCCGTTTCACGAGGCTATAGCGCGATAGTCGCAGTCCGCGTCTTTCCAATCGCGTGCGACGGCGCTCATCCTACTCGTATCGGCAGATGGGCGAGGGAATATTAGAGCGGCTTACAAATATAGTGATGGTCATTGGCTGTAGCGGCGGCCTCTAGCCGCCGGTCTTTACTATTAAAAACCGGCGGCCAGAGGCCGCCGCTACAGAATCAGGCGCCACCGACATATGGCGTCACGTATAAATGCTACAGCCTTTGCCGCCGCGCCAGAGATTGAGCTTACTGCGAGGCCGGAGCAGCTTTCATCGAGACGACGTGAATCGTGTCGCCGTCGAGCGTGCCGCGCACTTCTACGTTTTCCCCCGCGAACGCTTTGGCCTTGCGCTGATCGCTCAGATTATAAACCTTCTGATGCGTCTCGTCGGCCAGAACGAACGTAGTTCCGCTGAATCCCTTCACGCAGCCGAGTGTGCACCGCTTGGCGTCTGCCATCGGGTGCTTCAATCCGCACATGCTGTCGCTGATATTGCCGGTAAAGACCGCCGCTCCCTTTGCCTCCGATTTAGGGCGAGCAAATGTTGTTGCCGCCGCGAGCGCGATAATAAGCGCCGCATACGCTAACTTTTTCATGTTGTTGTTCTCCCTTTGAAAAATTCCATGATCAAATTTGGGATTTGAGCTTTGAGATGCCACATTGCAAAATGTCGCTATTAACCAGACGAAGCGACAATCACAATCTCGGCGGCCTCCGGGGCCAGCGCCTGAGCGAGAAGCAGCAAGCCGCCGCCATAGGCCAGCGTGTCCGCAAAGAAATTCAGACCGTTGCCGATGTCGGAAAGGGCCGCCGCCTCTATCGGCAAATAGACAAAGAGCACGGTAAGGAGCACCACCAGACCCATGCACAATGCCGCCAGACGCGCCTTGCGGTTGGCAAGGAGGCTCAAGCCGCCCAAAATTAGAACGGCGCCAGCAACGTAAGTCCAAAGCACGTGGCCCGGAATCCAGGACGGCGTGACTCTGTTGAGAGGAATCGAGGGCACGTAGTCCGGATGCAAAATGCTTTCGACGCCAAAGAAAACCGCGGGAACCGCGATAAAGAAGCGGCCAAGGGTAATGAATACGTGCCGCCGATGCTCCCGCCAGGTCTCTGATTTCGTTCCGGCAAAGGCCAGCGCGGCCCCGCTTAAAGATAAATCCCTTAGCAGCACCGCGAGAGTGAATCTACTTGGATGAGCGGCAAAGTTGGGAATGTGAATCATCAGGACAAACAAAAACAGCATCAAGCCCAGCAACGCGGCTGCGAGGCCGGCGCGCTGGTTGGCCGCCAGGCTCAATGCCGCCGCAAGAAGACAGGTTCCGACAAGATACGTCCAAAACAAATGCGCAGGCATCCAGGAAGGCACAATCTGCGCTATTCCGGCGGTGGCCGTGAAGTGTTCTGTTCCGAATACAGCCATGGGGATAGCAAAAAGAAGGGGTCCAAAATTCAACAGTTTCTCCGCGCCTGGCGCGCGCTGGTTTTCATACTTGAAGATCACAAACAGCCCGACCGCCAGCACCACAGCTCCATCGAGATAGGGCCAAAAGACGCTGGGCGCAATAAATGCCAGCGCGGGCGCAAAGGCCGGGAAACTCCAGGCGGAGTGAACAGCGGCTTGAACGGCGGGTAAAGATGCTATTGTCCCTGTCATGGTACGCTCACCTTTTTGCTCGAAATTCACCGGCTCGCAGATAAAAGAGCCACGGTCAGGAAGGAATCCTGGCCGTGGCTGCCCGCCAATTGCGCTCGAGCGGCATGGGCAATTAGAACATGAATTTGGCGCCCAACTGCATTTCGCGCGGGTCGCGAGTGCCATTGGCTGCGCCAAATCCGGAGCTTGCAGGTCCAAATCCGGTGTTGAAGCTATTAAACATCACAGTGTTGAAAACGTTAAAGAATTCCACGCGGAATTGCAGTGAGGCGCCTTCTTTGCTTCCGGGGAAAGGAATGGCAGAGAAATTTTTGAACAGCGAAACATCCCAGTCGTTGACGGCGGCGCCGCGGACGTTCATCGGCGCGCTACTTCCGAATTGGCCAGTGGGAACAGCGGCGAATGCCGCGATGTTGAACCATTCGCCCGCCGTGTGAATGCCCGGTCCGCTGTTCGGGTTGCCGACGAGATCGGGACGGTAATTGCTGCACCCGCATTCGGCAGGGTCCCCGGAATAGCCGACGCTAAATGGGTTGCCGGAGTAAAGCGTGGTCACGCCCGAAATTTGCCAGCCGCCGAGCAAAGACCTCGTGATGCCCGTCGAGTGGCTGAAGACCGGAAGTGAATACACGTAGTTGAACACCAACATCTGCCGGATGTCAGACGCGCAATTGCTGTATTCGGCCGCAATGTTGTAAGCGTTCTGAACGTCGATGCCCGAAGCATCCCCATTCGAGTAGCTCAGGCAATGCGAATAGGTGTACGAGACGCCCGACGTCAATCCGTGCCAGCCGGCAAAGCGAAGGCTGGCCTGCAGCGAGTTGTAATTGGAATTGGTTGCGTTCTCCAGCCAATTGATGTTGGCCCAACCGACATAAGGCCGGACGGCATTAATCTGGGCGCTGCCGATCGGCGCCGTGGGCTGGTTCAAGTTCGAGGTGATTTGCTCGTGCGTGCCCTTGGATCCCACATACATCAGCGAGAACACGGTCGCCTGATTCAATTGCCGCTGGAATCCAAAGCTCCACTCCTGTGACTGTGGCTGATCGTAATTGGGGTTGAGAGAGACCAGGCTGCTTGGGAAGACGGTTCCGGCGACGCCTCCGGGATTGGTAAGCGTGGTGTTGAATATTTGGGGCGTGTTTGAGAACGGCGGGTTCGGAGCCGTGTTGTAGAGATCATTTCCCTGAATGTTCTCGTAGAACAGCCCGTAGCCGCCGCGAATCACTGTCTTCTGGCTGTGGAACGGCGTCCACGCAAACCCGACGCGAGGCTCGAAGAGTTTCCAGTGATCATCGACCAGGCCTTTCGGAACTCCATTCTGCCCGGCAATACCCATGCCATTCAGCAAATTGCCCGTGCCAGGCACGATGCTCCCATTGGCAGGATTAATCTGGGGCGCCTGGGCCGAGTTGTAGAGGGACGGCCTGAATGACGCGATCTGGTTATATTGCTCATAACCGTGAGGCATGCCTTCCCAGCGCAGCCCAAGATCAAGCGTCAGGCTGGGACGCGCCTTCCACGTATCACCCGTCCAAAGCCCATAGAAGTTGTTGAGATAGGAAGGCGTGGTTTGATCTTGCAATTCGGTGTATTCATGAGCGTCGCCCAGCAGAAAGTCAGCAAATTCATTGCCCGGCGTCTGCAGCACCTGGCCGCCCGCCCCGATGTAATAGCCGCCGGTCGCGCTGCCATTGAAGACGTAGTCGCCTTGCGTGTTGCCAAACAATTCCTGTTTCTTGAGGTAGTGCATGTACTCGCCACCGAATGTCAACACGTGGTTGCCGGTGATCTTGGAAACGTTATCCCGGAACGACCATGTATTCAGGACATTATCCCAAGGCCAGGAACTGCCTTGATAAACAGCGCCCAAAACCTGCCCGGAAAGCTCAATCGCCGGAATCCGGTTATCGGTGTTGGTGCCGGGGAAAATGGGCTGGATCGTGAGTCCTGAAGGCTGCTTGTAAGTTCCAGTCGGCAGCACGTTGATAGGCTGACGCTGGAATCCCACCATGAATTCGTTGAGCAGCGTCGGGCTGATGGAACGTGTCAGCTTCAGCTCCGCCTGCTGTGGATCATTAATGAACTGCGAGGCGATGGTGGGTTCATTATCATTGTTCCAAAGCGAGGTGGGCAAATTTTCCGTGTTTGCCTCATGGAGATAATGGACCATCAGCGAAGTCTTGTCGGAGAACTGGTGATCGA
>DASZAE010000054.1:0-5385 GCA_035945515.1 Terriglobia bacterium
TGAAGTGGAACTGACCTTGTCATTCTATCCGCATGTCGAGCTATAGGGCAAGAAAAAGCCTTAACAGCAAAAACATCGACGCATGGAGCCTGCCCACCCGCGACCTCAATGCGCGCGCCGGAGCGCCATCCTTACATCAGCACATCAGCCGCAATCTTATGCAGGTGTTTATCCGGTTGACGAGGAGGCCTGCGCTTGATATTATCCGCCCCTTGAGGTTTCTTCTCGCAATCAGTAGTCTCGCCGGTGGCCCGCCCCATCCCCGGAGTTACCGACCCAGGCACTCTCAGGTGATTAGCCTATCCTCAAGGAAATCGAGGTGAGCTGTGAGTACTGAAATCTATGATGTGATTGTGGTCGGCTCCGGCGCTTCTGGAGGATGGGCCGCGAAGCGGCTCTCGGAAAGCGGGCTGAAGGTAGCCTTGGTGGACGCGGGTTTCCAGCAGAGCGACTCCAACTTTACCGAGCACGAGCAGGCGTTCAAGCTGAAATACCGCAACGCCGCGCCGGAACTCATCCGCAAGACGCGCCCCGTGCAAAAAGACTGCTACGCCTGCATGGAATACAACTACGACTGGTTCTGCAATGACCTCGACGAGCCTTACACGACCTACCCTGATATGCCGTTTAGCTGGCAGGGCCGGATGCGCGTGACCGGCGGGCGCACCAACGTCTGGGGGCGGCAAAGTTACCGCTACAGCGATCTCGATTTCAAGGCGTTTTCACACGACGGCTACGGAGTGGATTGGCCCCTCAGCTACAAAGACGTGGCGCCTTACTACAGCGTGGTTGAAAAGTACGTGGGCATTACGGGAATTAAAGAAGGCGTTTACGAACTGCCGGACGGCGACTTTCAGCCTCCGATGGGCATGAGCTGCCCCGAGCAACTGCTGCGCGCGCGGATCAAAGAGAAATTTGGCCGCACGCTGACGCTCGGCCGCTCCGCCAACATTACGCAAGCGACGAATGGCCGCGCGCCCTGCCACTACTGCGGTCCGTGCGAGCGCGGCTGCGTGACGCACTCTTATTTCAACTCCTATTTCACCACCGTCGCCGACGCCATGAAGTCCGGCAACTGCACCCACATTGCGAACGCCATGGTGTATAAAGTTCTGACCGAACCCAACCGCAACCGCGCCACCGGCGTGCTTTACATTGACCGTACCAACCGCCAGCCTAAAGAGGTCCGGGGGCGCGTGGTGGCGCTTTGCGCGCAGTCGCTTGAGTCGGTGCGCATTATGCTCAACTCCGCGAACCACCAGAACCCGAATGGGCTGGGCAATTCCAGCGGCGCGCTGGGCCACTATCTGATGGATCATATTACCGGCTCGGGAGCATTCGGCGAAATTGACAATCTGCCGGGCGCGAAAGCCAACATTAACGGCCCAAACCGGCCCGATGGCATTTACGTGATTCGCTTCCGAAACACGCATAATGGGCCGCAATCCAAAGATTTCATCCGGGGGTACGGCTATCAGGGCGGCGGCGGCGTTAATTTCAACATGGGCACGGCTGGATTTGGGGCGGCGTACAAAGAGGGCATTAAGAAGCCCATCACTTATCTCGCCCTGGGCGGTTTCGGAGAGTGCCTGGCGCGCAAAGAGAATTACGTCGAGATCGACCCCAGCGTGTCGGATACCTTTGGCATTCCGGTGCTGCGTTTCCACATGAAGTATGAAGAAAATGAGCGCGCTATGTTCAAAGATATCGGGACATCCGCTGCGGAAATGCTCGAAGCGGCAGGAGCAAGGAACGTCCGGGTCAATAACCACATGAATTCCCCCGGCTGGGCGATTCATGAGCTTGGCGTGGCGCGCATGGGAAATGATCCCAAAACTTCGGTGTTAAATCAGTTCGAACAGTCCCATGACGTGAAGAACTTATTTGTGCTGGATGGAGCGTCGTTTTGCTCCTCAGCCTGTCAGAACCCCACGCTCACCATCATGGCGATTTGCGTCCGGTCCTGCGATTACATGATGGATGAAATGAAGAAGAAAAACATTTAGCAGGTTCGCGTAGCGCCGGCATCTTGCCGGCAAATGCGGTTTCTCGTAGCCACGGCACGGTCTTTGTGCCGTGGGTTTTTCTTATGACAAACGAGAGCCCACGGCACAAAGACCGTGCCGTGGCTACCATCTCTGGCCGCCGGATTTTTAATAGTAAAGCCGGCGGCCAGAGGCCGCCGCTACAGCGCGTCATCCAGCATTCTCCTACAGACTCCATGCCGCCGGGACGGCGGCGCCACATTAGCCAACCAATCCAAGCTTCTCTTTAAGCATCCGCACGCGGTCTCTCGCCACGGTAAGCTCCGCTGTGTTCTGGCCCTTAAGCCTCACCACCAGTTGACCTCCAAACCACGAATGCAGTTCGCCCACCCAGGCAAGGTTGAGTAGTGTTGAGCGATGGATGCGCACGAAACGCCGCGCCGCAAGCTTCTGCTCAAGCTCGGTAATTGTGTAATCCACCACGTGCTTCTTGCCGTCGGCAACCGCGTAGGTGAGCTTATCTTCGGCGGTAAAGTGCGTGATCTTCTTCAGGTCGATGAACTGGATGTGCCCTCCCACGCGCGAAGGCACATGATCGGCAAAGCCGGCGCCTGGAGAAGGCAGCGACTCGGCAAGGCGGGCGAAGAGGGCTTCGATCCGGACGCGGAACGCCGCCGGATCGTTTGCCGCGCGCCAGCGTTCCAGCTTGGCCAGCGCCCGGTCAAGCTGCTCCGGCTCAACCGGCTTCAGCAGATAATCAATGGAATTCACTTCGAACGCTTTCAAGGCAAATTGATCGTAGGCTGTGGTGAAGATCACCATGGGCTGCGCCGGAAGCCGTTCGATCAGCTCGAAGCCGTTCATGCCCGGCATCTGGATATCAAGAAAGAGAACGTCTATCTCCTGCCCGCTCAGGAATTGCAGCGCGGCTTCGGGGTCGGTCGCGGTCCCGGCGATTTCCACGCGCTTGGTGGCCTGCAAAAGCCGCGCCAGCCGCCGGAGCGCAAGCGGCTCGTCATCCACCAGGTAAGCGCGGAATAGATAGGTTTCGGCGTTCATGATCTGGGCGCATCCCCGTTCGGCATTTGCGGCAGAACGACGGTGACTGCGATCCCGGCGCCCTTGCGCTCCACGGTTAAGTTGGCATTCTCGTCGAACAAGCTGGCCAAGCGGCCAGCAAGGTTATCGAGTCCGTGCCCGCTGGGCGTGGCCGAGAGATTGAAACCGGGCCCGTCGTCCCACACTTCGAGAACCAGTTGTTGCTCCGCGGCCCTTGCCTCAACGCGGATTTCACCGCCCTCGCGCCTGGGCGCGATCGAGTGCTTGACGCTATTTTCAACCAGTGTTTGCAGGGCAAGCGGCGGAACTTCGAGCGATTCAAGCTGCTGGGGAATGCTGACGGAATAGACGAGCCGGTCGCCGAATCGCGCCCTTTCGATCTCAAGATAGTCGCGGACAATCTTGGCTTCTTCGCGCAGCGGCGCGAGGCCGCGACCGCCGGCGTCCAGTGAAAACCGCAGCAAAGCCGCGAGGCGCTGGATCATCTGTTCGGCCTTGGTTGGATCTTCCTGGGTGAGCGCGGAAATCGAGTTGAGCGTATTGAAGAGGAAATGGGGATGAATGCGCGATTCGAGCGAGGCCAGGCGCGCCTCAGAAACCAGCTTCAGCGCGCGCTCTTTTTCAATCAGTTGATCGCGCAACGCCCGCTCCTTTTCGTCGATCACCAGGCGCAAAAGGACATACTGGCGGATGACAAGCCCGATAATGAGGGCAATGCCGAAATCAAAAAGGACCTCATTGCCGAAGTGCGACCAGTAAAAGCCGCGAGGCACGAGCTTGGCTGCATTCAGAAGAAGACCCACAATGGTGGCGCAAAGCGGCGTCCCGGCGGCAATTAGCAAAATATAGGCGGCCAAATTCCAGGGCGAAGGAAGCCGCAAGGTTCGGCGCGCGTACCGGCGCATCGTCATTCCCAGGATAATGCTGAAGGTTTCAAAATAGATCAGCGCGGTAAGAACATAGCCGCCAATTCGGTGAACGTCTCCGTGCGAATCAAACCACCAGATAAAGAGGCCGAGGGCCACTGGAAAGGCCGCATAAACTAAGACCAGGAGCGGAATCATCTGCGCTAAAGGCCGTTTGCGATGGAAGGGATGGTATACCGGGCTCATGGTGTTTCACAGAACAGACGGGTGTTCGCCGCTCCAGACGATGCCGATGTTATCACAGCGCCGTGCCTGGATCACCGCGAACTATGCCGCCCGCGCTGCTTCATATCTCTGTGATAAGTGGGGCTGTAGCGGCGGCCTCTGGCCGCCGGTCTTTACTCTCTAAAAGCCGGCGGCCAGAGGCCGCCGCTACAACTCAAAACCGCAATTATCACACAGACTCTTCAATGATCCGCGCCAGCAATCTGCTGTTTCACTTGCCGGGCCAGAGCGCGGTCTGGATCGATCTTCAGCGCCGCTTGGATTTCCTGCAGGGCTTCGCGTTTTCTGCCTTGCGCAAGATCGGCTCGCGCAAGCCAGACGTGCGCCGTTGCGGCGGCGTCCGAAGACGGGTCAAGGTCAATCGCCTTATGGAGAAATTCAACCGCCTTCTGCTTGTCCCCTCCAAACATCGCGGGTGAAAAATAATAGGCTACGGCGCGGGTGACGCAGGCATTGGCGTTCTTCGGGTCCAACTGGAGGGCCTTCTCAACCTCGCGGTTTGATTGAGGCCCATAGCGCATCCCGCCGGCAAAAACCAGAGGGATGAGTTGCCCCAGCATATCTCCGGCAAGCCACTGCGCTTGCGAAGAATCAGGATCAAGCCGCGCGGCCTTGCGAGCCGCGGCAACTCCGGCTTCGGCGGCTTCCTTCAAAAGCCTGTTGTCCTGGTGAACCCTCGCCGCCTCGCAAAGCCAGTCCTCGAAAAGCGCCAGACGAATGTACGCCTGACCACTGCCGCTCGCTTGCCCTTGAACGCTTGCAATCATTGATTGCAGGGCTTGCACGTCGCCCCGATCCCGCGCCTCGCGAGCCTGGGCGATGACCCGGCTGCCATTGGCATTCATTGGCAATCCAGAAATCGGCGCGAACAGCACGGTTAATAAATAGCAACCGGCGATGCAAATTTTAGCTATCACGGTCTGATGTTCCTCACGCAGGCACTTTAGACAATTGGAAAGGCGCTGTCCACGATGTTCCGAGGGAAACGCCGAAATTCCCGATGAAGGGCCGCGTCTGGATGATGAGGGGCTGGCGTCTCGCAGTCATAACGGTCGCGTTGCGATGTTCGCTCAAAAACCGTCTCGTTTATCCCATTTGTCTCAAAAATCTCAAAGTGGCGTGCTAGGCTCAATCTGTAGCGGCGGCCTCTGGCCGCCGGGTTTTAATAGTAAAGACCGGCGGCCAGAGGC
>DASZAE010000055.1:0-5600 GCA_035945515.1 Terriglobia bacterium
ACACGCCCCGCGCAGCATGAAATGGATGAGCATTCTCATGCTCATCGTAACGATTATTTGGGCGGCGAACGCCGTCGCCGGCAAGTTTGCGCTGCGCGGCTTTCCGCCGCTCGCTCTGGCTCAGTTGCGCGTGGGCGGCGCAACGCTCGGCTTTTTGGCGGTTTACATCGGTTTGCGCGGATGGCCGAAGTTCGGGTTCACGCACCGCGACTGGCTTTTCATGGCCATCGCCGGGTTCAATGGCGTCACGCTCAATCAAGTTTTTTACCTCACCGGCCTCGAGCGCACTTCGGTCGCCCATACCGCGCTCATCGTGTCGCTGGGGCCGGTCATGGTGCTCGTGCTCGCTTACTTCATGCGCATGGAGGCGCTGACTCCGGGAAAAACTCTGGGGATGGTCATCGCTTTTGGCGGCACGGCGGCGCTGGCTTTTGGCGCGCCTTCGACGGCGGTGAAAGCCGGCCTCGCGGGCGATGCGCTGCTGCTGATTGGCCGCCTGGCTTTTTCTTACTACACAATTCTGGTAAAGCAAGGCGCGAGCCGCTATGACGCGCTCACCCTCAACACCGCGACGTTTGCCTTGGGTTCGCTGATGATGCTTCCGCTCAGTGCCCCATCGCTTTGGAAAACTCACTGGCGCGCCGTGCCGCTGGAGGCATGGGAGGGCCTGATCTTCATGGTGGTTTTTGCCTCGGTTGTGGCCTATCTACTGTTTGCCTACGTTCTGACCGCGATGACGGCGTCGCAAGCCTCGGCGTATATTTATCTGGCGCCTGTCATCGCCATCGCGCTGAGCGTCTGGCTGCTAGGGGAGACGATGACGTGGCAGATTGGCGTGGCCGGAGCTATGATTTTGTTTGGGTTGTTTCTTACCGGCCAGGGGAAGGCCGAGCCTGAGGCTGGCGCTGTAGAGTGATAACTCTTTCGACTGGGGCTGGTAGTTGGTAGCCACGGCACGGTGTTTGTGCCGTGGTTTTTTAGATTGGCAAGAAAAAACCCACGGCACAAACACCGTGCCGTGGCTACCAGCTACCATCGGGATTGCCGGGGCGATGCAGCTCACTCGCGCTATCAAAAGCAGCAGCGAGCTGCCGCACTCCAAAAACACCGAAACCGGCGGCTTGAAAGACAAACCCTGCGCTCGGGCTCCAGTTGATCGTTTCCTGCCACAACCTGCGAGGGGTTGGGAATCATCTAAGTAAAGGGGTTTGTGTGTCTGCGGGAAGACTACGATTGTAGCAGCGGCCGCTTTCGGTTCCGGCTGCCATTACAGCAATCAAGCTTGAGGGAAAATGAAAAGGTTGATTTTTTTGCTGGCGGTTCTAACCGCTGCTTCGTTGACAGCGGCAGCGGGTCAGAACCAAAAGCCATCGCAAAAACCGGATGGCGAAGCTCTCTACCAGGAGCGATGCGCGGTGTGCCACGGAAGCGGCACGCGCGCTCCGGAGATTGACGTCTTGCGCCAGCTTTCCCGCCAGTCCATTCTGCGGGCGCTTGAAACCGGAAAGATGAAGGCCGAGGGCGCTCAACTTACCGCGGAGCAGCGCAGCGCGATTGCGCAATTCCTGTCTTCAACCAGGATAATTTCAACTCCTCAGCGCGGCGGGTTTTGCGTGGCGCGTCGGAAGCCTGTATTCAACGATCCTGGTTGGATCGGCTGGGGAGTGGACACGGCTAATAGCCGCTATGAGCCGCGCAAGGTGGCGGTTCTCCGCCCTTCAGACGTGGGCCAGCTCAAGTTGAAATGGGCGTTTGGATTCCCCGGCGCGTCGGCCTCATACGGCCAGCCGACAGTATACGGCGGCCGGGTTTACGAGGGCAGTGAAGACGGAACGGTATATTCGCTCGATGCTAAGACGGGGTGCACCTACTGGACATTTAAGGCTCACGATACAGTAAAGACCGCAGTGGCGGCTGGATTCGGCGGCCGGATCGTTTACTTCGGCGATGTCAACGGCAACGTTTATGCCGTAAACGCTGCCAGCGGGAAGCAGGTTTGGAAGGAGCATCCTGAGGCTCATCCGGTATCGCGCATCACAGGGTCTCCGGTATTTTTCAAAGGCCGCCTTTATGTGCCGGTTTCCTCGGGCGAAGAAGGCTCTGCGATTGATCCGAAATACCCTTGCTGCACCTTTCGAGGGAGCGTCGTGGCGCTGGACGGCAAAACGGGCGCGAAGATTTGGCAGGCTTACACCATTCCCGAGACTCCGCATCCAACCGGCCGCCGGAATTCTGCTGGAACGCCGATGTGGGGCCCATCGGGAGCCTCCGTGTGGTCATCGCCCACGATTGATCCCGCTCATCACGTGATTTATGTGGCGACGGGAAATAGTTATTCGGCGCCGCCGGACCCGCATACAGACGCCATTATTGCGTTCAATATGGAGTCCGGCAAAATGCTCTGGTCGCGCCAGCTTACGGCTAATGATCTTTGGAACATCGCCTGCGTCGCGCCGGATAAAGCCAATTGCCCGCAGAATCCCGGAGGCGATTTCGATTTCGGCGCTCCGCCGATCCTTCGCTCGCTGCCGGATGGCCGCCGCGTATTGATTGCCGCGCAGAAGTCGGGCGTGGTCTACGGGCTTGATCCGGATGACGAAGGCAAAGTGCTTTGGGAGTCGCGGATTGGAAAAGGCGGCGCGCTGGGAGGCATCGAGTGGGGTGGCGCCGCCGGCCCAAAACGCGCCTTCTTCCCGCTGTCCGACTGGAACGGGGATGACCCGAACGCAGGAGGAGGCTTGTTTGCCCTGCAAATTGCCACCGGCGAGCGAGCGTGGTACGCGCCGCCCGCCAAGCCCGCGTGCGCAAAAGAGGCGGGATGCAGCGCCGCGCAAATGGCGCCCGTCACGGCGATTCCCGGAGTGGTTTTTTCCGGTTCGGAAGACGGCCACCTGCGCGCCTATGACGCCCGGACGGGAAAGGTGCTGTGGGATTTTGATTCACTGCAGAAGTTTCAAACGGTCAATCAAGTGGCCGCGCAAGGCGGCTCCATGAATGGCGCTGGCCCAGCCATTGTAGACGGCATGGTTTACGTTACCGCCGGTTATACCAACGGCGTTGCGGGCAACGTGCTGCTGGCGTTTTCCGCCGGCGGCCAGTGAGCGCGAACGCCTTGACATTCCCGTGGCGCTCGGATAATTTGAAAATGAATTGATGAGATATTCCTCTCTTCTTACGCCCGCAAATTCCGCAAGATTGACCTATTCGGCTGACCCGGCCTATTTGCCTAATCCACTAACTCGCGTTCAAAACGCGCGTCCCGCTGGGGAGTGCGGGCAATTTCTATGAAGAGCAGCGTTAGACTCGCCAAAGGAGTGGAAGAGCTTTTTGGCACGTTGGATGAAAACCTGAAGCTGCTCGAGCGCGCCTTTCACATCTCAACACAACTTGCGAACGGCTTGCTGGAAATCGAGGGCGCGGAAGATGACGTGCGCCGCGTGCAGGGCCTGCTTGAAGACTATGAGGCGCTGGTGGAATCCGGCGCGCATTTTGAGCCAGCCGAAGTGGAGGCGTTTCTGAAGATTATGGCGGCGGACCCGGAGATCACGCTGAAGCGCCTGGCAGAGGCGGCGCAGCCGAGGGCGCTGGGCAGGAAGTCGGTGGCGCCGAAAAGCTTGAATCAGCGGCGTTACATCGATGCTATCGAGCGGCACGACATGGTATTTGGAATTGGCCCGGCTGGAACCGGCAAGACGTACCTTGCGGTGGCGATGGCCGTGGATGCGCTGCTTTCCAAGGAAGTGAGCCGCATCGTTCTGGCGCGGCCCGCGGTGGAAGCGGGTGAGCGCCTGGGCTTTCTGCCTGGCACGCTCCAGGAAAAAGTGAACCCCTATCTGCGCCCGCTCTACGACGCGCTTTATGACGTGCTCGATCCGGATCGCGTCGAGCGGTACATCGAGAAAGGGACCATCGAGATTGCCCCCATCGCCTTTATGCGGGGCCGCACGTTGAATGACGCTTTTGTAATCCTCGACGAAGCGCAGAACACCACCAGCGAACAGATGAAGATGTTCCTCACGCGCCTCGGCTTCAATTCCAAAGCCGTGGTGACCGGCGACGTGACGCAGATTGACCTGCCTAGTGGGCGGCGCTCCGGGCTTGTGGAAGCCATTGAAGTGATAGCGCGCGTGGAAGGCATCAGCATGATTTATTTTGATGAGCGAGACGTAGTGCGGCACAACCTGGTGCAGCGGATCATTCGCGCCTACGAGGAATACGAGCAATCAAGACCCGCGAACGGATTCGTGCATAATGGCGTTAAGGAAACGGTCACTTCCGGCAGCGAATGAGCAGAATGAAACGAGTAAGATGCAAGAGACCCTGTCGCCGCGCGCTGTGCGCGCCGGCGGGGGACTTACGTTGATTTGCAGGAGCCGGAAGGGCCAACTGCCCCGCTTTCGCCAATTTGCGCTGCGCGTCCAAAACGAGCTCAAAAAACTTGGGCTTAAAGACGCGGATTTTGATGTGACGCTCACGGACGACTCCGGAATCGCAAGGCTCAACCGGGAGTTTCGCGGCAAAGACACGCCCACCGACGTTCTTTCATTTCCTTGGCGCAATGGCGGAGAGGTCCCTGAATTTGAGGGCGGCGACGAGATGGCCGGCTTCCTGGGCGATATTGTTATTTCCGTCGAAACCGCCCGATGCAACGCCGCCGCCGAAAGGCACTCCCTTGAAACCGAAATTCGACAGCTTATTCTCCACGGCGCGCTTCATCTTGCGGGTTACGATCACGCGGTTGATCAAGGCGAGATGAATGAGGTCGAGTTACTGCTGCGGCGCGTGCTCGGAATTGAGGGGCTGTAGCAGTGGTCGCTTGTTAATCTCAAATTATGGCGGAATCTGAATCATTCCGGTGCGGTTTTGCGGCTGTCGTGGGCAGGCCGAACGCAGGCAAAAGCACGTTGGTCAACGCCTGGGTAGCGGAGAAAGTGTCCATTGTGACGCCGGTCCCGCAGACCACACGCAACCGCATTCTCGGTATTGCCAACCGTTCCGGCGCGCAGGTGGTTTTGATGGATACGCCCGGCATTCATAAGCCGCTCTCACGCCTGAACCGCCAGATGATGGCATTTGTGCGCGACGCGCTTGAAAGCCGCGATGTTGTGCTCCTGGTGGTAGATGCCTCCGCCAAATTCGGACATGGCGACCAATTCACGCTCGACATGCTCAAGCCCTACAAGGCGCCCGCGGTGCTGGCGCTGAATAAAATCGATCATCTCCGCAAGGACCTGCTGCTGCCGCTCATTGACCGCTATTCCAGGCTCCACTCTTTTGAAGAAATTGTTCCCGTCTCCGCCCGCACGGGAGAAGGATTGGATGACCTGCTTGAAACAGTTGTGAAGCGGCTGCCCGAAGGGCCCGCCCTTTTTCCGCCCGACTATTACACGGACCAGCCCGAGCGATTCCTGGCGGCAGAAATTATCCGCGAGAAAGTCATTTTGCAAACCCATCAAGAGCTGCCTTACGTGACGGCCGTGCTGATTGACGAGTTTCAGGAGTCGGACCGCCTCACTCGCATCCGCGCCACCATTGTGGTGGAAAAAGAGTCGCAGAAGCCCATTGTCATTGGCGCGGAAGGGAAGCGCGTGAAACAGATC
>DASZAE010000056.1:0-5070 GCA_035945515.1 Terriglobia bacterium
GGGTCGACCTTGGTCGCCCGCCGCGCGGGAATGTAGCAGGCAAGCAGAGTAACCGCAACGATCAAGAGCGACGCCGCAATGCACGTGCCCGGATCGTTTGCTTTAACGCCGTAGAGCGAGCTTGCCATCAGACGAGTCAAGCCCAACGCCGCGCCCAAGCCAAATCCTGCGCCGAGCAACGTCATCACAAGGCCGCGTCCCACCACGAGCCGTAATACATCGTGTTTCTGCGCGCCAAGCGCCATGCGTATGCCAATCTCCTGCGTGCGCCGCGCGACCCAATAGGCCATCACTCCGTAGAGTCCCACTGCCGCCAGAACCAGCGCCAGCAAGCTAAACAGAACAGAAAGCCGCGCCACCAGCCGCTGCTGATTCAATTGATCGTAAACCAGCCGGCGCAATGTTTGAACCCTCATGATGGGCAGGGCGCTATCCACTTCACGGATCGCCTGCCGGACTTCGGCGGCCACGCCCGCGGGATCGCCGGTAGCGCGAACCTCGATATTCCCGGCAAAAAACTTGGGGTCCTGGCTGAGCGGCATATAGGCGAACGGCTGAGGGGCTTGGGCCGCATTGTGAACTCTGGCATCGGCCACGAGTCCGATAATTTCCTGCGGAAGGTCCGCGGAAGGCGAAGAAGAATGCCCCACCCACACTCGCCTGCCGATGGGGTTCTGTCCATGAAGAAAGCGGTCGGCGAAGGCTTGGTTCACGACGACGACTTCCGGGGATGTTGGCGTATCCTGCGGCCCAATCGGCCGGCCGAGAAGCACTGGTATGCCGAGCGTCTCGAAGTAGCCAGGCGCAACCTGGTTTTCGTTCACTTCCATGTTCTCGTTCGGGCGGGGCGTGTAACCCTGAACGGTGACATCGGTGGACGAATTGTGGCCACTCATCGGACTGTAATACGCTATGGTGGCCGAGCGCACGCCGGGCAGATTGTTCAGGCTGTCAAGAAGCTGCCGGTAAAGAGCGTCTAGGCCGCGGGCTTTGATCCCGGTCAGGCGAGGATTCGTTTGCACGAGCAGGACGTTATCACGATTGAAGCCCAGGTTTTGATCTTCGAGATTTACAAGGGTGCGCGCGAGAAGACCGGCGCCCGCAAGCAGGACCAAAGAGACGGCCACCTGCAACACCACAAGACCGTGAGTTAAGGCCGATTGCGACCACTTGCCGGCGGCAGTTGCGCCCTTTATTGCCTCGCTTAATTCCGTCTGGCTCGCGCGCAGCGCCGGCACAAGGCCGAAGACCAGCCCGGTGAGCACCGAGACCGCCAGCGTGAATAGGAGGACCGAGGGATTCGCGGTCACGCTCAGCGCCAGGTTACGGCTGAGGAGCGCGCCTAAAAGATGGACGCCCCAGTCTGCCATCAGCAAACCGGCGGCCCCGCCGAAGAGAGCGAGCAGCACGCTTTCCGTCAGCATCTGCCGGATGAGCCGCGCGCGCGTTGCTCCTGCCACAAGCCGCATGGAGATTTCTCTCTGCCGCGCCGCGGAGCGCGAAAACAAAAGGTTTGCAACGTTAGCGCAAGCTACAAGCAGCACAAGCGCCACGATGCCCATAAGGATGCTTAGCGACATGGAGTAGCGCGCCCGAAGCCTGGAGATGCCGTTACGGCCGGGGTCCAGTTGAATGTAAGACTGCTTGATCGCCAGCTTGATGTCTGCGGCGTGTTTCGTGCCTGTTTGCGCTTCGAGAAACTGGCGAAGCTGGACGTCAAGAACGGCTTGCGCCTGCGCGCGCGTGACGCCGGGTTTGAGCCGCCCGATGAAATTCAGCCAATACATATCTTTTCGCGCGAGCCACGACTCGCGCTGCATGATTTCAGGTTGGAAAGTAAGCGGCAGCCAATAATCCGGCGGCGTTTCATACATCCGCTCGCCAAAAAAGTCCAGAGGGGTGACCCCTGCGATGGTAAATGGCGTGCCGTTCAGATCGACCGCGCGGCCGACGGCTGATGGGTCGCCGTGAAATTTCCGCTGCCAGTAATCATAGCTGATGACCGCTACAGGGCGAGCATTCGGAACGTCGTCGTTCGCTCCGAACACCCTTCCCACGGCGGCGTCAACGCCCATCACCTGGAAATAATTGCCCGAAACCAGATGAGCCATTGCCTGCTCAGCCTGGCCGCCGGATATGGCGCCCGGCCAACGGACTTCCAGAGGGTCTATGCCTTTGCGGAACGCGGCGAGGCCCTGGAAGGACTCGTTGTGGCGAACGAAATATTGATAAGCATCGAAGGTGAGCGCGGGCCAGCGTCCGATGTATGGGCTTCCGCTATCCGTGCCCTGATCGGAACCGCTATCGAGCAGCACCAACTGGCTGGGGTTCTTGACTGGCAGCGATTGAAGCAGCACCGCGTCGATCACAGTGAAGATGGCGGTGTTCGCGCCGATGCCAAGCGCCAGCGAAAGCACCACCACCGCCGTGAAGCCCGGATTGCGGCGCAACTGTCGCAGGCCGAAGCGAAGGTCTTGGAGGAGAGTATCCAGCCAGAGCCAGCGGTGCGATTCGTAAAATCGCTCTTCGGTTTGGGTGATGTTGCCGAGATTCCGTAGCGCCATTGCCGAAGCCTCCTCTTCGCTCATGCCCTCTTCACGCAGCCGGTCGGCTTCATGCGCCAGGTGCGCCTGAAGCTCTTCCGAAAAATCATTTTGTGTTCGCTTGCGCCGCCAGAGCATTGCTCTAGCCCTCCGCGCTTTCCGGCCCCAGCACCCGGCCAATGGCCGCTGCAATCCTACGCCACTGGCTCGTCTCCTTCAGCAACTGCTTCCTGCCTTTGGGCGTGAGGGTGTAGAAGCGAGCTTTGCGGTTGTTGGAGGATGTGCCCCACTTGGCCGTGATCCAATCTTTGGTCTCAAGGCGGTCAAGCGCCGGATAGAGCGCGCCATGATCGACCAGGAGAACGTCTTCCGATTGCTCTTGAATCGCGCGCGCGATGCCCTGGCCGTGATTCGAGCCGAAAACGAGCGTGCGCAGGATCAGCAGGTCGAGGGTGCCTTGCAGCAAAGCGGCGCGATGGGTCTCTTTTCGGGTTAGCATGTAGCCTGAGTGTAGTGCCGGTTGGGTTAGATGTCAACCCTTGTGTTGTCGCGGCGTCTGACCGCCCGAAACTCTGCGGGATTTCCCAAAAATCGTCAATTATACGTGACGCCATAAGTCGGCGGCGCCTGATTCTGTAGCGGCGGCCTCTGGCCGCCGGTCTTTACTATTAAAATCCGGCGGCCAGAGGCCGCCGCTACAGCCAATGACCATCGCCGACTTATAGCTCTCTACATAGAGAGTAAATATCCCCCAGCTCCGCCGGGATATTTACTCTTTGTGACCTGCGCGCCCCCACCTCGTCCCATAGCGAGTCGATCAGGGCACTCTGAGATTTTTGAGACAAATGGGATAAATGGGACGGTTTATTCGCCGTTAAACAATTATACGTGACGCCATAAGTCGGGGGCGCTTGATTCTGTAGCGGCGGCCTCGGGCCGCCGCTACAGCCAATGACCGTCGCTGACTTATGGCGTTCTGTATAAAAACCGGTGGCAAGGCGCCGCCTCTACAACAGATTAAAGCAGGCGTTCGGCGGGGCGCGCAGGGTGGGCGTGTGAGAAGGTCCGGCGGAAGGCGCGGGCAATCTGATCGAAGAAAAGATAGACCACCGGAGTGGTGTAGAGCGTCAGTGTCTGGCTCAAGATGAGGCCGCCGACAATCGTGATGCCGAGGGGCTTGCGGAATTCCGATCCCATTCCGGAGAAAAGCGCCAGAGGTAGGGCGCCGAGCATGGCCGCCATCGTGGTCATGAGGATCGGACGGAAGCGCAGCAGGCACGCCTCGTAAATGGCGTCGGCGGGCGATTTGCCTTCCTGGCGCTCGGCGGCGAGTGCGAAGTCGATCATCATAATGGCGTTTTTCTCCACGATTCCGATCAGCAGGATAATGCCGACAAGCGCGATCACGCTGAGTTCGGTGTGGAACAGAAGAAGCGCCAGAATCGCGCCTACCGCCGCCGAAGGAATGGTGGAAAGGATGGTCAGGGGATGCACCAAGCTTTCGTAAAGAATGCCAAGCACGATATACACCGAGACCAGCGCGACGAGAATCAAGAGCGGCTCATTGCGGAGAGAAACCTGAAAAGCCTGGGCGGTTCCCTGAAAACTGGCGTGAACCGAATCGGGCATCCCAATTTCACGCTGGGCCTCTTCGATTGCGGGCACCGCCTGGCCAAGCGACACGCCCGGAACGAGGTTGAACGAAA
This sequence comes from Terriglobia bacterium, assembly GCA_035945515.1. Lineage (GTDB taxonomy): Bacteria > Acidobacteriota > Terriglobia > UBA7540 > UBA7540 > RH2-MAG17b. The sequence goes on from DASZAE010000056.1 coordinate 4,250, forward strand.
GCGTGACGGCGGGAAACTGGCCCTGATGATTCACGGCAAGCGTGGTGGTTGCGCTGGTGAAATGCGCGAACGCGCTGAGTGGAACTTCGGCGCCGCTCGCCGAGCGGACAAAGATGGTCTTGAGCGCGTCCGGATTCTGTTGAAACGCCGGATCAACTTCCATGACCGTGTGGTACTCATTGATGGGCGTATAGAGCGTGGAGACCTCGCGCTGGCCAAAGGCGTCGTAGAGCGTGTTATCGATCATGGCGGGCGTGATGCCGAGGCGGCTCGCCGTGTCGCGGTCGATTGCGACCGCCGTTTCGAGGCCGTGATTCTGCTGGTCGGATGAAACGTCGAGCAAGCCAGGCAGCGACTCCAGACGCGTCTCGAGGCGAGGCGCCCAATGGTTAAGTTCATCCAAATTCTGATCTTCGAGCGTATATTGATACTCCGAGTTGGCGCGCCGGCCTCCCACGCGAATATCCTGCTCAGCCTGAAGGAAGAGCGTGGCGCCGGCGATCTTGGCAGCCTCAGGGCGGATACGGGCGATGACCTGGTCGGCGTTGGCGTCGCGTTCGCTGCGCGGCTTTAAGGCTATGAACATGCGGCCCGTGTTGACGCTGCTGCCGCCTGGCCCGCCGCCGCCGATAAAGCTTTCGACGGCGTCCACCGCCGGATCATTCAAAACGATTTTGACGAACGCATCTTGTTTCTTCGTGAGTGAGTCAAACGAAATATTCTGGGATGCCTGAACCGTTCCCGCGATGCGGCCAATGTCTTCTTGCGGGAAAAAGCCTTTCGGCACGACGATGAAAAGATAGACGTTCAGCGCCACCGTC
>DASZAE010000057.1:0-4502 GCA_035945515.1 Terriglobia bacterium
AGGCCGCCGCTACAGAAGCCTATTGGGTGAGTGAAAGCGCAGAGGGCTGGCCGGCAGATGCTTCCTGAACTCCGGCAAAAAATTCATCCACGCGGTTTAACACTTCACGCGCGCTCTCGGCGCTTTGCACCTGGCGGCGCAGCTCGGCGCCGTTGCGCACGCCGTGCGTGAACCAACTTGCAAACTGTTTCATCTTGCCGATGGTCCCCGGAATATCTTCCTCCACCAGCATGGCGTAATATGACCGTATCAGCTCGTAGCGATCCCGCTCTCCCGGTTCCGCGTAAGCGCCAGTGCTGAAATACTCCTTCATCTGCCGGAAAATCCAGGGGTTGGTAGGAGCGGCGCGGCCAATCATCACAGCGTCGCAGGCGGTTTCGCGGTGAATGGCGGCGGCGTCCGGCGGCGACATCACATCGCCGTTGCCAATCACCGGAATGCGAACGGATGCTTTAACCTCCCGAATGATGTCCCATCGGGCGCGGCCGCTGTAGCCTTGCATACGCGTGCGGGGATGCACGGCGATTGCCTCCACGCCGCAAGCCTCCGCAAGGCGTGCTACCGGCGCAGCAACGATTTCTTCATCGCTCCATCCGGCGCGAATTTTCACGGTGAATGGGATGGTGACTGCGCTGCGAATCTTGCGGAAGATCGTTTCGAGCAGAGGCAGGTCGCGCAGCAAGCCGGAGCCACCGCACTTCACCACTTTTTTCGCGGGGCAGCCCAGGTTTAGATCAATGATGTCAAACCCGAGGTCTTCGATCTGCCGCGCCGCCTCCGCCAAGTGATCGGGATCAGCGCCAAAAATTTGCGCCGTGATGGGCCGCTCCTCTTCGGTGTAGTAAAGAAAACGCTGCGACTTGATATTCTGCCGCAGCATCCCCTCGCTCGAAACAAACTCCGTCATGATCAGCCCGCAGCCACCGAGCCGCTTAATGAAGCGGCGGAAAACTGTGTCCGTAATGCCGGCCATCGGCGCAAGGATTTGGGCCGGGCGAATCGAAACATCGCGGATTTTAAGTTCTTCAAAGAGCATGACGAAAGAGGCTTTCCATTGCTCTGCAACACTACAAAGCAAGAATCATTACCCACCGCTATGCGGCTATTATCCCATTTATTCCTAAGAAATCTTCTATAAGCCGCTGACAATATCGCTGGCATTAGCGATGGCGAAACGCATCCGGCCCTCGGCAATCAACTCATCGCCGCGAAAAACCCTGCCTTGCAGCTCGCCAAAATTTTCTTTCAGCTTCAATGCCTCTGCCTCAACGCGCAAGCAATCGCCTGGACCAGCCGTCGCGTGCATTTGGGCAAAAGGAATTTGCAGGATCACCGCGATTTTGCCCGCCATTTCCGGCCTCTCCAGCACCAGAATCGCGCCGAGCTGCGTGGTCATTTCGAGTAAGACACCGCAAGGAACCATCGGCTCGCCCGCGAAGTGGCCGGGGACAAATTGTTCGTTCGCCGTAAACGTCTTGATGCCTGCGATGCGCTGCGCGGGCACGAACTCCGTCACTTGATCCACCAGCAAGAAGGGGTAGCGGTGCGGCAAAATGCGCTGAATCCCGGCTTGATCGAGCGTGGGAGATTGAATCATTCAATGATTGGGTCATTGAATCAATGAACAGATGATTCAATGATTCAATGGCTTCAACAGCCTTCTGCCGAGCGCCATATTCTTATTCGTCCACTCACCCGCTTGATCCTTTTCGAGTTCGAATTGCGCCCTCATGCTTTCAAGTTTGGAGTCAAGCTCGTCGAGCGCGTGCACCACCAGGGCTTCAGGAAACATCGGCTCTTTGGGCGATCCAAATTCGAGCTTGCCGTGGTGCGACAGAATAATATGCTCAATCTGATCTTTAAGGCGCGGCGGAAAATCCGGGATGGCGCGCATTCTCTCCTGCACTATTTCGAGGCCGATCATAATGTGCCCGAGCAACTGCCCGCGCGTGGAATAGCGGAATGAACGGTTAAAGTTCAATTCCTCGATCTTGCCGATGTCATGCAGCACGATGCCTGCAAGGATTAGCGGACGGTCAAGCCAGGGGTAGTGGCCCGCGACCAAGTTGGCAAGCCCGCACAGCGAATTGACGTGCTCGAGCAGCCCTCCGAGAAAAGCGTGGTGCATGGACGTGGCAGCAGGAGCGAGCTTGTACTTCGCCGCGATTTCCGGGTCATTCAGCAAATCGAGCAGCAGCGCGCGGGCGGGACCTTCGGGCAAGCCCGTGACGCGATCGAGAAGGGCTGCATACATTTGCTCTGGGTCCTGGCTCGTGCGGGGCAGATAGTCGAGCAGGTCCGCTTCGCCATCGTTCAGTTTACGAATCTCGCGCACGGTGATTTGCGGCGCTCCTTGGAAAACTTCGAGGCCCCCGGCTACCTGCACGATATCGTCCACCTCAAATGGCGCCGCCAGCCGGTCCGCATCCCACACTTTGGCGCGCCGCGAGCCGGTTGCGTCACGGAGTTCAAGATCGAGATAGGCGCTGCCGTTGCGCGCCACCTTACGCTCCTTGGTTTGCACCAGGAAGGAAGTGTTGAAGGGCTGGCCGGGCTTAAGGTCCGCCACAAAGCATTTTTTCATAGGCATCCGTCTTGGGCGGACCCAACGGCGCCAGGGTGCAGCGCCCCGGAATCGATAAATCCAGGCGCGATGGTAATGCAGCTTTCCTTACGCAAGGTGGTGAGATACTTCCGGACGGCAGGGTGCATTTTCTCCTGATAGTAGTCGTTTTCCACGCGCTCGCGCACCTCTTCAAACTTGGGGGCGCCGGCGCTGCGGCGCTCATTGAGCTTCACGATGATATATCCGTTCTGAGTCGAGATCAGGCCAGAAGTGTCGCTGGGGTCGAGACCCTGAATGGCCTTGGAGATTTCGGGGAGGAGCGATCCGTTTGGGAAAAAGCCGACATCCCCCCCTGAGTTGGCATTAGGGCCGTCGGAGTATTTCTTGACAGCGTCATCCCATTTTGCGCCCGCCTGAAGCATTTTCTGCGCGTCTTTGGCGCGCTGCTCCGACTGCGCGGCCCCCCACTTCTGGTTCGAAATCTGGATTTCGGCCAGCTCAACGCCCGCGGGCGAGGCATAATCCTGCTTGTGCGCGGCAAAATATTTCCGCAGCTCCGCGTCCGTAGGCATGATGCGGGAGGCTACTTCCTGCTGCATAACCGCGTTGGTCAGAAGCTGGCGGCGGATATTATTTTGGAAGTCTTCCCAGACAAGCCCGTTCTTCTCGACCTCATCCTCAAGGTCCTGAATGGAGGCGAGACCCATCTGCTGCCGGAGTTGATCAAGCCGCTGAACAAGCTGGCTTTCTACATTGATATTCAGGTCTTTGGCCTTCTGTACAAACAGGTCTTCGTCAATCATGTTTTCCAGCAGGTCTTTGACGGCAGCGTTCGTTTGCGCCGTAAGCTGGTCACCTGAATAATGCTGCCCGAGCGACTGGCGCAGTTTATCGATCTGCTCGTCGTACTGGCGCTGAGTGATGATTTCTTCGTTCACCCGCGCGATGATGCGGTCAATCAGTTCGGTGCGGGAAAAGGCGGGAGGAAACCTCACCACCATTGTCACCGCCGCAAGCAGAATGCCTACAATAATGCTTTTCTTTTTCATACGTTTACTTCCAAGAGCCTTTTCTATACAGAGCGCCATAAATCGGCGAGGGTCATTGGCTGTAGCGGCGGCCTCTGGCCGCCGGATTTTAATAGTAAAGACCGGCGGCCAGAGGCCGCCGCTACAGAAAACTGCCGCTACGACCCAAAAAGAACTCCATCTCATCTTAATGCGAGGCCTGGAGTTCCCGCAAGACGCTTGTGACTTCCTCAATGGGGTTACCATCTGGCCGCATCCGGAAGCGTAAGGAACCATCTGGCCGCAAGGCGGCGTCGCGCCGCCGTCTGACAAAGCGCGTGAGCTCATCTGGTCGCACCGGCGTTTCCAGATGGAAGCGCAGCCATACGTCATCCTGCTTGCGGTCCACCGATTGAATCAGCATTCGCTCGGACTCATTCTTGAGCACGGCATAATCTAGCAAGGTGGTCACTGGACCGGGCAGCGCGCCAAAGCGGTCGGTAAGCTCGGCTTCAATCTCCGCGCGGGCTTCCGGGACCGCCACTGAGGAAATACGCTTGTACATGCGCAGCCGCTGCCCTTCGTCCGGAATGTACGACTCGGGGATCCGGATGTCCACCCCCAGGTTAATCGTAGTCCGAACCTCGGGCTGAGCGGGCAGCCCCTTCAACTCTTCGGTGGCTTCTTCAAGCATCTTCAGATAGAGATCGAGTCCGATGGCGTTCAAGTGGCCGGATTGCTCGGCTCCGAGCACGTTCCCCGCGCCGCGCAATTCCAGATCGAGCGCGGCCAGCCGGAAACCCGCGCCGAGGTCGGAAAACTCCTTGAGCGCCGCCAGCCGCCGCCGGGCAAGTGGGGTGAGCGAATCTTCGTCGGGAATCAGCAGGTAAGCGTAAGCGCGGCGGTCCGAGCGGCCCACACGCCCTCGC
>DASZAE010000058.1:0-11462 GCA_035945515.1 Terriglobia bacterium
CGGGATGCTGTGTATCATCCGCGGCAAGTTCGGATCCCTGCAGGACTATTTGCGTCCCGGCTTTCCTCAAGGTTTTCTGCCCGCTGGCCCCGGAGCTACGCCCTCCCTTCTGACCGGTTATATTCAAGCGTCGCTCTTGACTTCATTTGCCGATGTCGCCAACGCTATCAAGCTGCTCCGGCTGGCGGGGCCTTATCAGAACCGGGTTCGGGTTCTCTCCGCGCGCGACCTGCGCCTGCGCGACCTTGATTCCGGTAATTACATTTTCCTCGGCAGCGATACCTCAAATCCCTGGGTGTCGCTTTTTGAGCCGCGCCTCAACTTCCCTGAACTGGCGGAAAAGGTGATTGGCGGGAAGTCGTTTGTGAACCGGAAACCGCTTCCAGGGGAGCAGGTCAACTACCCGGAACACGTCTGCGCGGCAGCACCGTGCACGGATTACGCAACCATTTCGCTGCTTCCTAACCAGGAAAACAACGGAAATGTTTTAATCCTGCAGGGTCTCGAGCAGGAGGGCACCGAAGCTGCAGGCGACTTCCTGGCCGATCCGAACAACCGGCGCACGCTGTATCGCGTCCTTGGCTTTTCGGACTCTCCGAAGAAACCCGTTTACTTTGAGGCGCTTATCCGCACTGAGGCCGTGGGAAGCGCCCCCAGCTCTGTTACCGTGGTTGCGACCCGCGTCATTCACTAACTATCACAGTAGCCTTAAGATCCGGCCAAGGACTGCCTCTAAAGCCCCGGCCCACGCCTATGGGTAAAGCGTTGCCTTATCGATTTGCGGCGCGGCTTCACCGGCCTCTTGCATCCGAGCGATCAGCCGCTCGCGCAGGTAGGCCGCAACTTCCGGCAGCGGCTGGTCTCCATCGTAATGGACAAGCTTGGGGTTGTCCGCGCGCCCGGCGAGATTCACAAGCTGGTGCGGGTCTCCAGATAAGTTGTACATCTGATATTCCTCGTAATGAGAACTTCCCGGGTCTTTATCGCCGTTCCTATGGCGGTCGGCCACGCAATATGTCCACTCTGCCGTTCGCAAGGCCCTTCCCACCATGGACTGGCTGATTTGGATAAACGCCTCGTTGCGCCACGATTCGCGCGCCTTTGCATCAGTGAGGAGCGGAAACGCGCTGCGCCCGCTCATTGAATCGGGGATTTTCATGCCGAGGGCGTCGAGCAACGTCGGAGTAACATCCACCATGCCGACTAGCTCCGGCACTTTGCGTCCGTGGTCAAAACCAGGCCCCTGGATGAGCAGCGGAATATGGATCGAGCTTTCGTGAGGGCTGCGCTTGTACTCGGCGTTGCGCGTGCGGAAGTGGCATCCGTGATCGCTGACAAACATTACGATGGTGTTGTCTAAAATGCCCTGCTCTTCCAAGGCCTTGAGCAGTGATCCCACGCAGTCGTCGATTCGCTTGCAGTCGCCGTAATAACCGGGAAGCTGAGCCTGCCAGTCGCCGGGGAAAAAGCGCAGGTCCGCCGGCGCGAAGGGGTTGGTGTAGCGGCTCGCGTATTCTTTAGGTGGAATGAACGCATTGGCGTCATTCTGAAAGTGCGGCTCGAGTTGCGAGACCACCAAAAAGAATGGCTTTTCATGCTGCTGACGCAGAAATTTCACCGCAAGGCTAGTGATGTAGTCTACCCGGTAGACGTCCTTAAAGCGCATGGGAGTTCCATCGCCATTCCAGATTGTGCCCTCGTAAGGATGCGAGGTTAGCTCCAACTCGTTCGCCCCCTGCCAGAGGCCAGTGAAACCTCCCCGGTATTGCGGGGGAACGTAGCCGTGGCTCGCGGGATCCGTGCGCACGTTCGGCGCGAGGTGCCATTTACCGATGTAATTCGCAGTATAGCCTTGGCTGGTCAGAAGGGTGGCCAGCGTGGTGGCGCCGGGCCGCAGGCCTGGGCCAAGCGTCCACACCCCAGTTTGAGTGGCGTACTGCCCGGTAAAGAGGCAAGCGCGAGACGGCGAACACAAAGGTTGATTGGTCACGGCATTCTCGAAGGCCACGCCGCGCCGCGCAATGCCGTCCAGGTTGGGCGTCACGCCCATCGGATTCAATCCATAGGCGCCTACGAAGTCCCAGCGGAATTGATCCGCGATAATCATGAGAACATTGGGACGCTTTGAGGGCGCTTGCGATCCTCCCGCCGATATCTGGCCAGAAGACTTGGGTAGGGTGGCCACGCCGGGAAGTGCTACCGCCAACGCAGATTGTCTGAGGAATTCCCGCCGCGTGCGCGAGGATGGATTGGGTGAGTCTGGCTTCATAGGGTCCGGCCTCCGCCGCCCATTTTACTACGTCTTGTAGTTCGTCATATAAATTGCGCCAAGTTTTGTTTCTAAATCTGTGCGCTACACCTCCAGCCTGGCACGCTATTCGCTCGTTGCTTGTCCTTTGCGCTTGTCTCTGCCCTGCTCCTCATCCGTGGCCGTGGTTTACTCGGTTCCAGCACCGTGATATTCTCGGCCTCTTGGAGGCAAGCATCGCGTGCAATCGATCGCCATTATTGGCGGCGGCCCAGCGGGCGCGGTGGCGGCGGAACGCCTGCTAACCGGCGCGAAAGATGCCGGGCAGCCGGTTCCCCAGGTTCTTCTATTTGAGGAGAAGCCGGGTTGGGAGAAGCCGTGCGGCGGCGGGCTCACGGCGAAGGCGGCGCGCCGCTATCCCTACTTAATGGACGTCTGCCGGCCTCACGTGCAGGTGGAAGAAGCGGAACTCGTGGCCGCAAACGGAGCGACGGTGCGAATGCGCCTGCGGGCGCCGCTGCTCGTTTATTCGCGCAGCGTGTTGAACGCGCTTTTGCTCAAGCGCGCCGAAGACGCTGGAGCGCGGGTGATTGAAGACCGTATTCTAGGCTTCGAGCGCGCAGGGCTGGGCTGGCGCCTGCGGGGGCGCGCGGGCGAATACTCTGCTGGACATCTGATTCTCGCCGCGGGCGCGCGCAGCGGATTGCGCAAGCTGCTTGCGCCCCCATTTGAGGCGAGGGATTGCATGTTGACGTTCGGCTACTTTGCACCCCCGGCCGGCCAGTTGCTGCGTGTGCAATTCTTTGCGGATTTTGAAGGCTACGCCTGGGCTTTTCCCCGGCCTGACCATACGTCGCTCGGCATCGCAGGGCAAATGGACGCGAGTGGCATGGCAGGCGCACGGCGGCGGTTGCACGAGTTTATGGAGCGGTTTGGTTACTCGATCAAGCAGTCGCCGGTATTTGCCCACTTGCTGCCCGCGCTCGGCGCGGCAAGCTGGCGCAACCTCCATTTAGCAGGCAATGGCTGGGCAATGGCGGGTGATGCGGCGGGCCTTGTCGATCCGCTCACCGGCGAGGGCATCTATTTCGCCATGCGCTCGGGCGAGATTGCCGCCGAGGCCGTCCTACGAAACCAGCCCGAAGCGTATGCGGGCGAAGTCTGGCAGGAATTTGGGTGCCGCCACGAAAGTGGTGCGCGGCACGCACCGCGCTTCTACCACGGGAATTTCTGGGGAAAGCCGGTGACCACGCGCATGGTGGAATTCTGCGCGCGCAGCCGCAGCTTCATGAATCTTTTGCAGGACCTCTTTGAGGGCACGCAAGTTTATTCGGGACTCTCATCGCGCGCCTACAGAGTGCTTGCCAGAGGCATGATGGAGATGGCTGCCGGCGCAGCCGGGACTGTCGCGAGCAGGCTGCTGAAAAACGCATAAAACGGCGCCAGCCACGAACAATGCAGGTGGTAGCCACGGTTAATCAGAATGCGATTGACCGTGGGCTTTCGATCAAATGGAAAGATCCACGGTAAAGATCCACGGTCAGGAAAGCAGTGATCGTGGCTACCTTGCGTCTGTTGACGGTTATGACCCAGAAATCCAAAGAACTTTATCGCCGCGCCGTCAAGCTAATGCCCGGCGGGGTGAACTCGCCGGTGCGGGCGTTTCGCGCCGTGGGCGGCGAACCACTTTTTATGGCTGCGGGCAAAGGATCGCACATCATCAGCGAAGACGGCGAATCTTACCTCGATTACGTCATGTCCTGGGGGCCGCTCATTCTCGGCCACTGCCACCCCGAAGTAACAGAAGCGATCTTAAAGCAAGTTGAAAAGGGAACGAGTTTCGGCGCAGCCACCGCGCTAGAAGTGGAAATGGCAGCACGAATCACCGAAGCATTTCCCTCGGTGGAGCGCGTGCGACTGGTGAATTCCGGCACAGAAGCCACGCTTTCGGCGCTGCGCGTGGCGCGCGGCGCGACTGGCCGGGAAAAGATTTTGAAATTCGACGGCTGTTATCACGGTCACTCCGACAGCCTGCTGGTGAAGGCAGGTTCGGGCGTGGCCACGCTGGGGCTGCCGGATAGTCCGGGCGTTCCGGGCGCGCTCGCCGCGCTCACGCTTACCGCGCCTTATAACGATCTTGCGGCGCTGGAGCAAATTTTTGACGCGCACGGCAGCAGCTTGGCCGCAGCTATCGTGGAGCCGGTGGCGGGCAACATGGGCTGTGTTGCGCCGCGACCCGGATTTCTGGAGGCGCTGCGCCGCCTCACCACAAAGCACGGCACGGTGCTGATCTTCGATGAAGTCATGACGGGATTTCGCGTGGCTTACGGCGGCGCGCAACAGCTCTATGGAATTTCACCCGATATGACGGCGCTCGGCAAGGTAATCGGCGGCGGTCTGCCCGTGGGGGCTTACGGCGGCAAAGCAGAGTTGATGGATCAAGTAGCGCCCGCTGGCCCCATTTACCAGGCGGGCACGCTTTCAGGCAATCCGCTCGCGGTAACGGCAGGGCTAAAGACGCTCGAAGTCATCCGGCGGCCCGGATTCTATGAGCAACTGGAATCAACCTCGGCCACGCTTGCGAATGGACTCGCGGCGGAGGCGAAGGCCGCAGATATACCCCTTACCGTCAACCGCGTGGGGTCCATGCTGACGGCATTTTTCACCGGTTCCCCTGTAACAGATTACGCGAGCGCCAAGCGGTCTGATACGCGCGCCTTTGCGCTGTTTTTCCGTAAGATGATCGAGAGAGGAATTTATTTGCCGCCCTCGCAGTTTGAAGCTGCGTTCGTTTCCTCCGCGCACAGCGAAAGCGACGTGGCCGAGACGATTGCAGCGGCGCGGGAAGCATTGAAGGCGGTTGCAGCCGCGCGCGGAATCGGGATGCGTGATGCAGTGAAATCACTGTAAAGAGGCAACTTGAAGCGGCCTCTGGTCTCCGGCTTTTAGATCGTAAAGACCGGCGGCCCCTTACAGGCTTTGCCCGCCGCTACAGTGGGAAGCAGCGGGCCTCGTCGGGTTCAGTCTAACCAGATCAAAAGGGGATGCCTTCATGAAATCATCACGACGCAAGTTCCTGCAAGCTTCGCTCGCCTCGCCTCTGGCGGTGGCTATTGGAGGCCGCAGTGGATTTGCGTTCGGCCCCTATGCGCTGCTTACTCCAAACGGAGGCCAGGATCAGTTTCAAAATCCGCAGATTATTCGCTACGACTCGGCCTGCTTTACGCTGCGCAACCGCGACACGTTTGTTCACAGCGGCTGCTTCCACTATTGCCGCTGTCCGCGCGAGTTGTGGCAAGACCGCCTGACAAAATTTAAGCAAGCGGGTTTCAACACCATTGAGACTTACGTTTTCTGGAACTATCACGAGCCGGTCGAAGGCCGCCTCAACCTCGGCGAGTTTGAGGACTTCGTCAAACTCGTGGGCAGCATGGGTTTTTACATGATCGCGCGGCCCGGCCCCTACGTGTGCGCCGAATGGGACGCAGGGGGCTTTCCGCACTGGGTTATCGCGCAGCAATTTCCGCTGCGCAGCGCGGACCCGAAGAGCATCCAAACTTCCCAGCATTGGTACGACGCCGTGCTGCCCGTGATCGAGCGCCATACGATCACCAATGGCGGCCCGATCATCATCCTTCAGATTGAAAACGAATACGACTACTGGGGACAGGTTCCATCGCCGGAGAAAACCCAGTATCTTACGGCCCTGGCGCAGATGGTGTGGAACGCGGGCATCGACATTCCCCTCATCACTAACTGGTGCCGGGAAGCGCGCGACAACTCGAATCCGGTGATGGCGCGCATCACGGACACCGCGGACTTCTACCCCCGCTGGGATATTGTGAAAGGCACGGTGGGCAGGCTCGCGGCGCTGCGCAAAGCCGAAAGCAGCTCGCCGCTCGGCGTGACGGAGCTGCAAGGCGGATGGTTCAGCCAGTTCGGCGGCAAGCTCTCAGTGGACCAACCCGGCGTCGACGGCGCGCAGCTCAACATGCTCACCAAGACAATGATCGAGCAGGGCGTCACTTTCTTCAGTTACTACATGGGATTCGGCGGCACCAACTTTGATTGGGCGGGAAAGAATCTGACGACCACTTACGATTACGCCGCGCCCATCCGCGAGCCTGGCGGCTTGTGGGAGAAGTATTACGCCGCGCGTGGCATTGGCGAATCCCTGAGGCAATACGGCCCGCTTCTCGCGCGCTCTCAAACCGTGGATGGCACGCAATCGACGAATCCCGCCGTGAGCGTCACCGAGCGCGCGAACGGAACCAGTGGCTTTCTGTTTGTGCGCGAGAACGCCAACCAGCAGCAGCAATTCAAGCTGACTTTCCCCGATCCCGCCAGCCCCTCGCATCGCCTCATCACCGTGCCGCGGGAGGGCACGTTGACGATTGGCCCACGGGAAATGAAGATGCTGCCTCTGCAAGTCCCGCTTCCGGGCGGCCAGCTTCGCTATACGACGGCGGAAGTGCTGGGATCGGGTCTCAATGAAGATCGTGCTTTCCTGCTGCTTTATGACGAGCGCCATCGCATAGCGGAAATTGCGGTCTCGACCAGCAGCCAGCCGCAGGTTGAGGGCGACACGGTCTATCAATACTGGGATTCCGACTATGAGACGGTTGTGCTAGGTGTGAATCTTGAGACAACCGAAAATATGTGGCTGGTGAATGGCGTCTTGCAAATTATCGTGGTCCCTGGCGTGCGCGGACTCCGCAGCTGGATTGTGGACTTCCCCTCCACTGTTCTACCGAATGCGGAGACCAAAGATAAAGTGCAAGTCCCCTTCATCACCACCTGCGCGATGATGGCGGATTCCGGATCGAGCCGCGGACACGCATGGGCGGAACTCGATTACACGCCCGGCACGCACCATCTCACTACTCTGTGGTCGTCACAGCCCGACCGCTGCCTGGTGGATGGCAGCGCAGCGCAGGCGGCGTATGACGAGCACTGGCGCACCACGCGCATGGTCATTGAGATTCCTCCGCTGCCGGCCCAGCCGCAGGACTTAACCCAAACGCAGGCCGAAATGTGGGTAGAGAAATTCGATCTCAACACAGGTGATTGGCTCACCAGCCCCGCCCAGGCGCTCGAGCTGCTGGGCGAGATTCCGTATGGCTACGTCAAATACCACGCCGAATTCGAGGCCGCCAGCGCATCTCAAATGGCTTTCTCCACTTTTGCTGACGACGGCAAGCAAGTGTTCATTAACGGGAAGAACGTGAAGGAAGCTTCCAACAATAAGCCGCAGGTTCAATTCGACGCCTCATCTTATTTGCAATCCGGCGCGAACACTTTGGAGATCGCTTATGAACTCTTCGGCAGCCCTAACTTCGGTCCTAAAATGGCCGAGCTGAAGGGGCTTGAGTTCGCCCGCGTCTGGAGCGATCCAAGCAAAGTGGCCACCATTGAGCCGTGGAAAATTCAGCGCGTGCCGGCTGCGATGCGAGGGCGGGCCATCGATCCTGAGTTTTCAGTGGGCGGCTGGCAGGCGGCTTCGCTAGGCAGCTTCGCGCCCGACACCAATGTAATTCCCGCTTTCTGCTGGATTCGCTCTAAATTCACGCTCGCAAAACCTGCCGAGAATTGGTCCATCATGTGGAACGCTACAATCGAAGCGGACCGCGACGCGCTGCTCTACCTCAACGGGAGATTCGTAGGCCGCTATGTCACCGAGGGCCCGCAGACACAGTTCTATTTGCCTGAACCTTGGTTGCAGTGGAGCGCTTCCAATACACTCACTGTTGTCCTGGCTTACACAGATCAACCACAGCACATCAAGACACTGCGCATCGCGCCCTATTCCGAATTCGCCACCCATCGCACGCGGGTGGAATTCCATTGGCGATAAGGGATGGAAGATTCGGCATGGCAACCGCACGTAGCGGCAACGCCTTTCCGGTTTTTTTACACAAATTCCGATTGCAAGGCAGAGGGATACGGTCCATCAAGCTTCTTTTAGGGCGGACTCGGCTTTCAGGCCGGTGTTCAGTGAACCGCGCCGGTAGCCTTCGAGGTCGAGGGTGACGTATGCGAATCCGAGGGATTTAAAAATCTTCACAAACTTTCCCGCCATTTCAGCGGACAAGGCAAGCGGCAGTTCTTCGGGCGCAATCTCCAGACGCGCAAGGTTGCCGTGGTGCCGGACGCGGAATTGGTTGAATCCAAGCGCGCGCACCGCTTCTTCGCCTTTTTCGATCACAGCCAGGCGCTCCGGCGTCACTTCCAGGCCGTATGCAATGCGGGAGGCCAGGCAGGCGGACGCGGGACGGTCCCATACCGGCAGGCCTGCTTCCTGCGCAAGCTGCCGGATGTCTTCCTTGGTCATCTCCGCAGCGAGAAGGGGCGCGAGCACCGAGTGCTTCTGCGCCGCGCGATGGCCCGGCCGCCAGTCACCCTGGTCATCCAGGTTCACGCCGTAAGCCACCGCGGCGAAGCCCCGTCGAGCAGCCAAATCATCCAGCTTGTTAAATAACTCATCCTTGCAAAAAAAACATCGGTTCGGGTTATTGGCGCGATACTCCGGGCTCGAAAGCTCGCTGGTTTGGATAAACTCGTGCGGGAAATTGAATTGCCGGGCGCAAGCCTCCGCCATTTCGCGGTCGCGGGCGGAAAAGCTTTCGCTCAGCGCCGTGACCGCAAGCATCCGGTTTCCAATGGCCTGATGCGCTGCGTAGGCCAGATACGCAGAGTCCACGCCGCCAGAATAGGCCACAATGAGCGAAGAGGTCTTCTGAAGCTCCTCCTGCAATCGGCGCGCTTTCCCGCGATAAGGTTCCATAGGCGTTCCCAATAGTACGATAAGCTCAGCATAACCCTTGACGTTCCCTCCGGGCAAGCTGGGTGTTGACACTTCTTGCAGCGTCTGAATACTCTGATTGTAACGGCGGCCAAAGCCTGTAAGGGGCTGCCGTTAGAGCATTTGGCATCTCAGAATATGAATCCGGTTTGAGGAGCTGAGGGTGCATCGAAGGAGACTGTTCAGATTTCCCGCGTTCGCGCTTGCGTTGTTGCTCGCGCTTTGTTCCTCTGCTTTTGCCCGCCGCCCTGACATCGTCAACACGCCCGATAATAAAATTGCCGATGAAGTGCTAACAAACCTTCTTGCAAGCCCTCTCGGCCAGACCATGCCGCGCCTGCATTACAAGGTAACGCTGCTCGACGATATCATGCCAAACGCCTTCTCTAATTTTCAGGGTCAGGTCTACATCACGAGCGGCATATTTCCCGCGCTTTACCAGGACCAGGGCGTGTGGGCGGCTGTGATAGGCCATGAGCTTGGCCACGTGCTCCTGCACAATCCGAAGTCGCTGCCCGCGTTCAAGGCTCGGCTGCGCCAAGACTATCTCGCCGCTGTGAAGTCAACCCATGTTCCTTCCGACTGGCCTGGCCTTCACCTCGGTGAAGGCATCTCCGTATTGAAACTCTCCCGCGAAGAGGAGCTGCAGGCCGATTTCATCGGCATGATGCTGATGACCGAGGCGGGTTATCAGCCTGGTTACGCAGTTCTCCTCGACCAGCGGCTGCGCTACGGACTAGGCGACACGCCCGGAATCGTTGCGGCATTTTCTCATCATCCACGCCTTGAAACGCGCGAAGCTCACGCGCAGGAGTTCTACAACGCCGCCATGAGCATTTTCCAGATGCGCTGGCCGGACGTAGCGAAATCGCCCGGCGGGAACCTCCCGCCTTACGGCCAGATCGGCGCATGGACGCTTGAGCAAACCGGCGGACGACTCATCTTCCACGTGCCCTTTCAGGTTCACAATGCCGAAAACATGCGGGTGCGAATTGCGGCCATTTTCCTGGACAAAAATCAGAGGGTGCCTCCGGTAGATTCTCAATATCGCGCGAGCGACGGCTCGCTCGTGCTGAACGCCTTCACGCCGGGCACGGTGAATAAGGCCGGCGACGTTACGCTTCAAGTTCCCGTGCAGCAGCTTGCAACCCACGACCATCACGTGATTGCAGTCGTCTTTCTGATGGCCGGCAACCGCGCGATCGACCTCTCCAAACGCGGCCTTGATCTTCCCGCAAAGTAATATGTTGTAGCGGCGGCCTCTGGCCGCCGGTCTTTACTATTAAAACCCAGCGGCCAGAGGCCGCCGCTACAGATTGAGCCTATCACGCCACTCTGAGATTTTTGAGACGAATGGGATAAAAGAGATGGTTCTTTGCGGCTCCAACCGGCTCGCCACTTGTCACTTGTCACTCATCACAGCCTTATTAAAGCGCGACACCTGGCTCATGTCCGGGGTTTCGTGAAGCATCTCGAGCACGGTGCGCTGGGTCATAGGATGGCGCGCCTCGGGCGCAATTTCAGCCAGAGGAACCAGGACGAACCTTCTCAGGGCCATCGCGGGGTGAGGAACTGCAAGCTCGCTCGAATCGATGATGGCATTCTCGTAGAAGAGAATGTCGATATCAATCGTTCGCGGGCCTTTCAGCACGCCGGGGCGGCGCCCAACCGCGCGCTCCACCGCCTTGCACACGCTTAGGAGCCGCATCGGCATCAAATCCGTTGCAGCCTCGGCGGCGCAATTCAGAAACCAAGCCTGCGGCAGGAAATCCACGGGCTGGGTTTTGTAATACGAGGACACGCGGCGCACAGCAACGCTGCGAAAGCCAAGCTCGTCGATGGCCCTTTCAATGTTGGCCTGCCGGTCGCCGCGGTTTGAGCCGAGAGATAGATAGACGGATTTCATAAAGGCAGGGACAAGGGCCGAGGGGCAAGAGCTAAGTCCGCATCTCTCGTCACTCGACTCTTGCCACTGGTCTCTTCCCTCTCAGTCAAACAATCCAGGCGAACCGCGCGCCGCTTTAGGCGGCGTCAAGCGCAGATGCTGATAAGCCGGCTCATTGGCCTTACGCCCGGTTTTGGTGCGGCTGATGAAACCCTGCTGCAGCAGAAACGGCTCAACCATATCGACCAGCGTATCCACCTCTTCATTCAACGTAGCCGCAAGCGCCTCAACACCCACCGGGCCGCCCTGATAGAGCTGAATGATGGTGGTCAAAAACCGGCGGTCGAGGTCATCCAGCCCGCGGTCGTCAACGCCCTCAAGCTTGAGGGCCGCCACGGCGACTTCCGGCGTGATTTCTCCGGCGGCTTTCACTTCCGCATAGTCGCGCACGCGCCGCAGCAGGCGGTTGGCGATGCGGGGCGTGCCGCGCGCGCGCTGCGCGATCCCGGCCGCGCCTTCGGCGGCGG
>DASZAE010000059.1:0-11282 GCA_035945515.1 Terriglobia bacterium
CTGCTGTTTCTAGTTGAAAACAAACAGAAGCAGATTCTTCGCGGAGTTTACCCTGAGCGAAATGCCGGGATTCTTCGCTTCGCTCAGAATGACAAGCGAAGGGCTCAGAATGACATCGCTCAACGGTTTTTCAACAAACTGTTAAACGAACGCCTTGAATTTTCGATTCGGCTATTCAATGAAGTCATAACCCAATGGATAAATGATTCAATCTTAATTGAGTGGCAGTAGGAGCGTTGCCTGCGCCCCTCGCGCTCCGGAGCGGTTTTCAAGCGTCAACGCGCCGCCATGCGCTTCGGCAATCTGGCGGCTGAGCACGAGACCGATGCCGACGCCGCCGGGCTTGGTGGTGAAAAACGGAACAAACAGATTGGCAGGGTTTGCGATGCCAGGACCCTCATCTTTGACCCATACGCTGAGGCTTGCGCCATTTTTATTCCAGCCAATACTGACGAGGCCGCCCGTCTCCAGCGAAGCGTCCACGGCATTACGAATGAGATTGATGAGAAGCTGCTCAAGTTGGTCAGCGTCGGCGCAGATGACGATTTCCGGGCCCTGCAAAAGTTGGATCGTCAGGCGCGTTTCCAAGGCAACGATCCGCCGCACCCATGCGCTCACTTCAAAGGGCTTCGGGTTGGGCTTGGGAAGCTTTGCCAGGCTGGCGTAGGCGCCGGTGAAGCGCCCGAGAGCCTCGGCTCTGCCGCCAATTACGCGCAAGCCGCGCGCCGCGTCGTCTTCCCAGTCAGAAGGCCGCGGGTTCCGCCGCAAAAGGGTTTCAAGGCTCGCGGACATGGATTTAATCGGAGCAAGCGAGTTGTTAATTTCGTGGCCAAGCACGCGCACCAGCCGCTGCCAGGCTTGCAACTCTTCTTCACGGAGGGCGCGGCGAAGATCGGTGATGACCAGAAGTTGCAGCGGCAGGCCGCCCTGGCGAAAGCTGCTGCGGTTCACGCCCCAGCGCGCCGCGGGATCGGGCAACCCAGGAAACGGCGCTTGCTCGACGCGTCTTGGCTCGCCCTCAAGATAGCGGCCGAGGTTGACCTCGCGCGCGGTGGCGCCGAGCAGCCGCTCCGCGGGTTGCGCCAGCAAGCGCGCGCCCGCAGGATTGACCAGCCGCAGCCGGTCGCCGGCATCGAACGCAAAAATGGCCACGTCGATCTCTTCCATCACCTTGCGCAGGAGCGCCGTGGCCTCAAGAGCGTCCATCCGCTGCTCGCGCATGAGGTTGATAATCGCGTTGGCTTCGCGCATGACTTCCGCCAGAGGGTCATTGCCTTTGGACTGGCGGGCGCGGAAGGAGTAATCACCCTCGCGCAAAGCGGAGAGGAGGTTGGAAAGCGTTTGCAGCGGAACTTCGATCCGGCGGCGCAAGGCGAGACCAGTCCCGATCCAAAAGGATACGATGGCAATGCTGATCGTCCATTGCGCCCGCTCGCTGTAATGTCCCGTCCAGAGCAGCGCGAGCGCCACGATGAGCGCCGGAAAGCCCGCAAGCAACGCCGTGCCCGCAATCCGGCGCACGAAAGTGAGCTTCGGGCCGCGAGAATGTTCCTTAGAAGACGGGGACATATCTCAATCGTAGTGATTCAGCGCCACGGGCGCTATATGCTCTGTGGCACAGATTCAATCGGGGCCGGCGCAACACGGCTGCAGAAAACGGATGGCTTTGCTGACGATTGAAATCCAGGGCTTGAAACTATTCGCGCCCCTTAATGCCGTACCTTTCCAGGCGCCGGTAAAGGGCGCTGCGGCTGAGGCCGAGAGCGTGCGCCGCCTGGCTGATATTGCCTTGACAACGATCGAGAGACTTCCGGATGAGCAGCTGTTCGACCTCCTCCAGAGGCAATTCTTCGAGCTGGGCGTGGTCGCGGCTGGCAGCCGCTAAACCCAAATCGGCCGCGATGACGGAACTGCCCTGAGCCATGAGCACGGCCCGCTCGACCACGTGATTGAGTTCGCGCACGTTTCCCGGCCAGGCGTAGTTCTTCAGAGCTTGTTCGGAGGCGTAATCAAAACCTGCAAGGCTCTTGCGGTACCGCCCGGCGAATTGGCTGAGAAAGCTGAGCGCGAGAGGCAGAATATCCTCCTTGCGCTCGCGCAGGGGCGGCAGGTGAATCTCGATAGTGTTCAAACGGAAGAGAAGGTCTTCGCGGAACCTGCCTGCGGCCACTTCTTCGCGCAGGTTCGCGTTGGTTGCCGAAATAAGGCGCGCGTCCACACGATAGGTTTTAGAGGATCCCACCCGGCGCACTTCGCGGGATTCAATGACGCGCAAGAGCTTCGCTTGCTGGCTGGGCGGCACGTTGGCGATTTCATCAAGGAAAAGAGTGCCGCTTGAAGCAAGCTCGAAGTGGCCAATGCGGTCCGTCTTCGCGTCAGTGAAGGCCCCCTTCACATGGCCGAAGAGTTCGCTCTCGAAAACGCCCTCCGGAATGCTCCCGGCGTTTACCGTGACCAATGGCCCAGCGGCGCGAGCCGAGAGAGCGTGCAGGGTCCGCGCGACAACTTCTTTGCCCGATCCATGCTCGCCGGTGATCAGCACACTGGCATCCGAAGGCGCCACGCGATGGATCAAATCGATCACCCGGCGCATGGATGGAGCATTGGCGCTAAGCGAAGGCGCTCCGCTTGGGCGCAGCAGCCGATTCTCTGACTCCAGGCGCTGGCCTTCGCGCAGCGCCCGGCTCAATTGTACTTGGCCACGCAGGATCGCAAGCAGGCGCGTATTGTCCCAAGGCTTCTGGATAAAGTCCCGCGCGCCGCGGCGCATCGCTTCAACCGCAACCTCAACGCTACCCCAGGCGGTCATCACCACAATGGGCAATGTGCTATCGATGGCCTGCAAGCGCGCAATCAGATCCAGACCTTCCTGCCCAGATGTGGTGTCGCGGGCGTAATTGAGGTCCATCAGCAGCGCGTCGAAATCGCTGCCTTCCAGAGTTGCGAGCAAAGATGCGGGTGAATTGGCGGTGACTACTTCAAAGTTCTCGCCTTTGAGCAGCAGGCGGAGCGCATCGAGCACGCCAGGCTGGTCATCGGCTATCAGTATCCTTGGCGGCGGATTAGCAGATGAAGTCTTCATGCCCAATAAGCAACTTCAACTAAAATTCAGCTTTTCTCAGAAAACTGATAGCAAATTGCCACCTTCACGATATCCAGCCGTCCACCAGTTTGATGATTTTGTTCCCGTATGCTGCGTTGGTTTCCGAATGAGTCACCTGAACCACGGTAGTCCCTTCGCCGTTCAGTTTTTTGAAGAGCTCCATGATCTCTTTGCCCTGGGTTGAGTGCAGATTGCCAGTTGGCTCGTCGGCGAGAATCAACCTGGGGCTGGCAATGACGGCGCGCGCCACGGCAACAAGTTGTTGTTGCCCTCCCGAAAGCTGGCTAGGATAGAGGTCCTTTTTCCCGACTATGTGAAAGCGGTCCAGGACGTCCGCCACCAGAGCCTGTCTTTCGGAACTCTTGATATTGCGATAGGAAAGGGGGATATCCAGGTTCTCAGCGACCGTGAGTCCATCCAGCAGGTGGTATTGCTGAAAAACAAAGCCGGTGTACTTTTTGCTTAGGTCCGCCCGTTGCTTCACGCTGAGTTTGTGGACCGGATGATCAAATAAATAGTATTCGCCTTTCCATTCGCCGTCGAGCATTCCAAGAATGGAAAGCAGCGTGGATTTCCCGGCGCCGGAGGGACCCATAATGGTGAGGAAGTCGCCTTCTTTGATTTCCAGGTTGATCCGCCGCAGAACGTAATAGCGGCTAGGCCCAACCGGATATGACTTCTCAAGGTTGATCATCTGAATCATCGAATCTCCTGAAGAAAACACCGCCGCGGGCGGGCCTTCCCTGTTTATTGTACCTGTTCTCCCTGAGCCAGTGGCGCGACGCCCTCATCGACAATCCTTCCGTCGAAAAGGTTAATACTGCGCTGAGCATGGCGGGCAAACCGCTGGTCGTGCGTGACCATAACGATGGTCGCCCCGCCACGATGCAGTTCCTGGAGCAGATCCATCACAGCCTCGCCGTTTTTGGAATCGAGGTTGCCAGTAGGCTCATCGGCCAACAACACCGCCGGCGCGCCAGAGAGCGCCCTGGCCACGGCCACACGCTGCTGCTGGCCGCCTGAAAGCTGCGACGGATAATGTTTCATGCGATGCGACATCCCCACGCGCTCGAGCGCATCCTGCACGCGCTTTCTACGCTCGGGCGATGGCATCCCGCGATAAGTGAGGGGCAGCTCCACATTCTCAAAAACATTCAAATCGCCGATGAGATTGAAGCTTTGGAAGATAAATCCCACCTCGCGGTTGCGAATGCGGGAGCGGTCGCCCAGGCCAAGCTCTTCCACCGCGGAGCCGTTCAACCAGTATTTTCCATCGGTGGGCGAGTCGAGCAGACCGATGATCGAAAGCAGCGTTGACTTGCCGCAGCCCGAAGGGCCGGCAATCGAGACATACTCTCCCTTTTTAATATCCAGATGAATTCCCGCAAGCGCGTGCGTCTCCACCTCGTCGGTGTAAAAGACTTTGGTGACGCCTTCGATTTTGATCAGGTGGTTTCCATTGGGCTCCATAATTTTCTCCTTAAAGGAACTGTCGGCTGTCAGCAATCAGCCGTTAGCGCCGCTCGGCGGACGCTTGACAAATTAGGTAGGATTTCCTACTTTTGAAGTATGAAATCCATTGTTTCCGAAAAAGGCCAAATTACCATTCCCAAGCCGTTGCGCGAGCGATTGGGCCTCCGTAAAGGCCAAGTGCTCGACGTCCGCGAAGACAAGGGGAAGCTGGTGCTGGCGAAACGAATCCGACGTGACGCCATTGATGAACTGTACGGCAGCCTGAAGCTCGGCCGCAGGACCGATGATATTATCGACGAACTCCGAGGTAGCGAAAAACCAGAGTGACCACTGCCGTCGATACTAATGTGTTGTTGGACATACTGGCTCCGGATTCGACCTTTGGCCCGTATTCCGCACAGGCCGTCCGCACGGCGCTTGACGAAGGCAGGCTGATGGCTTGCGGGATCGTGTGGGCGGAACTCGTGGCCAACTACCCTTCTCCCGAAGCCGCAGAACAAGCGATGAACCTCCTAGGGCTCGAATTCAGTCCTGCCACGCTGGAAACCGCTTTTGAAGCCGGGCAAGCATGGAAAGCTTATCGTCAACGCGGCGGCCCGAGAGTCCGCATTATCGGCGATTTTCTTATTGGCGCGCACGCCCTCTGCCAAGCCGACCGGCTGCTCACCCGCGACCGGGGTTTTTACCGCTCTTATTTCAAGCATCTTTCCATCCTTGATCCAACCCGAAAGAAATAGTGAACGGCGAATTACGAACGACATGGGACGCGGATGAATTTTGGAAGTTGAGCGGCATCCATGATTCACCACGGTTTACTCATACTTAAACGCCTCGATCGGATCAACCTCCGTCGCCCGCCGCGCCGGGATGTAGCAGGCCAATAGCGCCACGACGGCGAGTAGCCGACCTGTTGCCTTGATTCGTTACGGCTTCCGCGTTGCCGTCCATCGGCCACTCGTTAGGCCTTCTACTTTCATGTGCCCGTGAGCGGAGTCGCCATCGATCCACCCGGCGAGCGCCGCGGGGCTTTGGCCCTGGAGATGGGGGAACTTCCATTGCGCGTCGAAGCTGAGGTCAACGTAGCCATCGCGCCACGTTCCGGTAATAGTTCGACCATGACCGAGATCTCCGGACCACGTTCCCGTCAGTTTGCTGCCATCGCGTTTGAGTTGTAGAGTACCGTGAAAGCTTCCCACGTCGCTCGAAAACGTCACCTGCCACATGCCGCTGGCGTCCGAGCCGTTCTTCACCGGCATCGGCATGGAGTTCGTTATGCGCACCTTCGAGAAGTACGCTTCTTCATCTGGGTAAGGCCACAGCGCCACGCCGCCGCGCAAGCTTTGGCCCAGGAGGGGGTCCACCACGAGGCTTGGGTTTTGGGACCCGTTCAAGTAGAGTTCGGCGGTACGGCCCTTCACCTCGATCCGCACTCTCACCCACGTCCCAAATTTCAACGGCGCGTAGGACTCGTAAACCGAAGGCCACTCGTAACGCAGTTTGTACCAGTCGAAGTCCGGCTTAGAGATGTACTGCACGGAATGGTTCCGTATCAACTGGTCGTCCGAGTGCGCGTTTCCTGGCCGCCAGTAGAAGAGATCGTAGTGCGAGGCATCTGGCTGCGACCTGAAAGCGATGCCGACAAAGCCGGGCATTCGAAATGGCGGTGGTGGCATGGCAATCTTCAAGGCGACATCCGCCTGGATGGTTCCATCCTGAAAACCCTCTGTGCCCCGCAAGAGCGCGAACCCATCCTTCTTTGTGTCGTTCGTGAGTCGCACGCATTTGCGCCCATTGTATTCGACGATGGCCGCCTTCACGTTCACCAGGACCAGATCCTTGGCGTCGGTCAGGGAAAACGTTTGAACGTTGGACGCGGCCTGAGCGCAGATGGCCACGGCCAGTAAAATCGCGAAAGCCTGAAGGATCCGGCTTCCTATGCGTGTGACTCGGTACATGATGCTCTGACTCCCGTGAGACGCAATGGACTCCGCTGTCCCTTGATTCCGTCCCACAACCAAAGGCCCACGGTCAGACAAATAGCTGGCCGTGGATAACACTATTCATACCGAAGCGCTACCATAGGATCAACCTTCGCCGCCCGCCTCGCGGGAATCCAGCACGCAAGAAGCGCAATGCCTACTAATACAAGCGAAACAATAACGAACGTTTCAGGATCAGTCGCTTGCACGTCAAAGAGCAAGCTGGATATCAACCGGGTCGAAGCCAGCGCCCCAATGATTCCAACTCCAACGCCTATTAGCGCCAGCTTGATGCCGTTGCCGATCACCATCCTCAGAACGTCCGCTTTTTGCGCGCCTAATGCCATTCGAATGCCGATCTCGCGCGTCCGCTGGCTCACCCCATAGGAAAGCACGCCGTAAATGCCTACCGCGGCCAGCACGAGCGCCAGCCCGGCAAACAAGCTCATCAAAGTCATGAGGAGCCGCTGGAAAGCGAGAGAAACCGAAAGCACCTGCTCCATTGAGCGCACGTGGCCGACGGGCAGGTTGGGATTGGCATCGCTGACAGCGCGCGCAACCTGGCGGCTGAGCGCCAGCGGGTTTCCAGCCGTGCGTAGAAGAATGGATGTTGGATACCATCCCTGAAAAAGCTGATCGGTGCCATAGTCAGCTTGCGCTACGGGAATGAACACGGTCGGCGGCACAGGCTGATCCACTTGAGATTTCACATCGCCCGCTATGCCCACCACGATCGGCGCGTTTGTTGCTGCGAGTTGAAAGCCTGGGAGCACGAGGTGAGCGCCGAGCGGATCGCGGCCAGGAAAGTAGCGGCGCGCAAAGGTTTGATTGATGATGGCCGCTTTCGTGGCGTCCGCCGAATCGCTTCCGGTAAAGGGCCGTCCACGCAGCAGAGGAATGCCCATGACGCTGAAATACCCCGGCGTCACCTCACGGTAATCGGTCCCGCGCCAGGGAGCTCGGCCGTCAATCTGCACGCCCAGATTTCCTCCGCGCTCAAGCGGCAGGCCGGCGGCAATTACCGTAGCGCCGCGCACGCCCGGAATCCGCTGGAGGCGGTCAACGATACCCTCATAGAAGTTAGCCAACTCGGCCTGTGATTTATAATGGCCGCCCGTGGTCCAGATTTGCATCGACAGCACGTGGCGCGGATCAAACCCTGGGTCAGTCCAAAGCAGCTTAGCAAAGGTTTTAATCAACAGACCGGCACAAATCAATAAAACCAGGGACAGCGCAAATTCAGCGGAAATCAATCCAGCCGCCAGCCGCCGCCGGTTCCGGCCCACGCTGCTGCGGCCTGATCCTTCCTTGAGCGATTCGTTCAAATTGACTTGAGAGGCCTGAAGCGCAGGCGCAAGGCCGAAAAGGATTCCAGTTGCTATAGCGACCAATGCGGTGAACCCAAGCGCCCAACGGTCGAGAAATATCTGGTTCGCGCGCGGCAAATCGGCCGGGGCCAGCAAAAGCAAAAAATGCAAACCCCACTCGGCTACGAACAATCCCACCGCGCCTCCAGCAAGACCGAGCAAGACATTTTCCGTCAAAAGCTGCCTGAAGAGCCGCCACCGGCCCGCGCCGAGCGCGGTGCGGACGGCAATTTCGCGGCTTCGCGCCGCGGCCCGTCCCATCTGCAAGTTGGCCACATTGACGCACGCAATGAGCAGGACGAAGCCAATGGCGGCGAACAAGACAAGCAGCGGTGTGCGATAGTTCTCGCCAACGCTGAGCACATATTGCCGGGGAAAGACTCCGAAGCCGATCTGTTTCGCCTGGTCTTCGCGGATGTGCTTTATGAACTGACTTGCATACTGGGCGCTGAATGCGTCGAGGTAGGCGCTGGCCTGCTCGCGCGTCACGCCTGCCTTGAGCCGGCCCATGACTTCGTAATTGCTGCCGCTGCCGATGGTATTCGCCACCTGGCCAATGGTTGTCCAAACTTCGGCGGCGGGCAGGCTGGCAAAGCCCGCCGGCATCACGCCCACAACCGTGTAAGGGCTTCCGTCAAGCAGAATAGCTTTCCCGATCACTCTGGGGTCGGCGCCGAATTGAGTCCGCCATAGCCCGTTGCTTAGAATGGCCACGCTAGCGCCCCCAATACGGTCTTCCTCCGGGCGGAAATCGCGGCCCAGCGCCGGCTCAACGCCGAGAACGTGGAAATATTCCGAAGAGACCCGCAGTCCCTCCACGCGCTCGGCATGGCTGCCACCTGCGAGGTTGAAGCCAACGTCGGTAGAAGCGGAAAGATAGGCAAACGGCTTGCGATGCTCTTGCCAGAAGGCGAACTCCCTGCTGTCAAACGCCGGATAGTCAACCTGCCCGCGATAGGTGCGCGAAAGCATCACAATGCGGTCCGGGTGCGGATAGGGCAGCGGCCGCAAGAGCGCGCCGTAAACCACGCTGAATATCGCTGTGTTCGCGCCAATGCCCAGCGCCAGCGTGATGATCGCCACGCAGGTGAAGCCGGGATTCTTGCCCAACATCCTCAAACCGAATCGAAGATCGTCAAGGATTGTGTTCATAACGCCATCCTATGCGTGGTTCGTGACAAGTAGTTCGTCACAAAAAGCCGCAGAGTTTGGAAAGCAACTCTGCGCCGCCGCGCTTTTCACTCGTACCTCAGCGCAACAACCGGATCGACTTTCGTCGCGCGCCGCGCGGGAAAGTAGGAAGCTAAGACGGCCACAGCCGCCATGACCAGCATCACAACGATCAGCGTCAGCGGGTCATAGGAACGCACGCCGAAAAGGAAGCTTTGGATCAATCGGCCAAGCGCGAGCGAAACAAACACGCCGATCACCAATCCGAGACCTGTGGTGCGCAGCCCTTCGGCGAGGATGAGCCTCAGCACATCCTTGGGTTGCGCGCCCAGCGCCATGCGGATGGCCATTTCGTGCGTTCTCTGCGTCACAGAATAGGAAATTACCCCGAAGATGCCCACCGCTGAGAGAACAAGCGCGAGCGCGGCAAAAACCCAAACGATGATGTAGGGAAAGCTGACGTAACCGTACATGCGCGTTAGATTGTCTTCCAAGGTGCCCACTTGGCTGACGGGCAGTTCGCTATCCATGGATTTCACCATGCTTCGCACGGCAGAGGTAAGCGTGAGCGGCGGCGTGGCGGTCCGGATAAGAAGCTCCATGCCGCGCGTCGGGTCTTGAAGAAAAGGAATGAAAACCTGGGGCGTGTTCTCCCTGTAGTTGCCTCCCTTGAGGTCCTTCACCACACCCACAATCTCAAGCGGCGCCGGCGCGCTGCTCGACTGCGCTCCGTAAACCTGGGCAATCGGGATCAGATGGCGGCCGATTGGGTTGACATTAGGGAAGTAGCGGTGCGCAAGGGTCTGATTGATGATAGCCACGCGCGGAGCGGCTTGATCGTCCGACCGGGCAAACTCGCGGCCTTCGATAAGAGGCGTCTTCATCATCCGGAAGAAGCGCGGCGAGATGACGGAAGTTTGGGCGCTCGGTTGCTGATCCGGCGAGGCCGGCGGATAGCCCTCTGCATTGAAGAGCATTTCGTCCGTGGACCCGGTTCCTCCAGCCGCCTCTACTCCAGGCAAGGATCGAGCGCGCTGAAAGACTTCCTGAAAGAAAGCTGCTTGCTTGGCGGGCGTTTGATATTTGTAATCAGGCAAAGACAAATACACGTCAAGGACGTTGTGCGGATCAAAACCATTATCAACTTGCAAAATGTTGACAAACGTTCGGATGAGCAACCCGGCGCCGACCATCAGCACCATCGCAAAGCACACTTCACACACCACAAGACCGTTACGCAAACGGCGACGGCCCGCTTCAGCCGTCACCGAAACTCCACTCTCCTTCAGAGGCTCGTTTAAGTCCATCTTTGAGGCCTGGAATGCAGGCGCGAGACCGAAAACCACGCCGGTGAGGATGGCAAGCCCCAAGCAGAAAGCGAGCACCGAGCCGTTCAGACTCATCCATTGCGTGCCGATCACGGGGTAATACCGCGCGCATCCCAAAGCCAGCAAGCGCACGCCGGCATAGGAAAACAAAATGCCTACCAGCCCGCCGATGAAACCCAGCAGGACGCTCTCGGTGATGAGCTGTGATAACAATCTCCGGCGGGTTGCTCCCATGGCTATGCGGACGGCAATCTCCTTCCGGCGCGTGGTCGAGCGCACGAGCAATAAGTTCGCCACGTTGACGCAGGCGATGAGCAAGACCAGGAAAGCCGCGCTTATGATAACAATCAGCGGCATAGCGATATGACGATGATAGGCCGCGTGCAGCGGCTCAACCTTAATCCCCCAGCCTTTGTCCGCTTGGGGATACTGCGCAGCCAAACGGCTGGCAATCGTATTCATTTCCATCTGCGCCTGGTCGTGGGTGACGCCCGGCTTGAGACGGGCCAGAGCTTGCAAGTCGCGCGATGCTCGCCCGGTTTCGGTCCATCGACTGGGCGGGAGGGCAAGCGGCGTCAGCACGTCTAAAACATCGTCCCAGATGAAGTAGAAGTTTTTCGGCATGACGCCAATGATGGTGTAGGGCGCGTCATCCAACTGGATGGTTTTCCCGATAACGCCGCGTTTTCCTCCGAACTGCCTTTGCCAAAGCTGGTAGCTTAGGATTACTTCTGTATCGCGCCCTGGCTGCGTTTCTTGCGGCGTGAAGCCGCGGCCAAGCGCCGGTTGAATGCCAAGCAACTTGAGCACATTGGCCGAAAGCGTCGCGCCTTCGAGGTGCTCGGGGGGATTTCCGCTAGTG
>DASZAE010000060.1:0-18465 GCA_035945515.1 Terriglobia bacterium
GCCAAGGTTCACCTGGCGCAAGACGCTCGAAATGTTGTCGACGGTCAGAAAGACCGGACCCGGCCGGTCCGAAGGATCGATCAGATTCGACATCAGCAATTGACCATTTCTAATTTCCACCCGGGAGATAACTGTTGAAGGTAATACCGCCGCTGAGGATTTTGGTTTAGTAGGATTCTCGAAATTCCAGAGGCCGTCGGGGTCTGAAATCAGGTTAAAAATGGGCTTTTCGAGCACCAGAGACTTGAAGACGATTTTCCGGTGCAGCAACGCGCCTGCGTCGATTTTGGCGTCAATCCGCGGGACCTGAATGACATAGCCCTTTGGGAATATCGGAGGGTTCCTTAACCCGAAACCGTCAATGCGGATCGAAATGGATGGAAACAACGTGAGGCTCAGATGCCCGATTTCGACTGGCATCCCCGCTTTTTCCTGCAGAGCGGAGATAATTTCAGGCCGGTATCGATCGAGATTGGCGAAAACAGAAAAAATCAGCGCAGCGGCGCAAATGGCAGCGATAACAACCAGAATGAAAGCAGTCCTGCGACGGATGGCCACGACAACCCCAGGAGTCAATAAGAATCTATTTTAACCCAACACTGCCCCAAGAAAAATTAGCGGAGTTCGCGGGTGTCACATCAGGCATGGGGTGCACAGTTTGATGGAGTTTTTGTAACGCAGGTTTTTGTGGTTAAAATTCTGCGACTTGTCGTCTGAACCGCTAAAAGGCCGCAGAGTCTTAAAAACAAACTCTGCGCTATGCAGCGGTATTTACTATTAAAAAAACCGGCGGCGAGACGCCGCCACTACAACGGGGAACCGCATGAGTGATTGTAATTCTCAGCGAGCCGCAGGCTGCTTCTCGACGAGGCGATAGCGGCTCTCGGTTTGTTGTTCGCGCTCATTCTGCACGGCCATCTGAGCCAGTTTCTTCGTCAAGGCAACGGCCTCTTGGGTTTGTCCGCTCCGGCGATAGGCTACGACGAGGTGATAGACCGCTGTCTGGTCCGTGGGATCTGCCTTGAGCGCCTGTTGTGACTGTTCTATGGCCGGTTTAATTCGTCCTGCGTTTAGTTCGAGCTGGGCAAGGTCATCCCGCGCGAAAACTAAAGTGGGGTCCAGCGCAACAGCCTTCCGCGCGGCTGCCATGGCCTGAGCAAAACCGGGCGTGCCAGGACGAACGCCCTGACGCAGTAAAATCTCCGCAAGAAGGTAATTGAGAACAGGATCATTCGGGGTCTTGGCGAGCCGGTCTTTCACCGAGGCAAGCGACTGATTGATCTGATTATTTTGGAGCAATGAAATGCCCAGAGCCACATGGCTGTAATTTTGATGCGGGTTGAGCCTTGCAGCCTGGTCAAAATCCGTTTCCGCCTTGTCATACTGCCCCAGTTGCACGTATAGAATCCCTCGAGCCGTGTGAAGCGCGGCAGAATTCGGGATTTCTCGAAGGCCGGCATTGAGAAAGTCGATGCCTACCTGAAACGAACCATGGTCGAGCGAAATCAACGCTATATCCAGATAACCGCGCACATCCCGCGGGGAAAGCAAAATGGCGCGCCGCAACGCCGCCACGGCTAATTGGGTCTGGTGATTTTTCTCATAGGCTTCTCCCAGCAAGTCCAGCGCATTGAGATTCGGGTGCGATTCTGCCGCTAAGGGTTCGAGGGCTTGAATCGCCTCTTCGTATCGCTGAGCTTCGTAGAGCGCGACCCCAAGAGCGTATTCGTGGGATTTATCCTCCGGTTCCAGGCGCGCCAATTCCTCATACACGGTGGCGGCAGCGGAGGGCTGCCTTTCCTCCAGCAAACATGCGCCGAACTCCTGAAGGGCCGCAGGCTGAGTCAGAATTACTGAGCTTGCGTCGCGGAAGTGGTTAACCGCCGATTTGCAGTCTTTGCGCCCAAAAGCCAGCGCCCCCAGCATGGCATGTGCCGTTTGATTAGTTGGATCAATCTGAACGATCTTGGCAAGGTGCGTCCGGGCCGCCGGTTTGCGCTCCTGATATTCGATTTGGGCGGCGCCCTCCAAGGCCGGAAGGTAGTCCGGATTGAGTCGCAGGGCTCGCTGGAAAGCCGCGAGACATTCTTCTTTTCTGCCTGAATTTTCAAGCGCGATGCCTTTCAGCGTCCAGACGCGCGGATCGCCTGATTGGGCCTTTTGCAGTTGCGTCAAAAGATCCAGAGCGCCTTGATAGTTACGTTCCTGAAGGAGGCGGGTGGCATCAGAAATGGAGGGCGGCTGCGCCTGAGCCAGGCAAAGCGCGCCTGCCGTGATGGCCGGCGCAATGAGAAAAAAAACAAAGTCTCTAGGGATTTTGCGTGATCTTCGCTGCAACAATTTTTTCAGGCGCCATTTCTAGCCCAGTCGTCAAGCCGGTTCTGCAGCGATGATCTCTGGCCGCTGGCTTTTATAAAAGCTGGCGGCCAGAGGCCGCCGCTGCAATATGGATTTAGCGCGAATGGTAAGTTTTGCTTTCGCCATTGCGCTGGTTGGTGACGGTGAAGACGCCATTGGGCAATGCGGTGAGTTTGATCCAATAGGCGTTATCCGGATGATCGGTGAGGTTGGCGAGGTAAGGCGCCTGCGCATTCGCATCTTTGCTCGCCGAATATGAATAGTGCAGGTCCCAGAAGCCTTCGAGTCCGGGTGATTGCTTCACCACTTCGAGCGCCTCTTGCGCTCCGCCCTTACGCGCGCCGTTGTCCGCAATAACCACAACCGGATGCAGAGCGTCCACGAGAAATGCCCCCCCGGATTCTGCGTAAGCGTGCTGAGTGGTGACGTAGACTTCGACTTGGCCTACGCGGTTAGTGGGGCATATCAGATCATATTCCCCCATCCAGCTTGGCAGATCGCCAAGATCGACCAGGCGGAATTTGCCCATGCTCACCAGCACGCCTACGGACTGCGCATTTTCCGAGCGGTCGGTAATCGGCTGCTTCGTGGCAGGACAGTAAGAGTTGCTCTTGCCCCCGCCCGGTAGAGAATAATCGATGTGCTGACCTGCCGCGGTCAAAACGGTCACATGCAGGCCGCGAATGGGAATCTCCATGCCCGGTTTCGCCAATATGTGATGACCTTTAGCGCGCACTTTCAGATACGCCTGATAGAGCGGTTCGGCGCGAGGCTGAGTTTCTGTGGTCTCGCCGTGATCAATGAAATTGTGGATGGGCATCAGTGCTGCGAGGGACGGAACGCCGCCGACATGATCAGCGTGGTAATGGGTGATCACCAGATAGTCAATCTGATGGATTCCGGCGTCGTGGGCCGCGGCAAGAATCCGCTGGGCGCTGCGTCCCTTGTCCGGCCATCCGGTATCGATCAACATCGACTTGCCCGATGGCGAAACAAACAATGTGGCTTGGCCGCCTTCCACGTCGATGAAATAAACCTTGAGCGGATTGGATGCCGCCGCTCCCGCAAGTGGCAAAGCCAACGCAAGAACCATGAGACCAAGAAGAGTTTTTTTCATGTGGGAAATCCTATCACAAATCGCGGCGCATTCCATAAGCTGCGGCGGCGGCCTCTGGCCGCCGGTTTTTTTAAAAGTATAGACCGGCGGCCAGAGACCGCCGCTACAATGCAAAGACCGCGATGATCTGGGGCGAAGCCTCGCTACGGCTGCCTGGGAGGGGCAGGGTTAAGATGGCTCTCGCACTCGGCGCGCAATTGCTCGTATTCGCGCCATCCAGGATCGCCCGAGCGATCACGAATTCGGATGGCGTCATCGAGCAGGTCGAGAGCGCGATGCCAATCCTCAGTGGGATTATTGGGGTCCTTCTTCCTCCCCATCAGTGCAATCGCGTATTGGCTGCGATTCCGGTGGAAGATTTCCTGGATGTCGGACTCAACCAACGCCTGGAAGATCGGCAGCGCGCGGGCATTCGCGTCCTCCGTGCCCGCTTTGCGATATTTTTCTGCTTTGAGGAAAATCCGCACCTTTCCGGCAATGGTGGCGTTCCGGATGACCTCCATCATGCGGTCGCGCGTCTTATCGTCGCCGAGGCCGTGAGGGTCAGAAAGCCACTGGTCTACTGCGGCTAGGGCAGCCGCATCGTCTCCGCGTCCTTGCGCTGTTGCCACCACTTCGTATTTCGTGTAGATATAGCCGTAGAGCACGCCGCAGCACCAGAAATACCCAAGGATGGCCATGGCCACAGGCGCGCTGGTAGTGCTATAAGCGACATGCCCGCCGTGAAAATTACGCGGCTCTACCGCCGCGGCAATGTATGTCGAGAGCGCGGAGACGAGCGGCGGCAGCTTGCTCAGCTCCACCAGGCTCGCGCCCAGAATCACTTTGGTGAGCCACTCGGAGATTTGCTCCAGGTTGGTGTCGTAGAGCAACAACTTGGGTGGCGGATTGTTGGGCGCGCCCTTGCTGTCTGAAAGGCTGGGGAATCCGAAAAGAAAGCCGATCAGCACGCCCACGATGAACGCCGCGCCGGCAACCAGAACGCCGAATCCCGCTGCGCGCGCTACCAGGCCCTCCACCCAATGCTCGTAGCGGATGGAGTTGAAGAGAATAGCCGCGATGCCGAAAGCGGCGAAGAGCAGCAGCCGGTCCAATGTCTGCCGGTAAGTTGCGACCTCGGGCGAGTCGGACCGCCTCACGCGGCGCGCTTTGAACGAAACCAGCCCCGCCAGAAAGAACAACACCAAAATGACAGAGAGGCTTACCTGCGCCTGAAACCATTCGCTGCGCTCCTCGGCGCCCACACATACAAACGCCAGCACCGCAGCAATCACCAAAAATACCCAAGGTCCCACGCGGGAAGTTAGCTTCGCGATCCGGTCAGTATCGGGATCTGCCACCAAACACCTCCAGTGAAGAAATAGTCTGAGTTTTACGTTTGGATAATAATGCTGGCGGTTAGTATACCCCCGAAACGGGCCGTTGTGATATATGGTCTTTGAAAGGACCCTCTCACGGTGCTGGGAGGCAGGCACGCGCGGCAGAGGATTACTTTTTCGCCCAAAACATCCGGAAACCTTCGAGAATGCCGCCAGCGGCGCTTCGGGCGAGACATTCGCGGCGAAAGCGGCGCTTGGGGTTCAAAGTGAGGGGGCAAAGCAGCAAGTTTTCAACCACGGCCCTGAACAGATAACGAGGGATGCCGAAATAAAGCACGGTCTCTTCAGGCCAAATGCGCGCCCACATAGCCGCGCGGCCAATGTTGTAGAACCATTTGCGAAAATAGGCCTTATTCAATTTGTGCGTTTCGACAGGATGATAAACGACCGCTCCGGGCGCATACATGATCTTTTCCCCGTGACTCATAAGCCGGCGCCCGAATTCATCGTCTTCATAACCGGCGGCGGACTTTCCATCCGGCCCCAGGTCGACTCGAAAGGGACCGTACTTCTCGAAGGCTTCCCTCTTGAAGGCGGCATTGGCCCCATGGGCAAAATTCGTTTCCTTCGGCGCGCTCCCCAGATCGAAATGGCCGACGGCTTGTTGCCCCTCCATTTCCAACCAGGGAGGCACGGGATCGTTCCAAACGGGAACAATCTTCCCGGCCGCGGCGATGCAACCCCATTCGTCCAAAGCCTTCTTCAAACCCAACATCCATTGGGGATCAAACGTAACGTCGTCGTCGGTGAAAGCGACGATGTTCCCTTTTGCTTCCTTAATCGCCGCATTAAGGGCGAAGGACTTGCCTTGCCGCGGCTCGAAGATATAACGCGTGTTTAAGCCGAAGGCCACCGCAAACTCCTCGACAACATTGCGGGTGGCGTCGGTCGAGTTGTTATCCGCGATTAATATCTCCCACTTCAGAGCGGGCGGGACCGCGAGTGCGCAGAGGCTGCCGAGAGTGGTCTTCAGCCGGGCGGCACGATTATAGGTGCAAATAACGACGCTGATGTCCATCAATTTGAAGGCGAAAAGAAGAAGAAAAACGCCAAGATGTGCTCTATTTTTGAGTTCGAAAAATCATGCCCGCGCGCCGCAATGCAGGGTCTCGTTCCGATATCAAACCTGCCCAGGCCGCGCTTCTTTTCCCAGGACTAACTTCTTCAGCTTCGCCTTTAGTCCGAGGAACTTCAAAAGGCGTCCGGCCCCGGTCGAAATTCTGACCAGAAAAAGGTCTGTCGCCACGATGAAATGATTTTTCAGCGTCCGCTTGAAGTAGAGCACTCTGGCGCACGGGATGGAGTCCGTTTTGATGAAGTCCTTATAAGCCAGGATGCCATCGGTAAAGTCGAGGTACCGGAAGCGGTTTTCTTCAAAGAGGCTTTTCAT
Source organism: Terriglobia bacterium (assembly GCA_035945515.1). Lineage (GTDB taxonomy): Bacteria > Acidobacteriota > Terriglobia > UBA7540 > UBA7540 > RH2-MAG17b. The sequence continues at coordinate 6,245 of DASZAE010000060.1, forward strand.
GAACAGATAATATAAAACATTGCCCGGCGACCACTGACCATACGCCTCGTCATAGCCGATCATCGTATAGACAAGATTCTCGTGCTGGCCGACGCAGTAGGAAAACGCGATGGGGCGGCCCTCATGGAAAAGCACGTAAGCTCGCACCCGGCCCGCGCGGGCGAGCGCAACCAGATGCTCAACTGGATACACTTGGGGAAACAAGCGGCCGCCAGTTCTCTTTTGCCAGGACTTGCTCGCCACTTCCCCGGCAAAGGCATGGAACGCTTGCATCTCTTCGGGCAAGCGAAATTCCCTCCAGCGGATTTCTCCTCCTGAAAACTCCGTGAATCGCTTGATCCGGCGGCGTAGATTGTGCCGCGCGTTCTGGCCCAGCTTCGCCAGGTACTCTTCAAACGAGCCGCTAAGATCGACGAAATAGCGTTCGCCATATTTCGGAATGTACCGGATAAAGCGCGGGAGCTTCACAAAAACCGGCGGCTTCGTCTCAGCCGGCAACGCAGGGATGACCGCTACAGCAATATCAGGGGGAAGATCCTTCCAGGGCGGCGCTGTTTCTTCAATGCCAAGATGAAGCCGGGTAAAGGGCGTCGTCAGAACCAGCGCCGGAAACTCCAGCGTCTTGAGCGTGCGCCCCGCAAGAGACATATAGAGGGCTTCGGTTGCAGGCTCCCACAACGCGCTATCAGCGGTTGTCACGGGCGTCTCTTGAGCAGCGCCAGTAGGGGCGCCAACAGGAGTGTCTGTAGGATTCACGCCTTATTATCTCAGCTATTGATGGGGTTGGGAAGGGATTGCGCCAGCCGCCTGCCACTGGCAATACACCGCTGACCGGCGTTCCTAAGCGTATGCGCTCAGTCTACACCCACTTCCTCTCGTTCGTTTTGTCAGCAGATCACTAAGGGCAGGCCGGTCCGTTATTGATCGGCAAGAGCTTGCATAGGCGATATCCTTGCGGCGCGGTGAGCCGGCACGAGGCAAGCGGTGAGAGATACCACGGCGATCATGATGGCGGAACCGGCGAGTATTGCCGGATTATGAGCGGGAACATGGAACAACACCGCCTGCATGGCTTGGCCCGTCAGCCAGGCGCCGGCCAATCCAAGCGTCAGGCCGCCGGCGATCAGTCGTAAGGCGAAGCAGAAAAATTGCTTACGAATCTGCCCGGGCCGTGCTCCTAGGGCTATGCGCACCGCGATTTCCCCCCTGCGCTGTGCCACAGCGTAACTCAGGAGGCCATAAGTACCGATGGCGATGAGCAGCAGGGCTACGGCTGAAAAAATGCCACCGAGTAGGGCTGGTGAGCGGCGGGCCATGAGGCTCGCGGCGATCCTTTCGTCCATTGACTGGAGGCCACTCACCACCAGTTCCGGGTCGATTTGCCGCACCACGCGTTGCAATGTGAGCGCCAGAGATTGCGGGCGGATTCTACCGCGCACGACCACAAAGATATTATTGTCCGGGCGGTAGATATAGGGATAGTAGACCGCGCCTTGGGCAGCGTCGTCCGTAAGGCCGGCTTGCTTTACGTTGCTAACCACTCCAACCACTCTGAATGCCTCGGAATCCGGGCCGGAGTCGGAACCCTGGAACAAAAGATGTCCTATAGCGCTGCTGTGCGGCCAATAATAGCGGGCAAAATCCTCGTCTACCACGCAGCTCCTTACCCCGCGACGCGAATCGGCACCGGTGAGAAACCGTCCCGCCCGCAGCGAAAGGCCCATGGCCTGGAAGTAGTTGCCGCCAACCCCATAAGAGTAATGTCCGCGCAGTGATTCGCCGCGCGGCAAAACGTAGCCCTTTACCGTCGCGGCGCTCTTGCCATTGTGCCCGCTGAAGGGAATGTTACTGGCGACGCCGGCGGCCAACACTCCCGGTTGATGGCGAAGTTCGCTGACCAGACGTTCAGTGAACTCAAGGCCCGCTAAGGCTGAGGGATACTTGTTTCCGACCAGCGAGATTTGACCGCTTATGACGTGGTCCGACTGAAATCCTGGGAAGACGTTCATGGCGCGTTTGAGACTAAGCCCGAGTAAACCTGACCCAACCAGAAGCACAAATCCCAGGGCAATCTGGGCCATCATGAAGCCATGGCGCAGCGTTTGGGCGGCACGACCCGACGTTTGACCGCGGCCTCCGGATTGAAGCGCGCTTGCCAGATGAAGCCGAAGATTAACCCAGGCGATTGGAGCTGCGATTACGATACCCAGGCCAACGGCTGCGGCCAAGGCAACCGCTGCTAGTCGCGCATCGAAACCGATGTACATGCCCATGGGCAAGCGATTGGCCGCGAGCGTAGCCACCAGATGAATTCCCTCCGCCGCCAGCGCGAGCCCGAGCAGTCCCCCGGCCAGACAAAGAAGCGTGGTTTCTACGGCTACGTCGGTCACGATATTTCGCCGGCTGGCTCCCAGCGCCTGCCGCACAGCAATCTCCTTGGCCCGCGCGTTGGCGCGGACCAAGAGCAGGTTGATCAGGTTGACCACGCCGATCAGCAGAAGCAGTAGCACTCCTCCCTGGAGCAACAACAGGACAGGACGGATTGCCGCTACCTGGTCGGCATGGAGCGGAACCACAAGCGAGCGAAAACCAGCATCGGACATCATTTTGGCTTGCGGGTCACTTCTCTCCAGTGCCGTATTCTGCGCGTCAATTTCGCTTTGGGCCTGCGCGAGGGCCGCTCCCTGTTTTAGACGCGCAATCATCTGGATAACATTTCCGCCCGAATGCCGGTTTTGAGGCGACCGTTGTTCGGGGCTTGACGAAAGCGGGAGATACAACTGGGACTCGGAGGAGAGAAAGCGGAAGCCAGGAGGAAGCACGCCAACCACGGTCCTAGGAGACGTGTCGACCCAAGTCTTTCGCCCTATCACGTGAGGATCGGCGCTGAAATGGCGCCGCCAGTAACGGTCTGTAATTATCACGACGCCGTCGGTCCGATAGCTTGTCTCGGCGTCGGTGAAGCTGCGTCCGATTACGGGAGCTGTGCCGAGCGTAGTAAAAAACTCTGGAGACACCCGCGTGATCTCCTCGCGCTCCGCTGAGCCGGGATCCCCGACGATGGCCGTACCGAACGCGTAGATGGAGAGCGAGCTGAAGGCCGGAATACGTCCGCGGCGTTCGTAGTAATTGGTTATGGAAGCTCCATCCCGTTCTACGCCAGCCTTCGGGTAGGTGTTGAATATGGTTACGAGCCGGTTGGCTTGCGGAAACGGCAACGGACGCAACAGAACTGCGTTTATCACGGCGAAGATCGTTAGATTCGCGCCGAAGCACAGGGCGAGGGTCAGCAAAGCCGTTGCCGTGAAACCAGGCGTCTTTCGGAACAATCGGGCAGCGTAGCGGAGTTCCCTGCCAAACTCATCGAACATACGGAGGCCGAGCGCCTCCCGACAGTCTTCCTCGACGCTGCTAAGGCCGCCGAACTCTATGCGCGCGCGGCGGCGCGCTTCGTCCGGCGACACGCCGGATCGCACCAGTTCCTCGGCGTATTGCTCGATATGAAAACGTAGCTCCTCGGCCATTCCAGCCTCGAAATCATGCCGCGAGGTGAGCGCACGAAATAGCGAACGAACACGCGCAAACATATCACACCTCCTCCGGTTTCGTGTTCATGGCCGCTGCAATCGCAGACGCCAGACGGTTCCAGCCAGCAGCCTCCTCCCGAAGGCGACGCCTTCCGGCAGCGGTAAGAACATAATATTTAGCCCGGCGGTTGTTCTCGCTCTGACCCCATTCTGCAATGATGAGACCTTGATGCTCTAGCCGGTAAAGCGCCGGATACAAGGACCCTTGCGGAACTTGGAGCGCATCGCGCGAGATCTGCCGGATGCGTAGCAACACGCCGTATCCGTGTAGCGGCTTCAAGGAAACGGCCTTCAGGATCAGCATATCCAGAGTGCCTGGCAATAGGTCTGCGGTTTTGCCCACCATGTTGTTCTCCTAGTCTGTCTAAGAGTATAGTTTGATTCTCCTAGTTTGACAAGTGGAAAGCGGTAGTCACGGTCTGTGCTTTTCTGACCGTGGGCTTTGAGATAATGTTTTTGGGCGATGTCGCACCAAAAGGAATGGGCGGCGAAGCTGGAAGACTGATGATGGTCAAGCTACAATAACTTTGCGCTGGACGAGGGCATGGTGGCGCGTTGTCCGATCCAGATGTATTACGTCCTACTGCCGGAAGGGTATCGAGCATGACTGGAATAAAAGCCCACGGTCAGAAAAACGCTGACCGTGGCTCCCCGCTAAAGTTAAAGAGGAGTTTTCAAATGATCGGACTTAGCGAGCTTCGGTCCATTGCGATGGCCCTGCCGGAAGTGGAGGAGGGACCGCCCGTGCCAGCGGCGCGCCGAATCGTGGCCTTCAAGGTTGCCGGAAGAAGTTTTGTTGGCGTGGAAAAGGAAGGCGTCACCATGACGGTTAGCCTCGCCGAGAAAGAGGCAAAGGCTGTCGCTGCGGAACATCCAGAGGCTTACGAGGAGATTTGGCGAAACGGGAAGATATTCGTGGGTCTTCGCGTAGATTTATCCAGGGTCCCTGGCCGCCGAGTGCGTGAATTGATCGAAAAATCTTGGCGCCATCGCGCGCCAAAACGCATCGTGGCGGCATACGATAAACGGACTTCTTAGAGGGTAGCCACGGCATGATCTTTATGCCATGGGTTCGTAACGCCCTTAGAAAAAACCCACGGCACACAAACCGTGCCGTGGCTTGCCCGGGAAAAGACGCGGACTACAATTCGGTAGTCCGCGCTACTCGCTGAATACCCGCAACCCACCTTCTTACATTTGCCTTGCGCCGTCCGCGGATGAAAATCAGAGTTTCAGAGCGCAATGATCTCTTCAAGAAATGCAACTGCCCTGGCTTCGTTAACTGAAAACTGCGGTCCGAGAATCAACGACTTGATCGTGCTGCCCTCGAGTTGCGTGACGCCTCTGGAATTTCGCCCTGACCAATGTCTTAGCAGAATGGTAGACTTTAGCAATTCTTCCTGAAACATGGAAATCAAGACTGTGTTGACAATTTTCGCCGGTTCGAGCCCAACGAAATAAAACATGAACACCGAGTGTTCAAATGAAAGAAACTCTAAGATTTTATCGAGGTTGTATGCTTTTGGATTCGAGTTCAGGATCATGATTTTCGTCTTCACGTCAGTCTCCGTGTGGTAGTCCGCGAAAACCCTTCGATAATCACCGACCGTGTTTCCTGTCTTGAACTGCGGTATCCCCTTGTTCCCGGCTTTCAGGGCTGCCACCAGCTCTTGGCGCAGTTTTTCATCTTCACCGGCGATGAGATATTCAATGATGCGCCTACGGATATTTGTGTTTTCGATTAAGGCAGCCAACAAAATCTCGTTCCTGAACTTTTCAACCTTTTCGTCAAGCTCTCGTTTGAGTTCCTGCGCTTCGTCTGATTTCACGAACTGGATTGCGCGCCGCGGGGCCTCCAGAATCTTTCTCTTGGCGTCATAGGTCACCGGATATTTCACACCGGACGCAGAAATGTTGGTTGTTGCTTCAACCAGTCGGGGAAGGTTGTTCTCGAAACCAATTCCGGCGTGGATTTCGAAAAGTCTTTCAAGATTGTCCGTGTTGTTCGTGATCCCTTCAAATTCGCGAGTGATGTCCGACCCGTTGAAACTTCCTTTGATGTTGTTTTCGCGCAGCTGTTGGGAGCTATGGCTGACCTTTTTCAAAAAGGTTGTGTTCGCCAGGAAACAATAATTGACGGCGGGCGTCACGAGACAGACGATAAAGGGTCTATCGTCAAATTTCTTAAGGTTTGACAATGACAAGACGGTGTTTGAAAAATTTGGACGATTGGCCGAACTGAACCTTATTGCGAATTCAGCGCGATAGAAAACGGACCGATCTTTGGTCAGCGCAAATTTATCGGCGACCAGCCCGCACAGCCGCCTTTTGTCATTGATTCCATCATGTTCACGGATGAACTCGCCCAGCGATTTCAGTAAGCCGTTCATTTGAATAGGTCCAAATTCTCTTCAAAACACCCGATGACAGGTTTTTCGGCTTTTTGATCATTCAAGCTGTTTCGTTCCCAAAAGACACCGTTCGCATATCCTTGAATTGACTTATCGGTTTCGGCTTTTGACAACCGTTTTCTTGCCCAGCAACAAAATTGCGTGTTCTGTTCGATACCCAGAAACTGTCGACTCAGTTTTTTGCATACGACGGCGGTTGTTCCGCTTCCCACAAATGGATCGAATACAAGATCATTTTCTCGTGAACTAGCCAGAATCAGCTTGGCAATCAGCTTTTCGGGCTTTTGTGTCGGGTGATCCGTATTTTCCGGCATGGACCAAAACGGAATCGTGATGTCAGTCCAACTGTTAGAAGGATGCGTCAGCCGGAAGCTGCCGTCCGCACCCTCTTCCCAGTCTCTTGGCCGACCATCTGAATGTCGATAGGGAGCGATCACTCTTCTTTTCAATTTCACGGCGTCAACATCGAAATGGAAGTCTTCGGAAACTGTACAAAACCAAATGTCTTCGGTGTTGTTCTTCCAGTTCGCTTTCGCGCCGCGTCCTTTTTCGCGTTCCCAGGTTATCCTGTTTCTGACGCGGAATATTTGTTCAAGTGCGGGAGCAATCAACATCGAGGTTCTCCACTCGGAGCAGACATAAACGGTCGCGTTTGATTTCAGCGTCGGCTTTAGAAGGTTGAGGACGCTTTCGAACCATTGTTTGTATTCGCCATCTTCCTTTTCCTTGAAAAGGTGGCCGTTGTAGTCTTTGGAGAGATTGTACGGTGGATCAAGAATTAGCAAATTCACAAATGCACGAGGCAGGTACCGGACAGCTTCAAAAAAGTCTTGGTTGATTATGGTGTTTTCGATGTCAGATACTTCGACCGGTTTCGAAAGTGACAACAAGTTCTCTCTGAATTTTCCGGACTCATCCGAAGAACACGTCAGAGTGCGATTTCGTGGCGCCCTTTGCTTGCCTAAAATCATGTTCTTCACCTGTTCGACTCCACGAATGCGTATTCTACCGCCGTGTCGAAGCTGCGTCGTCCATTTCTTCACAACCGATATTTCTTCGTTACCACGCGGCTGCACCGACGGCGCACACGTTTGGTAGCCACGGTTGGTGCTTTCCCAATCGTGGGCTTCTACTGATCAAAAAAAACACAACCAGAAAAACACTGACCGTGGCTACCGCTTCTCCCAGAGGTGGTCGAGCGACTGATAGGCGAGCACATCTTGCATCTCGGCATTCAGTTCGCCGGCAAAGCGGTTAATTTTCTCCGCGTCGCGGGCGTTGGCTGTGGTGCGTTCGCGGTAGGAGAGATACCCGCGCAGCACATCATCAATCACCGCCGACCGGGAACGCTTTTTCCCCGCTACGCGGTCAATGCCCCTGACGACTTCGCGGGATAGGGTGAGTGAGGTTTTCCTTTTTGTTTTCATAATACCTAGCTACCTACCCGCATCCTGCCTTGGCGCTACACCCATTCACCCTGCCGCATCACCGGTTCGGCAGCGCCGGCGGCCGTGATGCCGTCAACGTCGATTTGGCCGGAGCCGATCATCCAGTCCACATGAATGAGGCTTTCGTTTGCTCCACGGGCCGCCAACTCTTCAGATGATGCCTTGTCGCCGCCTTCGAGGCAATTGCTGTAGGCCTGCCCCAGCGCAATGTGGCAAGCGGCATTTTCGTCGAAAAGCGTGTTGTTGAAGAGGAGGCCGCTCGCGGCGATGGGCGACGAATGCGGCACCAGCGAGACTTCACCCAGGCGCCGTGCGCCTTCATCGGTGTCAATCATGCGCTGGAGCACTTCTTCTCCCCGAGCAGCGTGCGCCTCGATAATCTTGCCGCCCTTGAACTCGACCGAAATCTTATCGATCATCGTCCCCATGTGTGAGAGGGGCTTGGTGCTGGTGACGTGGCCGTCCACTCGGTCCTTGTGCGGAGTGGTGAAGACCTCTTCGGTGGGCATGTTAGGAATGCAGTAGCGTCCGTTTCCTGCCGTAGTGCCGCCGCCAAGCCAAAGGTGACCATCCGAAAGGCCCACGCGTAAGTCCGTTCCCGAGCCGCGAAAATGAAGCGCCGAGTACCGCTTGGCGTTCAGCAGCGCCGCCCGTTCGTGGAGCTTCGCATCGTGCTCCTTCCATGCCAGAACGGGATCAGGCCGGTCGGCGCGAGACGCGGCAAAGATAGCATCCCACAGGTGGCTCACGGCCTCATCCTGAGGTATGCCGGGAAACACGGACGCCGCCCAAGCGGGTGTAGCACAGGAAACAATTGTCCAATTGATTTCATGCCGTGTGATCAATTCGAGCGCCGGCCGGTAAGCCTTCGACGCTGCCCGATTCGCACGGCTGACTTTTTGCGGATCCTCCTGCGAGAGCAACGAGGGGTTGCTGCCCGCCACCGCCAGTCGAGCCGCTCCGCTGCGAAACGCCGCCGCCATTCCGTCATAAAGCCAGACGGGCGCGCAATCGAAGCTTTCGTCCGCGCCATAGCGATAGCGAAGCAAGCTGCTTTCCTCATCGGTGAGCAACGTCGTCACCAGCTCGGCGCCTGCGCGGTAGGCGTGCTCCGTGATCCGCCGCGCGAGCGGCACGGCGTCGAGCGTCGCGGTCATGACAAGCTGCTGTCCGGGCGCAAGACCCAATCCGGAATGCACCGCCACCTGCGCGAGACGGTCAAGTTTATCTTCAAATGATAGTTTAGAGACTGGCTGTTCTTGCGTTGCAGGCATTGTTGAAGTCATGAAAGCATTATGAAGCGCCCACTCATAAGTCTGCAACATGATGCAGACCGTCGCGCCGCCATTCTGGCTGCATATTTCAATGCCGGCAAGATGCCGGCGCTACCAGGCATCACCCGTCCGGCACATTTTCCCATTGGCCATTCATTGCTGAACTCAACACAGAGTCGGTCACGTAATCCGTCGCCAAGGCATCCCGGAAGCTCGGGCCGGGCACGTTGCCGCCGGCCAGTCCGCATAGAAAGTCCGCCGCCTGATGAACAAAGGTGTGCTCGTATCCGATCTGCAAGCCGGGCACCCACCAGTGCTTCATGTAGGGATGCTCGCTATCGGTGACATGGATTGAGCTCCATCCGCGCAGCTTGCCTTCGTCCCGATGATCGAAGTATTGCAGCCGGTGCAGGTCATGAAGGTCCCAGAGGATCGAAGCACCTTCGCCGTTTATCTCAAAAGTGTAGAGAGCCTTGTGACCGCGCGCATAGCGAGTGGCCTCGAAATTACCCAGCGAGCCGTTCTTGAACCGCGCCAGAAATGCGCTGGCATCGTCAATCCCCACTTTCTCGACTTTTCCCGTGAGGTTATGCTTGCGCTCTTTGATAAAGGTCTCGGTCATCGCGCAGACCGAGCCGACCGGACCATTGAGCCACAGTGCCGTGTCAATGCAGTGCGCAAGCAGGTCGCCGGTGACGCCGCTCCCCGCCACCGCCGCGTCAAGCCGCCACAGCGCCTCGCCGCCCTGGGGCAAATCTTTTGAGATGGTCCAATCCTGCAGGAATTTCGCGCGGTAGTGAAAGACGCGGCCGAGGCGCCCCTCGTCAATAAGGTTCTTCGCCAGCGTCACAGCGGGCGCGCGCCGGTAGTTATACCACACCATATTGGCCACGCCTGCCTTCTCCGCGGCCTCCACGATGGATTTTGACTCTACGGCGCTGCGGCCCAGAGGCTTTTCACACAGAATGGTTTTGCCTGCCTGCGCGGCGGCAATAGCGATTTCAGCATGGGTATCGTTGGGGCTTGCGATATCAATCACATCGATGTCTTTCCGCTCGACCAGCCTGCGCCAGTCCGTCTCGACCGATTCATAACCCCAGTTTTGCTGAAAAGCGTCTGCCCGCGCGCGGTTGCGCCCGCACACGGCCCTGAGCACAAGCGCGTAAGGCACATCGAAGAACTGCGGCGCTTTGCGATAGGCGTTAGAATGCGCCCGCCCCATGAAGCCATATCCGACAAGGCCGATATTTAGCCGTGGTTTGCTCATGTGGTCAATCCCAGCCGTGGGCGTCGCGGACGGCGATCATTACCGCAAGAATATCGTCCCAGGTTTTCGGGTCGATCATGACGCTATTCGGAAACATACACCCATCCCAGCAAATGTGGCGAAAGGCGCGAGTCGGCTCGCCGTGGCCGTCTCGCATCCAGTAACCCGCGTGGCGGACAATGTCGAGCCTTCCGTTTGGATCATGGGGAAGGCAGTGGCGGCCCGTCTTATCATGCGAACCGGACCCCTTCACCGTGCCATCGTTCTGCGCAATGTGCAGATCAATGGTCAACGGGCGAAGAACATCCGTCAACGCGCGCAGCGCCGCATCAAGCTCATCCCTTTGGCCCCAATCGAAATCCTTCGGGAGCAGTCTATCCTCCGAGGCGTTGTAACCCAGAGTGAAGAGCAGGGTATGCGCCATATCCGCCTGGAAGCCGAGCGTCTTGGGGCGGCCCACAAGTTCGATGAGCTGTGCCATGCGCCGCCAACTGTGCATTCCACCCCAGCAAATTTCACCCTCGGCCGCAAGCCGTTCGTCGTGCCCTTCCGCAATATCGCAGGCACGGCGGAAAGTCTCTGCGATGCGCCGCGTGTTTGTCTCCGGGTCTTGCAGCCATTCCATGACTCCAGCCGCTGAATCAATACGAATGATTCCGTAGCGCCGGATGCCGGCATCGCGCAGCTTCCGACCGATGCGGCAAGCCTTCCTCACCTGTTCGAGGAACCGCTTTCGGTCATCCTCGCTCCCCATTGCCGCGCCGCCGCCCGTAGGCGTCCACACCGGCGCCACGAGAGAACCAACAACCAAGCCGAGCGAAGCGATCTTTTCCGCCAGCCGTTTCAGATCATCGTCGCTCGAATCAATGTCTACGTGCGGACTCGACAAAAACAGATCAACGCCGTCGAATTTCACACCATCCACTTCTGCCGCCGCAGTCAGGCGCAGCATGGCATCGAGGTCCACAAAAGGCTCAGACCCTGCGCCCTTGCCGACCACGCCTGGCCACATGGCGTTGTGTAATGCGGGTTGTTTGTGTTGCGCCTGCGCGTTCATGACTTAGCCTCTCGAGCCGTGAATGAAGGGCAGCAGAAATTCCGTCGGCTGCCTGATTTCGTCAACGCTGTTCACGCCGTCTTCAATAGAAACCGAGCCGTCGAAGCCCGCGACCCTTAAGGGAAAATGCCTTGGGGAAATCGTTCAGGTAGCTTCCTAATCACACCGTGGGAAAGGATCGTGGCGTAGCCCAGGGAGTCTTCGGCTTTGCGAAGTTCGTCCAAGGTGTAGCCGGCTGCGTCGGCAAAGCTGCGAGGATAGGAAATAACAACGGTCACAATTGACGGCTCAAACTCTCCGCAATCAGCGCAGGGCGCCCGCTTTTCATAACTCATCCTTACCTCAACACGAATTTCCATTATGGGTTCCTGGCCGACCGACAACCTACCACCGGGCCGACCGAAATGCAACCACAAGCCGGGTTGGATCCATCTTGGGTCTAAGGAACGGGTTGGCCGTTTCCCGTGAACTTGGCAGCGATTTGAGCACGTGAATGGGTTGGATTCGGCGAGCATGGCGACGGATCAAGTGTTTTATCCGTGGGGTGTGCTCTGGCAGGGGGCGGATATGGAAGACCCGACGTTTGCCGGGTTGTTTGGCGATGACGTAATGGCGTTAATTCTTTCACCGAAGACGCATTCCTAAATCCCGTGATGACTAGAAGCTATTTCAAAACCCTGTACAAGGGGATGAATTTACTGTAATTGTTTTCTCGTAGGGATTGCTCGCAAATCCAACCTGCGCCAGAGGAAGGATGAGCTATGGCGCGACAGAGTCGGTCATTGACCGACACCCAGTGGGAAAAGATCCGGCCCTTGCTTCCCAAACGGGCACCGCGACCGCGCGGAGGTCGGCCTCCGGCCCCGGATCGTAAAGTGCTGGAAGGCATTTTGTGGATTCTGCGCAGCGGCGCCCGGTGGCAAGACTTGCCCAGCGAGTATTGCTCGCCCGCGACCTGCTGGCGACGGCTACGGGACTGGGAAGAGCAAGGAGTCTGGCTGGCGATCTGGCGAGCATTTCTGGCCGAATTAAACGAAATATGGTTATCAAGCTTGCTCCGGTGCTGCCACTAAGTCTCGGTAAATAATGGTATTGCTGGCAAGACAAGCTTGTGTGAGCTGATTAAACAGGCTGCCCTCCTGCCCACGCCGATTGAACCGGTAGCTGAACTCCGCAA
>DASZAE010000061.1:0-3966 GCA_035945515.1 Terriglobia bacterium
ATGCCGACGGGAATGTTGATGAAGAAAATCCAGCGCCAGGAATAATTGTCCGTGATCCAACCGCCTAGCGTGGGGCCGATGATCGGCGCCACCACCACGCCCATGCCGTAAAAGGCCATGGCCATGCCCTGCTGCTTCTGGTCAAAGCTTTCCACCAGAATGGCTTGCGAAACCGGCTGCAATCCGCCTCCGCCCGCGCCCTGAATCACCCGCAGCACCACCAGGATAGGGAGCGAGGGCGCAAGGCCGCACAGGAACGAACTTACGGTGAAAATGGCGACGCAACCCATGTAAAACCGCTTGCGGCCAAAGAGCGTGGAAAACCAGCCGGTGAGCGGCAGCACGATGGCGTTTGAAACCAGGTAAGACGTAAGCACCCACGTGCTTTCGTCCACGCTGGCCGAAAGGCTGCCCGCAATGTGAGGCAGCGCCACGTTGGCGATGCTGGTGTCCAGCACTTCCATGAACGTGGCCAGCATCACCGTGGAGGCGATGATCCACGGATTGATGTCCGGCTTCCATTCCGCCTTCGTGATGGCTTGTGCTTGCGTGCTCAAAGTGTTTTCCCGAATTTCCCGGTTAGCGGGTAGCTACAGAGCTATCGTTTCTTCCTGAGACTTTTGAGACAAATGAGACGGCTTACAAGCCGCGCAGCCGCCTCCGAAAATTAGAAATGTTGATTCTAAAGGGGTCCTAGGGTTCGTTCCGCGATTTTTTTGTGTGTCGTTCCTTTCTTCGTCGCGCCATTTTCTAATCTTTGGGGACCGCACTGTAGCGCAGACCGCGCCTTTGCGGTCTGCGGCCTTTGAATGCAGAAAACCCGCAGACCTCAAATACGGAGGTCTGCGCTACAAAAAGCTAGCACGCCATTTTGAGTGCAACTTGTAGCGGCGGCCTCTGGCCGCCGGTCTTTACTATTAAAACCCGGCGGCCCCTTACAGACTTTGCCCGCCGCTACAGAATCAGGCGCTCACGTATAGCTCGTAGCCGGTAGCTAGGTCAGTGCCCGCTTGACCGTGGGTCGGTGCCCCTGAGATAAAGGCCCACGGTCAGGAGAGCATTGACCGTGGCTACCACCCTGAGACTTTTGAGACAAACGAGACGCTTTACGGGACCGCCGAATAGGGCGAACAAAAAGCATAAATGTTGATTCTAAAGGACCCCTAGGGTTCGTTCCGCGATTTTTTTGTGTGTCGTTCCTTTCTTCGTCGCGCCATTTTCTAATCTTTGGGGACCGCACTGTAGCGCAGACCGCCGACTTTGCGGTCTGCGGCCTTTGAATGCAGAAAACCCGCAGACCTCAACTACGGAGGTCTGCGCTACGAAAAGCTAGCACGCCACTTTGCGTGCCACTTGTAGCGGCGGCATCTGGCCGCCGGTCTTTACTCTTAAAATCCGGCGGCCAGAGGCCGCCGCTACAGATTGAGCCTACCATCCCGCTTCGAGATTTTTGAGACAAATGGGATAAATGAGACAATTTTTTCCGCTCTGGCCCGTCACTCGTTACTGCCCTAACAGTTTGTTGAAAAACTTTGTAAACATGTCATTCTGAGGAGCCGAAGGCGGTCCTGAGCGTAGCGAAGGAAGAATCTCGGAAGCTATTGATTTCACGCAGAAACAGATTCTTCGCTGCGCTCAGAATGACAGCGCGAACGGGTTTTTCAACAAACTGCTAAAGAAACGTTTGAGCCGGCCGCCCCATTATCCTTTCTCCGGAGGCGGCGGATGATTGAGCAGCGCCATTTCATCAAGGATCATCCGCACCACGGTTTCGTCGCCCACCTTGGAATTAATCATCAAGTGGTAGAGGCTGCGAGTGGGCCAATCCATGCCGTAATATTTCTTGACGAAGGTGGCGCGGTCGCGGTCAATGCTGGTGATCAGCTCGACGGCTTCGGCGTCGCTTTTGCCCAGCGCCTTGACGCGGCGGATTTTCTCTTCGAGCGGCGCGAAGATGAAAACGCTCAGGACGTCCGGCCGATGGCGCAAAAAATAGGGCGAACCGCGCCCGACGATCACGCAGTCACCCTCGGAAACAGCTTTCTCCATCAATTCCTGCATCATTTCCACCAGGCGGTCAGCGTCGAAACGCTCGAGGCCGGTCACGGGCAACCCGCGCTCGAAGCTGCCGCGCATGAAGACCTTGGCCAGGCGGTAAAAGAGCGTGTCGCACCGCTCCTCGCGGTGTTGCACCGCATCGGCGTCCACATGAAGCGCGCTTGCAATCTCGCCGGTGAGCGCCTGATCCCACAGCTTCCAGCCCAGCCGCTCGGCCAGCTTGCCCGCGATGGCGGCCCCGCCGCTGCCGTATTCCCGTTCTAAAGCGATGATGCGAAGCATAGGTTTATTTCTTTGATTGAATCATCGGGTCATTGATTCATTTTGTAGCGGCGGCCTCTGGCCGCCGGTTTTTAATTATCGAAAAGCCGGCGGCCAGAGGCCGCCGCTACATCGCTTCAATTTACTTTCACTCGCGGCTCGACGGACATGCCGACGCGCAGCAAGTGGTTCGGGTCCTGGCCCTGGTTAAAGAGAATGCGCACGGGAACGCGCTGCACCACCTTCACATAATTGCCGGTGGCGTTTTCGGGCGGCAGCAAACTAAACTGCACGCCGGTAGCGCCGGCAATGCCATCCACGTGGCCGTCGTAGTCGCGCCCGTAGGCGTCCACATGGATTTTCACCGGTTGCCCCACGCGCATCTGGCGAAGCTGAGTTTCCTTGAAATCGGCCGTGACCCAGATGAGATCCGTGGGCACGAGGGCCATGAGCGATTGTCCGGGAGAGACGTTTTCGCCCGCGACGACAGTGCGCTTGCCGACAATGCCGCTGACAGGCGCCACAATCGTCGTGTACTGGACGTTTAACTCCGCCTGGTGTAAGGCCGCTTCCGCCGCCTGCACCTGGGCGATTGCGGCGTTAGACCGCGCCCGGATCACGCGCGTTTGCTCAGGTCCCGTGTGAGCGTAGCGAAGCTCCGCGTTAGACTGCGTGAGGCGGCTCTTGGCCTGCGCCACTTGCTGTTCGGCGGCGGCGGCTGTAGCCTCGGCCGCGGCCACCATTGCGGCGCTGCCCTTGGCGGCGGCAGTGGCCTGGTCGTATTGCTGCCGGGAGATTTCCTGCTTGCCCACCAGTTCGCCGTAACGCTTCAGATCATCCTGCGCCACAACGTTATTGGCCTCAGCTTCCTGCAACTTCGCTTGCGCGGCCTGGAACTGCTTCTCGGCGGCGGAGATGCCGGCTTCAGCGTTCTCCACGTCTGCCTGCGCGGAATGCACCTGAGTCGCCGTGTTCACCGATGAAATAGGCACGCCGACGCGCGCGCCTTCGGCAGCGGCTTCGGCATTCGCCAGTTGCGCTTTGGCGCGGTCAACGGCCACCTGATAATCAGCCGGGTCAAGCTCCACCAATACCGTGCCTTTTTCAACGTATTGAGTGTTCTCCACGGCAACCTTAATCACGTGGCCGGCAATGCGGGCGCTGATCGGATAAATGTACCCGTCAATCTCCGCGTCGTCCGTGGACTCCCATCCCGCATAGTGCCGCCACGCGAGCAGGCCCAGGCCAATAAGGATCAAGATCACCACGACGATGGGCCATCTGCGGCGCTGTTTTGCCGGGGCTTGCGCCTGTTGCGGGTTTTGCGGGCTTGTTCCTGTTCCGGCAGGGCTGCCGGTTACTTCATGCTCCGTCGGCATTGTTTTTCCTGTTCTGTTGAGGATTACAAATTATAGTGACAATTTTTTCTGTAGCGGCGCTCTCTGAGCGCCGAAAAACCGGCGGCCAGAGGCCGCCGCTACAATATTTGTTGTCACTATAATTTCTAATATGGTTATCAAGCTTGCTCCGGTGCTGCCACTAAGTCTCGGTAAATAATGGTATTGCTGGCAAGACAAGCTTGTGTGAGCTGATTAAACAGGCTGCCCTCCTGCCCACGCCGATTGAACCGGTAGCTGAACTCCGCAA
>DASZAE010000062.1:0-9267 GCA_035945515.1 Terriglobia bacterium
TTTTTACTTCCCTTATATGGCCGTTTCCGCGTCGCGCCAGCCGCGCCAGACGGGAATGCTGCTGCCGCAAGTCTTCGAAAGCAACCAAAAGGGATTTGTTCTGGGCGACGGTTTCTTCTGGGCCATTAACCCGAGCTCGGACCTGCTGACCGGAGTTCAGTATTTCAGCAAGCGCGGGGTTGGAATATCGGGCCGTTTCCGCGCCCGCCCGAGCGCGACCAGCCAGATCACCGCGAACTTTTTTGCCATCGATGACCGCGACAGCAACCCGAACAACCGCGCGCCAGGCGGGAGCCTCACTATAACTGGAGATTCAGATAACTTGGGCGATGGCTTTCGAGGCGTAGTCAGTGTTGATTACGTGAACTCGCTCGCTTTCCGCAGCACCTGGTCGACCAACTTCAATACGGCGGTTTTTTCGGAAGCCGAACAAACAGGTTTCGCCACCAAGAGCTTTGGCGCGGATAGCATCAATTTTTACGCCTCCCGCTATCAGGACTTTCTGTCGGCGGCGCCCGTGAATGAGCAGTCGATTATCATTCGGCAGGTTCCCAGCATTTCTTTTTCGGGCGTGGACAAGGAGATCGGGCGGTCCCCTTTCTTTTATGGATTCGACTCATCGCTCGATGGGGTAGGCCGCTCTGAACCGGGCTTTTCAATACCGACATTGACCGGCCGCCTAGACCTTTTCCCGCATCTCACATGGCGCTCCAGGCCCTTTTGGGGTTTCCACCTGACGCCCACGGCGGGTCTGCGCGAGACTTATTACACAACGAGCTTGCTGCCGGATCAAACCCCGGTTAACCGCTTCCTCGGCGAGTTTTCAGTTGACTTGCGGCCGCCGGCGCTGGAAAAGACTTTCTCGCATTCGTTTTGGGGACGTCGGTTTAAGCACGTGATCGAGCCGGATATTCAATACCACCTGGTAAAGCCCACCGATCCACAAAACATCTTTGACATTATCCGCTTCGATACGACGGACATTATGACGGACGACAATGAACTGCAGTTTTCCCTCACCAATTCCATCTTGGAGCGAAAGAACGGCGCGAGTAGTCAAGACGGCCAAGGTAGCCAAAATGGGCAGGCGCGCGACCTCTTGTCGTGGACGCTGACACAAAAGTATTTTTTTGACCCTACCTTCGGCGGAGTTGTTGCGCGCGGGAGCGAGGTGGCGCTTGATCCCACGCTCTCCCTGACAGGCTTTGCGTTCCCCGAGGGGCGGCGACTTTCACCTCTCGATTCGGACCTGAAATTTTCGCCGGTTCAGGGGTTTGACTCGGAACTTCGCGCCGATATTGATCCGCAGGGCGGAGGACTTCTGAATGCCGGAATCACATCACGCTTTCAAAGCCATACCTTTGACGTGGCTTTTACTGATTTCTTTGTAAACCACACTTTGCTAATCCCAGCGCCCATTGCTCCCAGCGTTCCGCTTACCAGCCTGCCTACATTTGACTTGCTCGATTTTATGGCGAGTCATGGCGATTCAAGCCATAAGGGATTGACCGAGGCTTTCCGTGTTGACTACAATTTGTCGCAAGGGATCGTGGAAGACTTTATCGGCCAGGCAAGCTACAATTTTGGTTGTTTTACTCTTAACGCCCAGTATGAGCGTTTTAACCTTGGCGCCATACGCAATGAGAATTTGTTTGGCATTTCCATCACCCTGGGCAACATTGGCACCTTCGGCAGTTTGAAGCCAGGCCAGTTCCTGGAAAGGCAACTCAGGCAGATGCCTTGACGCTCGCTGCGAGGGTTCCTGCGCTACAGAAGCAAGCCTCGCCGACTACTGGCGCCATGGATAGAATATGGCCTATCCCACTCATCGCCCACGCCGTTTGCGCCGCACAAAAGCCTTGCGCCGCCTTGTGCGCGAGACAACGCTTTCGGCAAGCAGTTTGATTTACCCCCTGTTTGTCTGCCCAGGCGCGGGCGTTAAGGAAGAAATCCGCTCCATGCCGGGGAATTTCAGGTGGTCTGCTGACCTGCTCATCGAGGAGTGCAAGGCAGTTGCCGGGTCCGGGATTCCCGGCGTTATTCTGTTTGGCATCCCCGAAAGCAAAGACCCGGAGGGCTCTGGCGCATATGATGCCAAAGGAGTTGTGCAGCAGGCGTTGAGGGTGGTGAAACAGGCTGTGCCGGATTTGCTGGTCATCACCGATGTTTGTCTTGATGAGTACACAGACCACGGCCATTGCGGTCTTCTGAAAAATGGCGAGGTGGATAATGATTCCACTCTTGAATTACTGGCGCGGACGGCTGTTACGCAGGCCGAGGCTGGAGCGGACATGGTGGCGCCCTCTGACATGATGGACGGCCGCGTGGGTCGCATTCGCACCGCTTTGGATGAGAAAGGATTCCAGCACGTTTCCATCCTGGCGTACTCGGCGAAATATGCTTCAGCATATTATGGACCTTTCCGGGAGGCGGCGGACTCTACCCCAAAGTTCGGGGATCGCAAGTCGTATCAAATGGACCCGGCCAATCAACGCGAGGCCCTGCGCGAGATCGCGCTGGATATCGAAGAAGGAGCGGACATCATCATGATCAAGCCGGCCATGCCGTGTTTGGACGTCATTGCGCTGGCCCGCCGGGAATTCGACGCGCCTTTAGCGGCTTATCAAGTCAGTGGTGAGTTTTCTCAGATTACTGCTGCCGCGCAGATGGGCTGGGTAGACCGCGACCGCATCATGATGGAGAGCTTGATCTCAATCAAACGCGCGGGCGCGGACATCATACTCACCTACTTTGCAAAGGACGCCGCCCGCTTGCTCAAGTGTTAGACCCATTGGTTCGGAGTCGCTTGGTTCTTGCTGCTCAGGAAGCTCGACCTTCATAATATTTAAAAATCGGTGGCAAGAGGCCGCCCCTACAACTATGCCCGTCTCTCCCGCCCGCGCGGAGGCTTACCGGATACTGCAACAGGTTGAAAAGGGAAGTAAGCACGCGGTCGATCTGCTTCAGAGTTCGCGCGTCTCTACTCTGAAGGATGCCGACCGGAGGCTTGCCACCGAACTCATCATGGGGGTTTTGCGCTGGCGGGGCGATCTCGACCACGAGATCGTGTCGCTTTCAGGTAAGAATCTCGACTACTTTGACGCCCAAGTAATTGAGGCTTTACGCATGGGTGTTTTTCAGATCCGCCATCTCGGAGGCATTCCCAAGCGCGCCGCGGTGAATGAGTCCGTTGAGATGGTGAAAGCGGCGCGTAAACGGTCAGCGGGGGGTTTGGTGAATGCGGTCCTGCGCAAGTGTAAGGAATCACGCCTGAAAATAGGCAGCCGGGAGTACCTTGATGCTGCGCGGCGCTCGACACCTTCTTGGATGTACGAGCGTTGGCAACGCAACTTTGGAGGAGATCAGGCGGACTCTATTGCGCTGGCAAATCAAATCGTGCCCCGCGCGTGCCTTCGCCTAACAGGTCCAACAGCCGGTTCAGAAATCAAGCAAGCATTGCAGCGAGAGCTGGAACAGGATCAAGTGCGAACGGAGGCGGGCGCGTATGGGCGGCGCGCTCTGCGGGTGGAATCTGGAAACATTTTCGCCAGCGCCGTCTGGCGTGAACGGCGAGTTGTCATCCAGGACGAAGCGTCGCAGCTTGTGGCCGAATTGCTGAACGCGCAGCCGGGACACTCGGTGCTTGATCTGTGCGGAGCCCCTGGCATGAAGTCCAGTTTAGTTGCCGAAGATATGCGCCAGGGGATAATGGTGGTCTGCGATCGCAGCTTGCGCCGCATGAGAACCCTTAGCAAGCTCACGCAGACGGCATGGCCGAGTGGTGTCAAGTTGTTCAAGATGGTGCTGGATGCTGAGCAGCCTCTTCCGCTGTCCGCCCGATTTGACCGGGTCCTGGTGGATGCGCCGTGTTCCGGAACGGGGACGCTGGCGCGGAATCCCGAAATCAAGTGGCGACTTGCCCCGGAAGACATTCCGCGCCTTGCTGAGCGGCAGGCACGGATTCTACGGCAAGGCTTGACCTTAGTGCGTGCCAGCGGGCGGCTGGTCTACTCGACGTGCTCGCTCGAACCCGAGGAAAATGAGGCGGTGGTTGCAAAGGCCCTTGATGCTTTCCCTGAGTACCGGAAGTTGACGGCGGAAGCATTGCGAGCGGAGTTCCCGGCGTTTGCGGGACTGTTTGGTGACGACGGCGCGTTTCGCACCCGGTCAGGCGCACAACAGATAGACGGCTTCTTTGCCGTGGTTCTCGCGCGCGATGAACGAGGGTCTATATGATCCACGAAATCCTTCCAGTAGGCGCATTAGCGTGTAATTGCTCCATCCTAGGAGATGAAACCACGCGCGAGGCGCTAGTGATCGATCCGGGTGACGAAGTTAAGCGCATTGAGGAAATCCTGGAGCGGCACGGGCTGAAAGTAAAGGCGATCGCAGTGACCCATGCCCACATTGATCACGTGGGGGGCATCGAGAGACTCCACGACGTTACCGGCGCTCCTGTTTATATGCACCAGGCAGACCTGCCGCTCTATCAGAACCTGGCGGTTCAGGCGGCCTGGCTCGGCGTGGAGACGCCTGGCATGGTGACCATAGACCAGTTTCTGAAAGAAGGTGACGTGGTGCGCGCGGGGAATTTGGCGCTGAGCGTTCTCTTCACGCCAGGGCATTCGCCCGGCAGCCTTTCGCTCTATCTTCCGGGCGAAGAGAAGCGGGTTTTCAGCGGCGATACATTGTTCAAAGAGAGCATTGGCAGGACGGATCTCTGGGGAGGCGATACGGCGCGGCTGTTGCGCTCGATCAAAAGTCAGTTGTTTTCTCTTCCCGATGAAACGCTTGTTTTTCCGGGCCACGGTCCGGCCACGCGGATTGGCGAGGAGCGCGAGCGCAATCCGTTTTTACAAGGGTTGTAATGCGTTTTTCAGAGCACGATGAAAAGGCTTTTCACTAAAGGTGTTAAGTGCGATAGAATTTGCCCATCCGCGAAGAGTTCGATCTCGTAGCGTTGTAGCCGCGGCCTCTGGCCGCTACAGCTTTCCGGCAGCCGGTTAGTCCCAAAGGGAGCGCAATGCCCAACAAGAAGGAGATTATCGTCGGGATTGATCTCGGCGGCACGAGCATCAAGGCGCTTGCCGTGGACGGAAGGAACAAGATTCTGGCCACAGGCAAGAAAAAAACCGAAGTTGGCCAGAAGCCGAAGGCGCTTATCAAGGAAATAGCAAACCTGGTTGAAGAGGCTGCCAAAGACGCCGGACTGAAAATGAAAGGGGTGGTCGCGGTTAGCATTGGCGCGCCGGGCGCTATTGACGTCCGCAGGGGTGTGGTGACGGAAGCGCCTAACCTTCATTGGAAGAACGTGCCCTTGGCTTCTGAACTTCGCCTGCTGCTCGGAACGCCCGTGATGGTGGATAATGACGTTAACGTTGGTGTGATGGGAGAACATGCCTTGGGCGCGGGCGAGCGCGTGGACAATCTCGTGGGCGTCTTTGTGGGCACGGGGATTGGCGGCGGAATAATCATAGGAGGCAAGCTTTTTGAAGGGGCGAACGGCTGGGCGGGCGAGGTGGGCCACACCGTGCTGATGGTCGATGGCCCCGTGTGCGGTTGCGGCCGCCGCGGCTGCGCGGAGGCGCTGGCCAGCCGCACCGCCATCGAGCGGGACGTGCTTGAAGCGATCAAAGCCGGGGCTAAGAGCGCGGTTTCTGAGATTATGAAGGAGCGCCAGAAGGACCGGATCACCAGCAGCGTGCTTCAAGCCGCTCTGGCTAAGAACGATCCCGTGGTGAAGCAGGTGATGAAGCGCGCGGAGCTCTATCTGGGTATTCTGGTGGGGAACATTGTGAATGCGCTGGATCCGCAGCGCGTGATCATCGGTGGCGGCATCGCGTCCCGATTGGGCGAGAATTTCGTGGGTCCCATACGCGCCACCGCCTATGAGCATTTCCTGCACGCTGATGCTGCAAAACGCACTAAAGTAATGGCGGGAACGCTGGGAGACGATGCGGGCGCGCTGGGCGCCGTCGTGCTCGCGCGCAAGCGGATGCGACTATAGTTGTAGCCAGCACGTTCATTGCGATCATCACACCGCCTCGATGGGCGGATGGGCAAGTGAAAAGGAACGTCACTTATACGCAAATCGCTCCATCGCCCAATGGCGCAATCTCTCAATGATTGAATGACTCAATTCCCGAGGTCTTCCATGCCGTTTAATGTGACCATGCCTCAGATGGGTGAAAGCGTTGCCGAGGGGACCGTAGTTCGCTGGATCAAGAAGCTTGGCGACCGGGTTGAGCGCGACGAGCCGCTGCTTGAAATCTCAACAGACAAAGTTGACGCAGAGATTCCTTCGCCCGCCGCCGGCATTCTGCGCAAAATCCTAGTGAAGGAAAACGAAACGGTAGAAGTGAATACGGTTATCGCGGAGATCGAGGGCGAAGGGGCGATTGATTCCCATCCGGCAGCCGCTGCTCTGAATGCTACGGCTTCCACTGAGCCTACTGAGATAGTTGAAGCCGCCGGATCCACATTAGCAAGCGAGCCGGTCCGGCAGCCGCAGGAAGCGCAGAAAATCCGCTCGTCTCCATTGGTTCGCAAAATGGCGCAAGAGCACCAAATCGATTTAGCGCGAATCGAGGGCACGGGGCTTGGCGGTCGAATCACCAAGAAGGATATTCTCGATTATCTGGCGCGGCCTGCGGGCGGAGCATCTGCCCAGCCTGAATCCAATACGGTTCCTTCCTCATCCGCTGGGGAATCTCCATCTGCGGCTCCCTCTGCCGCGCCTGCTTTCCCCGTTCCCCAGCACGGCATTTCGGCTCAGCAAGCAATCGAATTTACAGGCGCCACCAAAGTTGTGCCCATGACGCCAATGCGCCGCCAGATTGCCGAGCACATGGTAATGAGCAAGCATACGGCGCCCCACGTTGCCTGTGTCTTTGAAGTTGAGATGACCAAGGTGGCCGGAACAATAGCGGGAAACGCCGCGGAGTTCGAGCGGCGGAACGGCATCAAACTGACCTACACTCCATTCCTGATTCGCGCCGCCGTCGAGGCGCTAAAGCAGTTTCCCATCGTTAATTCTTCGGTTGAAGGCGGGAATATCATTTACAAGCGCGATGTGAATATCGGCGTCGCGGTGGCACTCGAAACAGGGTTGATCGTGCCGGTCATCAAGCGTGCTGATGAGAAGAGCTTCCTAGGGATCGCCCGCGCCGTTCAAGACCTTGCCGGGCGAGCCCGCGCCAAACGCCTGAGCGTTGAAGACGTTCAAGAGGGCACCTTTACCCTCAGCAATCACGGCATTACGGGCAGCTTGATCGGCACGCCTGTGATCAGCCAGCCTCAGGTTGCGATCCTGGCCGTCGGGAAAATTGAAAAACGTCCTGTGGTCCGCGATGATGCCATCGCCATCCGCAACATGGTTTATCTCACGCTCTCGTTTGACCATCGCATCCTTGATGGCGCCGTGGCTGACCACTTTATGTCGCGCATCAAGTCCGCGCTCGAGAACTGGGATGAGCCGGTTCTCTGACGCCGTGCGTTGCGCGCCCTGCAATGACACGGGTCGCGCTGCCTTGCGTCCCCGCAAAGGGAGCAACGTTCTTGACCCGCCGAACCACACCAGAGTAGACTCGTTTCAGGATGCGCCTGTAGCTCAGATGGATAGAGCGGTTGCCTCCGGAGCAACAGGTCGGGGGTTCGAATCCCTCCAGGCGTACCAGTCCTTTCAATGGCTTGTGAATCGCTGTTGCTGCCTGTGAGGCCTTTAGCGGGATGACGCGATTGGCCTCCGAAGTCGTGCGGGAGTTGCCTAGCAGAGGTTTTCGCTTGGCTGCCGTTTAGCTGCAATATCGTTAGGCTGAGGACGATGAGGTTCCGGTGGCACGACAAGGGATTTGGGGATATTTGCGACCCTCTGCGAAACTGAAGGAACCGCCGATCCCCTACACCACTGAGCCCGCGGACCCCTCGTTGTTCCGCCCCAGTGCCAGGCACGCGACCACGATAGAGGCGAGCAAGAGGCTCCGCTATGTCGGGCGCTTCAAACCGGCACCGGGACACGTCCGCGTTTCCAAACTGGAGCGATTAGGCGGACTCTTAGCCGGGCTGGGTCCGATAAGCGCGGAAGTCAGAAACGCCAGTTTGGAGTTGATCGGGGCACCGGGGCGACAGACGTTTGTCGAGTGCGAATCGAACGCCGATGCGAAGGATGAGGGACGAGCCCACCGATTATTAAGTCAAGTTCAGATCCAACACAAGGGTGGTCGCATCCGGCTTATCAACCCCTGCCATCGCCGCGGCCGTCCCTGTCACACCGAATTTGTCATCACGTGCCCTAGTGAACGCCCGGTGAGCGTACGCGGTACTTATGCCGCTATCCGCGTGGCGGACATGCGTGGGGGAGTTGACGTCGAGACCACCCATGCGCGCATCACGCTTCTAAATGTCACGTCCATCGTAAATGCCCGCGTGCAGGAGGGCATTATCGACTACTCCGGCCAGGTAGGCTCCATACGGTTGTTTGCGGGCTGGGAGCTGAACCTCGACTTTATACTTCCGCACTTCGAGGGACAAATGGAAGCGACCGCGGAAGGGCCGGTTCGCGTCTTGTTGCCACCGGGTTTCGAGACCTCCTTCGAAGCAAGCCTCGCCAAGGAGGCATGCTTTGTTTGCCGGGCCGATATAGCATCGCGCATCGCGCAAGGCGAGCGGGACGGGCGCACAATTTTCCGCTTCGGCGAAGAGCCACCAGCTATCCGGCTCATCTCCTTAAAAGGCCCCATCGTGATCGACAGCCGCAGCGGAGCCCGTGGAAATGTGTTGCCATTAAGCGGTAACATGGTGAGCATGTTCGGCCTGAAAACAAGGGGCAAAGACCCCACGGACGATAGGTGCTCGTTCTGCAGCAAGCCCCGGAATAAGGTGATGGACCTCGTAGCTAACCCCTCCCGCACAGCATACATCTGTAATGAATGCATTGAAGCGTGCTTCTCCGTGCTCCCTACTAAAGATCAAGTGCCGAAGCCTCACAGATCAAGAGACTAAAACTCCAAAGTAGCCCGGTAGATTTAGGACACGAGTCCGTTTTTGTTCCAATCTAACCAGGCTTGCTGTGTTACCGGCCCCTCACGAAGCCCAGTCCCGCGGTCGGTTGGGCGCTCCCTCGAGATTCACTGTCGGGGTTGAGACTCTTTCAGTGCCTGCTCGATCTGTCTTTGCAAAAAGATGAAGGGCCGAAGCCCGGCTATCGACAGGCCATCAAGCCAGCCTCCTTTGACGCCGCCAATGACAAACGTCGGCGTGCCACGGATT
>DASZAE010000063.1:0-5217 GCA_035945515.1 Terriglobia bacterium
TAATTCACCACAGGAGAGAATCAATGCTGTTCGATGAAAAGCGTGAGCCGGATGACGAGTTCGAAGATTACAGCGAAGAGTTGTCTTCTGACTATAAGGAAGAGGAAGAAGACGAAGAGGTGAGCGGCGCTGACAGCGAAGAGGACGGCGAAGATGAAGTCTCCCTGGAAATTACAGAGGAAGTTCATTCCGCCCCCTCCATCGCGCCCGAGGAAACTGCGGCGCCGGTTGTAACCCCCGAGGCGCCGGCTGCGCGCGCTCCAGCCAAGCCCAAGCCTGCAAAGCGGGCCGCCAAGGCGCCAAAGGCCGCAAAGCCCAAGAACGCAAAGCCCAAGAAAAAGATCGCGCGCGTCTCCACCCGTGCAACGGCCGCGAAGTCAGCCAGGAAAGCGCCAAAACGCGCTGCGCCAAAAAAGAAGAAGTCCGCGCCGCGCAAAAAGGCGGCTCCGGCAAAAAAGAAGACGGCAGGCAAAAAAGCGAAATCGCGCCGCCGCTAGAAAGCGCGCGGCAGATGGGGCAAACTTCGAGGTAGTTCTGCGCCCCGTCTGTCTGCGGCAGGGGCCAATTTGGGGGCAAGCAGCACACAGTCGTCAGCGTCGGCGAAGGAACGAGTAGACGTTCCGCGGCTGCGCGCTCAGGAGTTTGTCCGCCCGATGCGCGGAGGGTCGCAACCGTGGCTGGTGCGCTGCGAAGACGGCGGACATTACGTCATCAAGTTCCGGGAAAATCCGCAGCACGTCCGCGTGCTCGCCAACGAGATGCTCGGCGGGCTTCTGGCGCGGTTAATCCAGCTCCCTGTGGCTGATTTTGCGTTTGTCGAGGTGCCTCCCGCTCTTGCAGAGCAACTCCGAAGCGGAGCCCCCGGCGGCTCGGAGACGCTGGCTCTAGAGCGGCTTGATCCCGGCCCGCATTTCGGTTCTCGCTTTCCCGGCGACCCCGCCGAGACGCTCGCGGTCGAGTTCCTGCCCGACCACCTTCTTCGCCAGGTTCGCAACTTGCGCGAGGCCTTCCTGGGCGCGCTTGCCTTCGATAAGTGGACTTGCAACTGCGACGGCCGCCAGTTGGTTTTTCACCGCCAGCCCGGCGCGCGCCGCCAGGGCTACACGGCTTGCCTGATTGATCAAGGCTTCTGTTTCAACGACGGTGATTGGAGCTTTCCCGACAGCGTGCTCCGCGGCCTGCATCCGCGCCGGCTGGTCTACGAAGGCGTGCGCGGCGCGGAATCCTTCGAACCGTTCCTCAGCCGGATCGAAAATCTGGGCGCAAGCGAGCTTGAAGCTTGCGCGCGCAGAATTCCGCCCGGCTGGTGCGATGGCGAATCCGCCGGACCCATCCGTCTGGCTGAGTCGCTTTATGCGCGGCGCAGAAAATTGCGGCAGGCGCTGATTGACCTAAAGAACAGCGAGTTTAACCCATTTCCGAATTGGAAATGAAAAGCGGAAACCTTATGACCGGCGAAACGCGCTTGAAGCCGTGCTCTTATTTTGTGGTTCGGTATGCGGCCAATCTGATCCGCGGCGAAGGCGTGAACATCGGCGTGCTGTTGTATTGCCCGGAAGAGCATTATTTGGGTTGCCTTTTCGCCGGCGATTTCCGCTGGGTTCGCCGCTACGACCCGCGCGCGGATCTGGAGCTTCTGGGCGCGTTGCAGCAGGACTTTGAAGAACAGTTTGAATTGCGCGAACCGCATCCAGAGGGGTACTTGAGAGAGCTTTCTGAATCGCTTTCCAATACGCTTCAACTCGAAGGGCCGCGCGCCTGCTTGCTCGAAGACCCCGCGCTCAACATTCAGGACCTTTATGCGCGCAACGTGGGCCGGGGAACGGCGGCGCTGGCCGCCGAAGACACGCGCTTGCGGGTGAAACAGCGGCTTACGGCGGCTTTCGTTCGCGCGGATATCTGGGATCTGCTCGAAAAGCGAATTCCCGGCGGACGTTGGACCCAACCAGGCGATCCCTTTACCTTTGATTACGGATATCAACACGGCGATTCTATACGGCTGATTCATGCACTTTCGCTCCGGCGCGATACTCAGCTTGCGAAGACCCTGGTCTACACGCTCGATTGCGCGCGGCGGCAGGAAAAGGCCTCGTTGACGGCTGTGGTTGAGAGGCTTCCCCGCCCCGAAGACCGCATCGCGCTTGCCACGCAGAGCATTCTCGAGGAAGCTCGTATTGCGCTCCAGCCGGTCGGGAGCGTAGACACGTTCGCCCAGACGGTTCGCGCCGAATTGCGCGCGGCATGAAATACGGCGCTTTGGGGCGCGCGCTCGTGAAAATTTATGGTATGAATATCAAGCTTACTCCGGCGCCAAGTTCCTCGGGATGATTCCCCTCACCCGCACTCCTTCGTCGGGCACCCTCTCCTACCGGGAGAAGGATGGAATCCCGGCCTCTTGCCCTCTCCCGGCGGGAGAGGGTGGCGAGACCTTCGCTTGTCATTCTGAGCGAAGCGAAGAATCCCGGTATTTCCGCTCAGGGTAAACTCCGCGAGCCGGTGAGGGGCGTTACCGGCGGTTTCCCGACCAGAGTGCGTCGCGGTATTTCTGCCGGAGCAAGCTTGATGATCAAAATTTATGGAACTCTATCCAAACGTTTATCAGATTCAATCGCTCTACAAAGGGCGCAATCTGTTTCAATATTTTTTTAACGGCGCGCAGCGCGTGCTCCTCGATACTGGCATTGCGGAAACGCCGGAAAAGGCGATCTTTCCGTATCTCGACCGGCTTAAGCTCGGCCCGCAAAAGATCAATCTCGCCATCACAACGCACGCCGATTTGGACCACCAGGGCGGCAACGACGCGATTAAGCAATCAGCTCCCGCCGCCTTGCTCGCCTGCGGAGAAGCCGACCGCGAGTTGGTGGAAAACCCGCAGGCGCTTTACGACCGGCGATACAACTTCCTCAAGAACGACCACAAAATCGGCATGGACCCATTGCCCTCTTCCGATGCGGGCAAGCCGCGCGCGATGGACCTAACATTTTCGGGCGGCGAGACCCTCCGCCTGGCAGACGATTGGCGGCTCACCGTGCTTCATGTTCCGGGCCACTCACACGGACATCTCGCGCTTTACGACGCCCGTCAGAAAGCAGCGTTCGTAGGTGACGCCGTTCATGGCCGAGGCTGCCCCAAGGCTGCCGGCGGCATGGCGATTCCCGTCACCTACTATCAGGTGGATGTTTACCTCTCGACTTTGCGCTACTTTGAAAACCTTCCCGTGAACACTGTTTACTCGGGTCACTGGCCGGCGATGGATGGCGAGGAATTTCACGACTTTCTAGCCCAGTCGCGGCAAACGGTGGAAATGATCGACCGGGTGATTCTATCGGGCCTGGCAAAACACGCGGCGGGCCTTACCCTGAAGGAAATCATCGACGTGGTTGCGAGCGCAGTGGGAGAATGGCCGCAAGAGAGTTGGGATCTTGCTATGTTTCCGGTGAAAGGTCATCTGGACCGTCTTCAGGAAGCTCGAAAAATCCGCATTCAACATGGCTCGCATCCTATCCGGTGGGAGCGGATGGCTTATTAAAGATTACAAATTATAGTGACGACAAATGTTGTAGCGGCGGCCTCTGGCCGCCGCCTTTTAATCAACGGCCGGCGCTCAGAGAGCGCCGCTACAGAAGATAAACTTGAAGCGCAGAGTTTTGCCATTGGAACTCAGCGGATTTTTTCAAGATTGGAAGTCCTAATGAGAAAAACCGCTGTTTCAGATGGATTGGCGCCAACACCTCGTCAGAAGCAAATCTTTCCGCAAATTACGGCATCCTTTACGCAACTTGCCTCATCTATGATGGTGAGGGAGGAGGAGCGATGCCACAAACCAGGCTATTACATCTTGCGCGTGAACTTGAAAGGCTAAGCTCGGAAGAATGTTTTTATTATCAGCAGACGCCGTCGTCGGGCCTGCAACAGTTTCTTAATACACAGCAGGAGCTGCTGACTACCGCCGATAAGCTACAGCGCGAATTGGCGGGCGAAATCCGTTACAACCCGGCGCGCCTGATGGACATGGAATATCCTTTTGACGAGGAGCTCGAAACGATTTCGGGTTTGATGGCGGGAGTGGAAGAAATCAAACACTCGGCGGTTGATTCCATCGATGAGCTTCCGGCGAAAACGGAGCTGCTCTCGAGAAGCTTGCGCGGGCATCTTACTGTTCCGTCGAGTGTGGCGTAGGCCCGCAGGCACTGGGGTGGGCAGGGGCGTGAAGAGAAAGCGGATCAATTCATGCCATGTTGGCTCAATTCAAACTGGGCATCAGAATGTTTTTCACTTTCCCGCCGCCAGCCATCTCTTCAAAGCAAACTTTCCAGTTGCGCAGCGGCTCGATGCGTCCGATGAGCGGCGTGGGGTCAAGCTGCCCGCCGGCGAGAAGCGAGATCACCTTTTCCCACATGGGATAATTGTGACTGAAACTGCCTTGAATGCGCGCCGCCTTTTTCACCAGCAGATCAAGAGAGAAATCGAGCGGTTGCGGACCCCAGCCTACTTTGGTGATCTGGCCTTGCGGCCGAACCGCAGTGAGCGCCAATTGCAGGGCGGATGAATGGCCTGACGCATCGATCACCACGTCTACCCCAAGCCCGTCACCCTGGCCTTGGACTTGCGCGGTTGCTTCGGCGCTTCCTTCAAACGCGCAATCGGCGCCAAGCGAGAGCGCAAGTTCGAGCCTAGGTTTATCGGCCTTAAGACCCGCAATGCCCGCCCATCCGGCTCCCGACAGCTTAGCCAAAAGAAGACAAAGAAGACCCACAGTTCCCGGCCCTAGGATAAGCACGGAGTCACCTGGATGAATCGCCGTCTTCACGCACGTCGCATTGTACGCCACACAAGTGGGTTCAGTGAGCGCGGCCTTTTCAAAACTCACGCTGCTCGGAAGATGGTGCAGGCAGCGCGCCGGAACTGTGACAAACTCCGCCATGCCGCCGTTGAGTCCGTAACCAAAGCCCAGTCTCTCAGGGCAAAGGTTGTACTCACCGCTCCGGCAATAAAGGCAATGCCCGCAAATGCGCGCCGCGGTCTCGCACACCACACGGTCGCCCTCTTTAAACCCAATCACCGATTTGCCCGTGGCTGCGACCACGCCGCAGAATTCATGCCCGAGAATAACCGGCACTCGCACCGCCCAACTTTGGGTGTGATGGAACTGGTGGATGTCGCTCCCGCAAATGCCTGCGGCCTGACTCGCAAGCAAGACCTCGCCTTCAGCAGGCG
>DASZAE010000064.1:0-7828 GCA_035945515.1 Terriglobia bacterium
AATGCTAGCGGAAGTCAGGCAGGCGGAGGGTCAAGTCAAGAAGGGCCACTACGTCAGGCACACGGACATGAAAGCATGGCTTCTCTCCTGGGGCACTGACCAGGAGCTACCACCACCGAAATGCGTATGCGGCAAAGAGCATGATGGCGGGCGGTGAAAGCACAGCCATGTCCAAGATAAAACAAGTTCGGGAGTGCACCTGCGGTGGCGCATGGTCAGAGCAGCGACCCTTCATGTGTGTGTGATTAGGACACTCCCGGCTGCGAAGCGGCAATCTGGTCCTTTTAAGGACCGAATAGATGAGTGAGCGGAAGCTCGATTCGCAGCGCCCAAAGTAAGAGGAAGGACGGCAAGGGCCATGCGGCCCACAGGCAGCGGTGTCGCTGTGCTCGCACGGCACGGTAAGGCCTCGCTCGCGCCACGACACCAGAGAAAAGACTTACAAAAAACTCTTGACCCGCGCCGCCCCTTTCATAGATGCGCCACCCGCGACTGCTGAGTAGCCTTAATTTCGTATTTGCTGATCACGCGGCCGGTATTTGCGCCTAATGCCAATATTTCATCCTGGCACGCGACGACTATCATTTGCTTGTTTACCCATTTGAAAGCCAACGGCCCGGAGCACGCATAGATTTGGCGGCCATCCACCAGAAGACTGTCCTTAGGGACGTGATAAAGAATATGGATTTCATGAATATAAGCAACGTGTTTGTCGTCAGGGGAAAGAGATGGCTGCTCGTTTCCTGACCATAAATTCAAATGCACCAGCGGTACTGTAGCCATCGTCTTTAAGTTTACTTTTACGATTTCCGCTGTTCCTGTTCCAAATACCCGGCTTTCGTTCGCATGAATTCCAGCGACCCAGTTCCCGTCTAAACTCACCTGCGACTGGATAGGCCATCCGACTATTGCTTTTATAGTTTGTTGTCGATGCCCATCGGATGAAAGAATAACGAGCCTGTCATCTCGAGGTAAATTCCCAGGCACAACTCCAAGCAGGCGCTCATCCCGAAGCCAAGCCCGGAATTGGAAACCCGTAGGCAGTCTCACGCAAGTGAGCTTTTGAGTTTTTAGATTATATTCATAAAATCCCGCAAAAATCGGAAGGCCTCCCTCATCAGCGGGATTCGCGCCGTGCGTCACACAGAGCAGCAGCCGCCGGCTGTCCGGCGACCAGCCGTCGAGAAGTACGTCAATCCAGGCCAAATTGAAAGTCGGCGCTCTGCCAATGCGCGTTATACGTATTGAACGAAGTGTGTGTGTGTCAACCAAATGGGCGTCTCCATCACCGCCAGGATCACCGTATGCGATGAATCTCCCATCTGGCGAGATAACAGGCTCCGTCGATCCCTGAAGGCTGCCGTCAAAGCTTTGTGGAAACGGATAAACAAATGGCTTGATCTGCCCATCAGCATTGACTAGCCACACTCTGTGAATTAGGACAATCAGTCGATTATTCGCCCGACCACCGCATCCACTCAGAGCTATTATGAGCACGAGTGATAGCGCCAGTTTTATCAGTGTGGCCGGGTCCATTCGCATCTTCGCGCTCATTAGTAATAATCTGCATCATCATCGTCCACAAGCCCGTCCGAAAGGTTTTGCGTTGGAGTTGGATTAACGCATGGCAAAGTAAAATTAACTTTAACGTTGTTGGCGTCTTCACGCTGAATGTGCACGTGAGCCCCGGTCTCGCAACCTGAATCATCGACCGTGCCGATCTGGTCGCCGGCGTTAACTTTTGTGGTCTGACCGTTGCTGATACCGGAGGTTGGCGACACATGGATATACAAAGTGTAATAGCCATCGCTGCCTTGGATTGTCACCTGATTTGCTGTATGGGAGCCACAATTTGGATAAGGGGGTGAAGCTGGGCCGGCGTTCGAAATGACTCTGGAAGGCACAATGTTTCCACTCTCGGCCGCATAGACGGGATCGCCGAAGGAAGGCTTTACGCCACTTCCCTGTCCGTTTGAATAGATAACGTCCTCGGCTCGGTGCGTGTGGTGGGGCGCCGCAGGTGATATGTGGTCAAAGAATTGCGAGATCCAGCAAGCTTTGCTTCCGAAAGGATCACTTGGGTAGTTGTGCTGGATTTGTGTGAGCGAGTTGACCTGACCTGAGGCATCCAGCTGTACCGGCGTCTGGGTGCACGCTTGACTCGAGCAATCGTACTGAATTCCGTTTGCGTACATATCAATTGTGGTCGAGCCGCCTGCAATGCCTGTTAACCAGCCGGTAGAGTCAACCGTGGCAACGCCGGTATTCGAATCGCTCCAGGTGCAGTCGTTGTAGCCGCCATCGATAAAATACCAATTGTTATTGCAATCAGCATCTTGAATTACCGGCGTCAGTTGGAAATCCCCGGAGCCGATTGTGATATTCGCCGGCGCGTCGCTGAAGTACATGGACTCATCGCTGTTGGGGCAATTGGCAGTGCAGCAATCGAAGCTGCTTGCCGTGCCGTCGTTGCGGTTGATCACCACCACTCTGCCGGTGACGGGCACAAGGTCGGCTCGAACCCAGTTGACGCTGCCGTCCGTCGCTCCGGCAGGAATCCTGTTTCCCTTGAGGTCCGCCTGCTGGGCGTCCCGCAAGGCGCGGAGGTCAATCGCGCGCGTCTCGTGCGGACTTAGAACAAGCTGCGTGAGGTAGTAGTGGACATTATTCGCGGTGACTTCAAAAGCGATTCGGGCGGGCTTGCCGCCCATATTGGTGATGAAGAGAACCGAGTCGGTATTTTTATCGATGTGCCAGGGATTAGCGCCTGAGCCTGCCCAGCCGTCGCCCTCGTTTTGCGGCGCCGCGTCAACGATAAGATTGTTGCTTTCTTCGACGCTCGATACCTGCGCCTCTGCCGAGCCGGGCGCGCCGCTGTATTGAATGCGGATCGAGCAAAACGGAACTGAAAATGGAAGCCGGCTTGCCACAGCGTCCAGGGAAAAATCCTGCGTGCTGTAGGGAGCAATAGACATCGCTTCCAACACGACGTTGCTTGCCGTGGTTGCGCCGGTTCCCGCGCCCCACTCAGGATGATTGCTTTCCCCGCCAGGCAGCAGCGCGCGGGCGCTCGCCTTCGTGTTGTGCGATGTTGCGGGCGCTTGGGAGGCCGTTTGGGATGAGGTTTGCGCCAAACTGCCAGGACTTGCCGGCTTGGGATACTCAATGGTGACGGTGACGCTTTGAGCGGCGCTGGAAAGATTCCGCACCACAACGTGAGGAATAAACGTTCCCGCGCCCGCATAAGGAGAATCTTTACTCGGCGTTCCAATGGGCACGCCCGTAGAGTGCAATGCGCTTGCCAGTTGCCGTTCCGGGGCCGGGAAATCAATCGTGGAGGAGAACCCGGTTGCCGGATCAATGATCTTGCCGCTTGCCATCAAAGCCGGGCACGGACCGATTTGCTGGATGGTGATGCCGCCTTGCGGCACTCCCGCTGGGCTTTCACCGATAGTCGCCAGTAATTGACCGATATCCAAAACCTTGGTTTCAAATGGAGCGAATGACAGCGGCGGATTGACGGCATGGCGCGAACCGTCAAAATCAAGATAAACGTTGGCGAATTGCGGAGTATTGCTGGAATTGCTTACCGTAACTGTAGCCGTCCGGCCTTGGCCAAGTCCCCACCAAACGCCGTTCAGCACGGCTGGGATGTCGCTGCGGCCGGGATCGTTTTCCACCATTTCAACCTGGTGAGTGAGACCAAGCGATGGATTGGTTTCCGTAATCTGGCCAACAACGGGCATGATCGTTCCCATGTAGTATACTGCCACGCTCCCTTCAGAATATGGGCCTGTGGGATCTCCGCCCAGACCCGTAATCGTGGCGGCAAGATCGAACGGCAATTTAGCTTGAGGCGCGAGCGTAGCGGTGGTAGTGAGCATTTGCCCGAGGGAATTGCGAATGGCGATAGTCAGGTCCACGGGCTGAGGCGAATCGCTGACGAGCAGCAGCGCAGCCTGATAGCCATTTTTTAGCGAATAATAAGGAAAATCAAGCTCGCGCGGCGCAACGCCTCTGGCGCAGCAGCCCGGCGATCCCGGCCGGACGACGGCTCCTTGCGATTGCAACAACCCCATCGCCCCAGGAGATTCGGCTTCGAGGAAGTGAAGTCCGCTGAGGTAAGAAGCTGCGAAAAACGCTCCCACTGCCGCAAGCATGAGAAGGATCAGTTTATGTCTCACGGGCGCCCCCTTACTGGCCGCTATTATGTGATTGCATCAATACCGGAGAGTAAACCGCATCTTCCCCCCCGTGTCAATGAAAATGAGTATGCGAATTGTCTGATTCTTTACGTTGCTTGGGTTGCGTGGTCTTGAGGGCGATTACGGAGAATTGCGAAGTTACGATGAAATACCGCGTGCTTAGCGCCGTGGTCCTTGTGCCTTAATTAGGGCACGGTATTCCGGGTCAATCACTTTTCGATGGGCCGCGGCGCCAATCTTTCAGCACTTCAGGTCGGAGCGGCTGATTTTGACGCCGTTCATGGGGCCAAGGATGGTGAGGCCGATGCGGGCAGGGTCGAAGAGTTCGTTAGCGACGCCAAGCACTTCGGGCGCGGTGACGGCGTCCACGCGCCGCGCGATTTCGTCCATGCTCACGTTGCGGCCAAAATACATCTCCTGGCGCGCCAGGTTAGACATGCGGCTAGTGGTGGATTCAAGCCCTAGCAGCATACTTCCCTTTAGATAATCCTTCGCGTGCTGAAGCTCCTCTTCCGAGAGGGGCTGGGTCTTCATGCGGTGGAATTCCTCAATCACCAATTGCACAACTTCGCGGACATGGTCCTTGGCCGTGCCCGCGTAAACGGTGAGGTAGCCCGCGTCGCGGAAGCTGCTGAGGCCGGAAAAGACGGCGTAAGCCAATCCGCGTTTTTCGCGGATGTTCTGAAACAGGCGCGAACTCATGCCGCCGCCCATGATAGTGTTCATGATGTAGCAGGCGTACCGCTTGTCATGGGAATTCGAATACGCCGGAGCGCCCAGCAGGATGTGCGCCTGCTCCAGGTTTTTCTTCTGGCGGCGGCGGATGATAGGATGCGGCACGGGCGCCTTTTCGTTCGCCACCGGCTTCCCGGCAGGCATCCGGGCAAAGGACTTGGAAACCAGGTCCACAATCTGCTTATGGCGCAGGTTGCCCGCCGCGGTGATCAGCATGTTTTGCGGCGCATAATGCCGGTGAAAATAGTCGAACAGATGCCGCCGGTCGAAACTCCTCACCGTCCGCCGCGTTCCAAGGATCGGGCGGCCCAGGGAATGCCCGCGCCAGTAATTCTGGGTAAAGATCTCGTGTACCAGGTCGTCCGGCGTGTCCTCCACCATCTTGATTTCTTCCTGAACTACCTGACTTTCCTTGGCGATGTCCTCGGCGCGGAAAAGCGGATTCTTCACTAGGTCAGACAACACATCAAAAGCGCGTGGCAGATGCTCATCCAGCACCTTCACCGAGAAGCTGGTGCACTCCTTGGCGGTAAAGGCGTCAAGGTGCCCGCCAATCGCGTCCGCCGAGCGGGCAATCTCCTCCGCGGTGCGGTTCTCAGTGCCCTTGAAAACCATATGCTCGAGGAAGTGCGTGATGCCGTTCTCAGGCTCGCGCTCGTGCCTCGACCCCGTTCGAACCCAAATGCCGATTGACACCGACCGCACGGCCGGCATCTTCTCGGTAACAACCGTCAACCCGTTCGACAGAACGTCTTTCAGCACTTTCTGCTTTTGAACTTCTGGCATGTCGTCTTCCTAATATCACTTCCGGGAGGGCTTGGCCGCTCTGATGGTTCCGCAACCAGACGCCGCTGAGTTATGGCGTCATACATATTTAGATGCGCTGGGGTGGATGGGCGCAACCCAGGTTGGAGTCGCTGATGCCCGTCAGCAAATCTCAAGCTTCAAAGCCTGGGCTGGCGCCCAAGAGTTATTCTCCCACAAAAGACCCAAAAGGGCTATCGGCAGAGGGGTTATTTGCAGCGGTGGCCTTCGCTACAGCCGCCGCTTTCCTCTTGGAGAACGACAATTCGCAATTAACTCTTTTCATATCAATTACTTGTAATTATTAGAGCCTTCTAATCAAAGCCACCCAAGATCCCCGACGGATCATATTTTTGCTTCAATTCGTTTATTTTTGCCCAGTGGCTGCCGAAATGGGCTTCCCAATCGGCGGCATTGAAATCGAGCCACCCGGAAAGATATCGCTTGCCGCCGAGCATCGTTGCGGCTTGGCTTGCCTGTTTGAGACGCGGCAGCGCCCGTTCGAGCAAATGTTTTGGAACAGCAGGCAGAATGCCAAGCCCCATTACGTAGTCTTCATCGGGACGGCAAAAGTAGGGCGCCGATGCCGCGCCACCCCGCGCGGGCCAGAGCAGAATATGACCGCCGGTCAAAAACTGCGGCTGCATCTGCGCGGTCATCTGGCGGATGTAAAGCGCGCACGCGCTCCAGGGGAGGATGCACTCCATCCACGGGTGGGCGCAATCCCAGAAACCTCCCGTTTTCCAAAGATCAAACAGCGGATCAAGCCGGGAGAAAAACTCGCCCATCTCGCCGTCTTCCGTGTGCGAGTGCTTGTAATAGTGCAAGCCCGCGAGCTTCTCTGAGGAGGCGCTCAAAGCGCCCGTCTCATCCACTTCCACCGTGCAATGCAGCGGAAAAAACCATTGCGCGAAGGGCTGGCGCTGCCCATTCACCGTCTTCAGCCCCTGGGGCAAAGGCACGCACCAGGACTCGAGATAATCGAACCGCTCGTCGTTCATCAGCATCTTGAGGTCCCCCAGCAGCGCGTCAAGATCGTCATAAAGCAGGTCGAATGAGCGAAAACGCGGCTTGTGGCGCCGCAACTCCAGAGTAGCTTCTGTGATCACGCCAAACCGGCCCAGCCCGCCACGAACCGCATCAAACAACTCGGACCCTTCGGCGCATTGCACGACCTCGCCGTCCCCCGTGACCACTTCAAGCGCCAAGCAATGATCCGCCTGCGTCCCCCGGCGCCACGAGGCCACGCCCAGACCCGCCGTCGAAAGCGTGCCGCCTAGGGTGACATCGAGATTATTGGTGAGCACTGGCGGCGAAAGGCCGAGCGGCAGCAGCTTATTAACCAGCGCCCGCCAGGTGGCGCCCGCTTGGCATGTCACCTGCCCGCGCGCCTCGTTAACGCTCAGGATTCGGTCAAGCCCGCGCAAGTCGAGGACGATTTGATCCGAAAGCGAGAGCCCATTCTGAGAATGGCCGCAGCCCCGCGCTGAAATGAGGAGAGAATGCCGGCCGGCGAACTTCACCGTTGCTGCAATGTCGCGCGCCGATGCCGGACGCACCACGACAACCGGTTTGCGCTCCACCACCCGACCAAAGTCCGTGGAGATCTCCGCCCGCGCGGCGTCATCCGTGAGCACTTGGCCTGCGATCAGAGATGTTAATTCTGCGATCCAGTTCATAGGATTCTAAGGGTCGCTTGGGTTCGTTCCGTGAATTTTGTGCGGTTCACCATTCCCCCGGCCATTTTCTAATCTTTGGAGCCACTTTGTAGCGCAGTGTTCGTTTTTTAACCCTGCGGCTTGTGGTCGGACCGCTGACAATCTGGAGAGTTCTAACCACAAAACTCTGCGCCACAGGTCAAGCCCAGCCCTGAGATGTTGAGACGAATGAGACACTTTTTATTAGGAACATTGATTCGAAACAACTTCTTGGGTTCGTTCCATGATATGGTTATCAAGCTTGCTCCGGTGCTGCCACTAAGTCTCGGTAAATAATGGTATTGCTGGCAAGACAAGCTTGTGTGAGCTGATTAAACAGGCTGCCCTCCTGCCCACGCCGATTGAACCGGTAGCTGAACTCCGCAA